>NZ_LFJJ01000003.1 GCF_001189365.1 Candidatus Burkholderia verschuerenii | reverse complement strand
CGAGATCTCCCCAGGTAAGAACACACTCCTTCCCTGCACGACCGCCGAATCTACGCTGCTTTGCGTTGACCACAAGAGCTTCGCGGCTTCTTGCCCGCTCGCCCTGCTCGGCAGCGCCTTCTATCCGGTTCTTGTTCATCGGCCCGCAGTTTCGCTCCACGCTTCCTCCCCACGGTCGGTCGCCCTTCCGCAGTTGCGCTTCACTTCGCTCGCTGTGGTCAACTTGCCGCGCGACTTGCACCCGCAAGAGTGCGCCCATGCTGGGCGCACAAAAAAGGCCCCGCTCGGAAAGCGGGGCATTCAGCCAGCGGCTTGTATCAGTCGTCGATCAGAAATTGAAGTTGTCGATATTCGACGAATCGAATGTGGTCGGCGGTCCGAGAATGACTTCGCCACTCTTGCCTACCGTGCGCTTGCCGAGCTTGCCCGCTTCGAACGAATCGCCTTCCTTGCCCGTGATCGTGCCCGACGCAAGATTGGCCGCCGCATACGCCGCGAGATAGCCCAACTGGCCCGGATCCCACAACTGGAACGCCTTCACCGTGCCATTCTTGATGAACGCGCGCATCTGGTTCGGCGTGCCGAGGCCCGTCACCATCACCTTGCCTTTGGCGGGCGAGCTCTGGATATACCGCGCCGCCGCCGCGATGCCGACCGTCGTCGGCGCGATAATGCCCTTCAGGTTCGGATACGCCTGCAACAAGCCTTGCGTTTCGACGAACGACTTCTGATCGTCGTCATTGCCGTAGGCGATTTTGACGAGCTTCATCTTCGAATACTCGGGCTTCTTCAATTCGTCCTGCATGAACTTGATCCACGTATTCTGGTTCGTCGCGTTCGGCGTCGCGGAGAGAATCGCGAATTCGCCTTCGCCGCCGATCAGTTTCGACAGCAACTGAATCTGCCCGCGTCCAATTGCTTCAGACTCCACTTGATTGACGAAAATCTGCCGGCCATCGGGTGCGGTGTCGGAATCGAAGGTCACGACCTTGATGTTCTGCGACATCGCTTTCTTCAGATACGGCACGAGCGCGTTGGCATCGTTCGCGGCGATCACGATGGCGTTCTGCCGCTGCGTGATCAGCGTGTTGATATAGCTCACCTGCGACGACGCGCCCGCATCCGACGGCCCGACCACCTTGCCGTCGCCCTTCATCTCCTTGATCGCGGCCATGCCGCCGTCGTCCGCGATGACTTCGTACGGATTGTTGATCTGCTTCGGCACGAAGGCGATTTTCAGGCCGCTCTTCACATCGGCGGCGTTCGCGGACAGCGCCACGGTCGCGGCCATTAGCGCCGCCGCGAGTAGCGGCGCGCGCATCAAACGAAAGCTTCTCTTCATGTCGACAGTCTCCTGTTATTGCGCACGATTGCGCTGATTTTCAACGAACACGATCACACGGCCTGCGTCATCAGACGCTTCTCGCGCGCCGCCCGCCAGCGCGCGACGAGATTCGGAATCAGCACGGACGACAGCAGCAGCGCGCCCGTCACGATGGTCAGCGTTTCGCTCGAAACATCCGCGAGCGTCAACGCATTGCGCAGCACGCCGATGATGAGCAGCGACAAGAGCACGCCGATCATCGAGCCGCGTCCGCCGAAGATGCTCATGCCACCGAACAACACCGCCGCGATCACCGACAACTCGAAGCCTTCGCCGTTGTCGCCGCGCGCGCTGGTGAAGCGCAGCGTGTAGACGACGTCCGCGAGCGCGGCCATTGCGCCGGACATCATGAAGAGCTTGATCTTCGTCTTCGCCACTTCGATGCCGGAAAATTGCGCGGCCGTCGGATTCGCACCGATGGCGAACAGGCTGCGTCCGAAAGGCGTCGCCTGCAACAGCACGGCAAAGCCGATCGCGCCGAGAATGACGAGGATGAACGGCATCGGCAGGAACGAATCGCCGACCGTGTTGATGCCGAACGCCGTGTACGCCGCCGGAAAATCCGCGATGGCCTGATCGCCGAGCAACACGTACGCCAGTCCGCGAAACAAGGCCAAAGTGCCGATGGTGACCGCAAGCGACGGCAGATTGAAGCGCACGATCACCAGCCCGTTGAGCAGCCCCGCAAGCGTCCCCGCGATCAGCACGATGACGATCACGAGCGGCATCGGCAAGCCCATGTGCCAGAGCACGCCCATCAGCGCGCTCGATGCGCCGAGCACCGACGCCACCGACAGATCGATTTCGGCCGCGACGATGATGAGCGTCATCGGCAGCGCGATCAACGCGATCTCGGTAAAGTCGGCGAGCATGTTGGAGATGTTCGCGCTCGACAGAAACATCGGCGAGAGCACGCGGCCCGCGATCACCGACACGACGAGCACGATGACGAGCATCGCTTCCCATTGCAGGTGTCGGCGCTTGGCCGTGGACAAAGCGGAATCGGGTTTAGCCATGATCGCGTTTCCTCATCATGCGACGCGCGACGGAACGCGCGAGCAAAGTATCGAGCGTGATCGCCGCGACGATCAGCGCGCCCTGAATGGCCTGTTGCCAGAACGGCGACACGCGCAGCACGACCAGCGCGATATTGATCACGCCGAGCACGAGCGCGCCGAGCGTCGCGCCCATGACCGTGCCGACGCCGCCCGTGATCGCGACGCTGCCGACCACCGCCGCCGCGACCACTTGCAACTCGATGCCCTTCGCCGTACTGGCATCGACGGTGCCGAAACGCGCGAGCCACAACACGCCCGCAAGTCCCGCAATCGCGCCCGAGAGCAGGAAGCCGATCATCACGCGCTTGTCCACGCTGATGCCCGCGAGACGCGCCGCTTCGGGGTTCGAGCCGATCGCGTAATGCTCGCGTCCGCCGCGATACTGCTTCAGATAGATCGACAACGCGATCAGCACGAGATTCGGCACGCCGAGCAGCGAGCCGGTCGCGATGGACGCGAAGGCATCGGGCAGACTCGTCGCGTTGATCTGGCCGCCGTGGACCCACGCGTAATCCGCGCCGCGCACGATATACAGCGTCGACAATGTGGCAACCAGCGACGGCACGCGTCCGAACGTAACGAGCGCGCCATTCACCGCGCCGATCGCGAGCCCGATGCCGATACCCGCGAGCATCGCGACGATCACCGGCATATGCGGAAACATCACGAACAGGCTGCCGACCGCATACTCGCTCACGCCGACGACCGACGCGACAGAGAGATCGATATGCCGCATCAACATCACGATCGTCATGCCCGCCGTCAGCAAGCCGATGATCGATACATTGAGCAACACGTCGCGCAGATTCTGCAGGTTCAGAAAGTCCGGCTTGGCCGCCGCCGTCGCGCCGATCAATACGAGCAGCACGATAAACAGCGTCAACTCGCGGCTCTTCGCGATGGTGACCGCGATGCTCTCGCGCTTGGTGTCGTTCGGCGGCATGGCGGGCATGGTGGGGGAATGTCTCGTCATCATGCTGCGCGTCCCAGTGTTTGCGGCGATGTACCTGATGTGCCCAGCGCTGCGCTCATCACCCGTTCCTCGTTCGCATCGGCGCGCGAAATATCCGCGCTGATCCGGCCTTCGTGCATCACCAGCACGCGATCCGCCATGCCGAGCACTTCGGACAACTCGCTCGAAATCATCAGCACGGCCATGCCTTCCTTCACGAGCTCCGCGAGCGTGCGATACACCTCCGCTTTCGCGCCTACGTCGATACCGCGCGTCGGTTCGTCGATGATCAGCACCTTCGGATTCGTCGCGAGCCATTTGCCGAGCACGACCTTCTGCTGATTGCCGCCGGATAGCGTGCCCACGGGCGCATCGAGATCGCTCGCTTTCAAACGCAGACGCTTGCCCCAGTCGTTCGCGAGCGTCGATTCGCTGCGCGCGGAAATCAGGCCGTGTTTCATGAGACGCCCGAGCACCGTCAGCGACGAATTACGCGCGATGCTCAACTCCAGCGCCAGTCCTTGCGCGCGACGGTCTTCGGGCACGAGTGCAAGCCCCGCACGCACGGCCGCCGCCGGATGACCCAACGCAAGCTTGTTGCCCGCGATCTTCACCTCGCCGCCATCGACGGGATCGATGCCGAAAATTGCGCGCGCGACTTCGCTGCGGCCCGCGCCCACCAGTCCCGCCAGCGCGACGATCTCGCCCGCGCGGACATCGAAGGAGACGTTCTTGAATACGCCTTCGCGCGTGAGATTGCGCACCGACAGACGCACGTCGCCGGGCGTCACGTCGGCTTTCGGATAGAACGTGTCGAGATCGCGGCCCACCATCTTGCTGACAATGGCGTCGATGCTCATGTCTTCGGTCAGCGCGTCGTAGACCTTCATGCCGTCGCGCATGATCGTCATGCGCTGCGTCAACGCGAAGACTTCGTCGAGCCGATGCGTGATGAAGAGAATCGCGACATCGCGTTCACGCAGCGAGCGCACGATGCTGAACAAGCGCTCCACTTCGGGCAACGACAGCGCTGCGGTCGGTTCGTCCATGATCAGCACGTTTGCATCGAGCGACAACGCCTTGGCGATTTCCACCACCTGCTGATCCGCGATCGACAAGCCGCGCACCAGTTGCTGCGCACGCAGATTCACGCCGAGCGACGACAACAGCGCATCCACTTCGCGATGCATCGCGTCCTAACGAATGCGCCCGAGGCGATCCCGCGGCTGACGCCCCATGTAGATGTTCTCCGCAATCGACAGATCGGCGAACAGCGTCGGTT
Organism: Candidatus Burkholderia verschuerenii; assembly: GCF_001189365.1. Classification (GTDB taxonomy): domain Bacteria; phylum Pseudomonadota; class Gammaproteobacteria; order Burkholderiales; family Burkholderiaceae; genus Caballeronia; species Caballeronia verschuerenii. The sequence goes on along the minus strand of NZ_LFJJ01000003.1, from coordinate 85,731 downwards.
CCTGATAGATGACGGCGAGGCCCGCATCGCGCGCTTCGGCGGGATTGGCAAAGGTGCGCGCGACGCCATCGACGAGCAGTTCGCCCGTATCCGGCTGATACACGCCCGCGAGCAGTTTCACGAGCGTCGATTTGCCCGCGCCGTTTTCGCCGAGCAACGCGTGCACTTCGCCGGCGCGCAGTTGCAGGCTGCCGTCGCCCAACGCACGCACGCGGCCGAACGACTTGCTCGCGTGCTTCAGTTCGAGCCTTGGCGGCTTTTCCGTGGTCATGCCGTGTCTCCTTAAATGCGGTAGATGCGCTCCGCATTGCGCATGAACAACGCGTCCTTTTCGCTTGCGCTCACATCGCCGACGATTTGCGCGTAGGCGTTCCATAGCGCCGCATACGTGCCGAACAAGCCATCGACCGGAAAGTTCGATGCGAACATCGCGCGCTCGCAGCCGAAGGTATCGATCGTTTCGAGCACGTAAGGACGCAGGCTTTCGACGGTCCATTCGTGATCGAACATCGCGAAGCCGCTGACCTTCACGGCGACGTTCGGGCACGCGGCCAGCGCGCGCATGCCTTCACGCCACGCGCGATACCCCTGCGGCGCATTGCGATCCACGAACATGCCCGCATGATTCACGATAAACTGCGTATCCGCGTGTTCGCGCGCGAGTTGCGCGGCCTCTTCCATCTGCGACGGATACAGTTGCAAATCGAACGACACGTCGAAGCGCTTCAACAACGCGAAGTGCTTGCGCCATTGCGGCTCGCGCATGTAATGGCGTCCCACATAGTCGTAGAGCGGGTTGTCATGCACGTTGAGAATCTGCCGGATGCCGCGCGTGTTCGCGAAGGCCGCGTGCGCTTCGAGCACTTGCGGCGCGTTGTCCGACGACAAATCCGCGCCCGCGACAATGCCGTTCGGCATGCCGCGCCCTTCGCCATCGGCGATGCCTTGCAGCCAGCGCGTTTCCTCGACCGGATCGGCGGGATCGTGGTTCGCATCGACATGCACGAGCTTCAGCACGTCGATGCCTTCCGCGTCGCGCAACAAATCGCTCAGCAAATAATCGTGCTTGAGCTCGCGCGCATCGCCGACGAACGACGTCTGCGGATTCGCGAGCCAGGGATAATGATGCGTCTTGAGGTTCCACAAATGAATGTGCGGATCGACGACCTGCATGGTGCGTTCCTCGCGAAGCTGGACGAACGTTTCAGGGAAGATGAAAGACCGGCGTGAGCGGAATCCCGACGGGCGCCTTGTCCGCGTGCGTATCCATCAGTTCGGCCATGTAATCCCACCATTTGCGCATGACGGGCAGCGCCGGCAATGCATCGGTTGTATGCGTGTCGGTGCGCTTATAGCTGGCGAACAGATGTCCGGTCGATTCGTCGAGAAAGATCCAGTAATCGCGAATGCCCGCCGCGCTCAGCGCTTGCGCCAGCTCAGGCCAAATCTCGCGATGACGCCGTTCGTATTCCTCGCGCATGCCCGGCTTCAGGGTCATGCGGAATGCCACTGTCTGCATCATGGCGGCCCACCTTGTTTTGATTGGTGAATCCCTGTGTTCGGGACTCGATGTGCTGCGACTATAATTCGCCGACCGATAACACGACAATCCGTAATCAGGATTGGTCGATCGCAAAACCGTATCAGCCAGCGCTTCTATTGCATTACATCACTCGGACCGACGTATGAACCAAAACGCCACGCAGAGCGCCCTCGTCAACCGCCTGAAGTTCAAGCATCTCGCGCTGCTGGTCGCGCTCGACGATGCGCGCAATCTGCATAAGGCCGCCGAAGCGATCAATGTCGCGCAACCGAGCGCGAGCCGCATGCTCGGCGATATCGAGGACGCGTTCGGCTTCCTGCTGTTCGAACGCAACGCGCGCGGCATGCATCCGACGCCGCTCGGTCACGCGGCGCTCGCCTATGCACGCCGTTCGCTCGCCGATCTCACGCGCTTCGCCGACGATCTCGACAACAAGCGGCGCGGCGGTCACGGTCAACTCACCGTCGGCGCGATCATGGGCGCCGCGCCCGATGTCCTCGCGATGGCCGTCACCGAACTGAAATCCGAACGGCCGTTGCTGAACGTGCGCATCCTCGGCGAGACCAGCAATCAGGTCGTGCAGTTGCTGCATCGCCGCGAAATCGATCTCGCGCTCGGCCGACTGACGACGCCGCTTCAACACAACGACTTCGACTTCGAACCGCTCGCGCGCGAGCCGATGCGCCTCGTCGTGCGCGCGTCGCATCCGCTGGCGTCCAAAACGACGCTCGCGCTCGACATGCTGGTGAGCTGGCCGTGGATTCTTCAACCGATCACGAGTCCCGCGCGCAATCTCTTCGAGGAAGAACTCTCGCGCGCGGGCTTGACCACGCCCGCCGATATCGTCGAATGCGCGTCGATCTTCGCGACGCTGCAACTGCTGCAGAACAGCGAGGCGGTCGCGATCCTGCCCGAATCCGTCGTGCGCGATTATCTGCGCGCGCAGTTGCTGATCGAATTGCCGGTCGAAATCGGCAAGAGTCTGTCGGGCTTCGGCCTCTTGCGACGCAAGTTCGAAACGCTGTCCGAGCCCGCCGAATACTTTATCGCGCTATTGCGCAAGTACTCGGCGGCGTCGCATTACTGAAGAATCACTGAAGGTTGACGAACAGGCCGCCGTCGACGAGCAAGGACGCGCCGGTCACGTATCGCGCGCGATCGGAGGCGAGGAACACCACGCATTGCGCGACGTCGTCGGGTTCGCCCAATCGTCCGAGCGGAATGCGTTTTTCCATATACGCGCGCTTTTCCTTGTCGGAAAGATCCTCGGCGTTCAGATCGGTCGCGATGGTGCCGGGCATCACCGAATTGCAGCGGATGCCGTACGGCCCGAGCGCGATGGCGCACGATTGCATCAGCGAGTGCACGCCTGCCTTGGTCGGCGTGTAATGCGTCTGCATGCCGCCGCCGACGAGCGCGCTGATCGAACTCGTCGCGATGATCGCGCCGCCCGTGCCTTGCGTTTTCATCTGATTGGCCGCGGCTTGCGTCACGAAAAATGCGCCGTTGAGATTCACGGCAACCGTCGTTTCATAGACCGATGGCGGCATGTCGAGAAACGCATGAAACGGACAGATGCCCGCGTTGCTCGACAGCACGTCGACGCGCCCGAAAGCTTCGACCGTGCGCTCGATCAGCGTCTTGCCCGTCGCGTGATCGGCGACGTTGCCTTCGACGGCAATCGCGCGGCGTCCGAGCTTTTCGATTTCCTTGATGATCGTCTCGACCGCCGAGCCCTTGTTGTACGACTTGTCGTTGTCGCCCCAGTAGTTGATGGCGACATCCGCGCCTTCGCGCGCGCTTGCCAAAGCAATCGCCCGGCCGATGCCGCGCGAACCGCCCGTTACCACGACGACCTTGTTTTCCAGAAGCATGAGCGTCTCCTCCCTGTTCAGCGGATGACGGCGAAGGCCGCCATCCTGATGCGTCAAATCGTGTCGAGCGAAGCCTTCTTAACGCCGGAAGCCTCCGCCATGAAAGCCGCCGCCACCGTGGAAGCCACCGCCACCGCCAAAGCCACCGCTGCGGAAGCCTCCGCCGCCACCGCCGCCAAACCCACCACCCCCGCCCATCCGGTTGCCGAAGCGCTGATCGCCGGCGTCGCGCGCCTGACGCATCTGGTCGAGGTTGCTGTTCAGCGCGCCATTGTCATGCGATACGGGCTGCAAGCCGTTCGACGTGTGCTGCTGCCAGCCGCCGCCTTGCGTGTGCTGATAGACGTTGCCATCGTGCGATGCATAGACATCGCCATTGTTCCACGCCACCGCATTGCCGCGCGATGCGTTGGTCACGACGCCGCGATCGACCGCCTGAGCCTGCCCCGTCTGCGCGTTGCCGACGACGCCGCGCTGCGCCGCCGCCGCGCGTCCCGTCGACGGGTTGTAGCCCGCCGCTTCGTGACCCGCCGCGTAGTTGCCGTTGTAGGCATTGCCTTCGATGCCCGAGCGGCCCGCCGCATGCGCGCCGGTGTACGCGTTGTTGACCGCGCCTTCCCGGCCGCCCGCGAAGTTGCCCGTATTCACGTTGCCTGCCACGCCCGAACGGCCCCAGCCTTCGCGTCCCGTGTCGAAGGGTTCGCAAACGAGCCGCCGCGACCCGCCGCGAAATTGCCGTTGTACGGATTGAAGGCCGCGCCGCGCGCGCCTTGCCAGTGCGTGCCGGTCGCCGGATTAAAACCGCTGCCCGCCGCGCCACGGAATTCGTTGCCGGTCCACGGGTTGTAGCCCGCGACGTGCGTCACGGTGCCGTTGCCCCATCGGCCATAAAAGTTCGTCTGGTTGATGTTGACATTGCCCCAGCCGCCCCAACCGCCGCCCCAGTATGGACCCCAGTACGGCGTGCACGAGCCCCAGATCGCGCCCACGGCGAAGCCGAACGCGAAGCCAGCGGCGGCGTCCATCGCGAAGCCGGCGTCGTAGCCGTATGTCGGGGGATAGCCGTAATAGTAGGTCGCGCCGACATAAGGCTGATAGACGTAGCCCGTGCCGTACACCACCGTGCCGTCGCTGCCGACCATCACGCCCGTGTAGCCCGGCGTGTAACCGACCACGACGGTCGTCGGCATCACGTTGTAGATCTGCACGTAGGTCACATAGTGCAAGGGCGACTGGACCGGGATCGTGTAGATCGCGCCCGGAACCTCGGTGGCGACCGCCCACGGGCCGGTCGGCGCGGCGGCGACGAACCACACGCCGCTCTGCACCGAGTAGTACTGCGACTTGCTCACTTCGATCACCGGCGTCGCCGTGTTGACCGCGTATTGCAGCGACGTGCCCTGGATCGATTCGAAATGCGGCGCGCCGTCATAGTGGACCGCCAGCGACGCCTTCGCGCGCGACACGGTCGCCGTCTGCGGAATGGTGGCGGCGATGGCCGCTTCCTTCGCTTGCGGCGTGTCGGGCACGGACACGAGCACGTTGGCCTTCGGATCGTGCGGCGAAATCTTCGCGAAATCCTTCGGCAAGTCGCGTCCGGCGACGTAAGTCCACGGACCTTTCTCCGACGCGCCCGCGAACCAGCGGCCCGACACCAGCACGTAGTACTGGTTCGTCTGCGGCAGCACGAACACGGCGTGATCCGTATTGGTGATCGTCAGCAGGCTGGTGCCCGCGACGGGTTCGAGCTTCGCCGGGCCATCGGTTGTGACGAGTTCGGTCGGGTGCGACGCGATCAGCACGGCCGACGGCTGCGGCGCGGGCTTGCCGTTTTGCGGCAGCATCGGATCGGCTTTCTGCACGGCGTCGGCGGCATTCGCAGCGGCGAGCAGCGCGGTCGGCTGCTTGCCGATGATCGCCCACGGCCCGGTCAGCGAATCGGCCGCGTACTAGTATCCCGATGCATTCAAATAGAGATGGCCCGCGCCGTCCTTGAGCAGCATCGCGCGGCTGTTGATCGCGCGCTGATAGCTCGAGCCGCTCACGGCGCGCCAGGCCGGATCGCCGTCGAGCATCACGAGGATGGTCGGCGTCGATTCGAAGACGATGTTCGGCACCGGATTCTGCACCGCGACCCGCGCGGACTGATCGAGCTGCTTCGACACGGCATAACTCGTCTGCAACTGATCGAGCGATACCGTCATGCCCTGCGCCGGCAAGTGAGCGACGATCGCGCTCTTCACTTTCGATGCGACGTTGGCATCGGTCGGCACGCTCACATCGGCGATCTGGATATCGGACAGATGCACCAGTCCCGCGGACTTGTCGATATCGGCCGTCGCGGTGAAATGCGCGACACCGTACGTGGGCGCGGCGTTGCCGCTCACAGCGCCGACGGCCACGGCGGCGCGTCCCGCGATGCGGTTGCCATTCCAGGATTCGATCTGCGGTTGATACATCTCGATTCGCTGATCGGCGGCATCCAGTTCGCGAGGCCAGTTGAGCTGCGTCGCCGACGATGCCGGCGGATTCGCCGCGTGCGCCGAAGCAAGTCCGAAAGCCAGACAGGCTGCCATTAGGATCGCGGATAAATTTTGATGTGATGCGGACATATGTGCTGCTTCTCCCTTGACAGTAATCAACTAGCGAATCACGAAAACCACCCGCAAAATAATAAGCGGCAGTGCTTCGCGTTTTCGTCTCAAACTGTCAAAGAAAGAGCGGCTATCCGCGCGGTCTCAATGCGTATACGGACGCGACAACGCGCACTCCGGATTCAGCCGCACGCCGAAGCCCGGCGTCTCCGGCACCTTCATGCGGCCGTTCACCGGCACGGGTTCGTCGAGCAGCAAAGGCGTGAACATCGGCACGACCTGATCGGCTTGCGGCGCCATCATCAGGAACTCGGCGAACGGCGAGTTGTGTCGCGTGACGACGAAGTGATAGCTGTACACCGACGAACCATGCGGCACGACCAGCACGTTATGCGCATCGGCGAGTGCGGAAATCTTGATGAGTTCCGTGATGCCGCCGCACCAGCCCACGTCCGGCTGCACGAGGTCCGCGCAACCCATCTCGAACAGCATGCGGAAGCCCCAGCGCGTCGCTTCGTGTTCGCCGGTCGTCACCATCATGCCGCGTGGCACCGAGCGGCGCAGTTCGGCATAGCCCCAGTAATCGTCGGGCGGCAGCGTTTCTTCCAGCCATTTGAGGCCGTATTCGTGCGCGGCCGTCGCCAGCCGCTTCGCATAGTTGAGGTCGAGGCTCATCCAGCAATCGAACATAAGCCAGAAGTCGTCGCCGACTTTCGAGCGCATGTCCGCGAGCTTGGCGATGTTCTTCGCAAGACCTTCCTCGCCTTCCGCCGGGCCGTGTTGCAAGGGCATCTTGCCGCCGATAAAACCCATCTGCTTTGCGAGATCGGGACGCGCGCCCGTCGCATAGAACTGCAGTTCGTCGCGCACCGGACCGCCGAGCAACTGGAACACCGGTTCCTTGCGCACTTTCGCGAGCAAGTCCCACAGCGCCAGATCGACGCCGGAAATCGCATTCAGCACGATACCCTTGCGCCCGTAGTAGAGCGTCGCGTTATACATCTGATCCCACATCTTTTCGATGTCGGTCACGCGCTGGCCCTCGAGAAAACGCGCCAGATGCTTCTCGACGATAAACGCGCCGATCTCGCCGCCCGTCGTCACCGCGAAGCCCACGGTGCCGTCGCTCGCTTCAATCTCGACGACCAGCGAACCGAGCACGTTCAGCCCGAACGACTGACGGCTCTGGCGATACTCCGGGTAACGCGCCATCGGCGTGGCGATGTGATCATCGATCCAGTGATCGGCGCCCTGATCGTGATAATCGGCGCCGCCGCCGCGAACGGTGAACGCGCGCACCTGACGAATGGTTGGCATGGACATGCTTGTCTCCTTCAAATTGATCAGGATGCCTTGACGGTTTTTCCGCCTGCGATCGGATGAGATTCCGGCGTGCGCACGAGCGCGACAATGACGAGCGCGGCCAGCACGCTCGCGCCACCGAGCACCATCAGCCCGGCGCTGGTCGAATGAAAAGCGGCTTCGGCGGCCGTGCCCGTGAGATAGCGCGTCGGAAAGGTCCAGAACAGCGGTTGCGCCGCGATAAAGCCGCTCGCCGCGCAACACAGCGCGATCAACGAAACGGCCGGCACGCTCGACACACCCGACACGCAGATCGCGATACCCGACACGAGCAGCAACAACACCGCGCACACGCGATGCTTGCCCGTGCGATCCGCGTAACGCGGCACGATCCACGTCACGATCACGGCGACGACCCACGGCAACGCCGTGACCAGTCCGACACGAAAACCGACCTTGGTCCCGAGCAACGCGGACACTTGCTGCGGCAGATAGAACACCACGCCGTAGACCGCCGCCTGAATCAGAAAATACACGCAGCACAGCACCAATACGCGCGCATCGAACAGCGACGCGAGCACGCTGCGCGGCCCGTGCGACGAGGCGAAACGCGAGTCATCGGCGAGACGCGAGACGAGATAGGCGCGCTCATTGTCGGGAAGCCATTTGGCTTTGGCGGGATCGTCGTCGAGATACCAGAACGCCCACACGCCGACGATCGACGCCAGCAGTCCTTCGACCAGAAACAGCCATTGCCAGCCCTTCAGCCCGAACGCGCCATGCAGATCGAGCAGCAAGCCCGACAACGGCGCACCGAAGATGAACGCGAGCGGCGCGCCGAAGTAGAACACGCCGAGCGCGCGCGCCCGCGAAGATTGCGGAAACCAGCGCGTCAGGTAATAGACGATGCCCGGAAAAAAACCCCGCCTCCGCGACGCCGAGCAGAAACCGCAAGGTATAGAACGCCGTGGCGCTGTGCGCGAACGCCATGCCCGCCGACACGATACCCCACGTCACCATGATGCGGCACATCCATAGCTTCGCGCCGACGCGATGCAGCAGCAGATTGCTCGGCACCTCGAAGATCGCGTAGCCCAGGAAGAACACGCCCGCACCGAAGGCGAAGGCCGCGTTCGTGAGCCCCGTATCCTGCTGCAAGGCCTTTTGCGCGAAGCCGATATTCGCGCGATCCAGAAACGCCAGCACGTACATCAACAAGAGAAACGGCAGCAGGCGGCGCATCACGCGGGACGTGACGCGGCCTTCCGCCGATGCGGAATCGTTCATGCGACTCTCCCGAAGGCGGAAACGCTTAGTAGGTCGCGCGTCCGCCCGACAGATCGAACACCGCGCCCGTGCTGAACGCGCAATCCTCGGACGACAGCCAGAGAATCAGCGACGCGGCTTCCTGCGGCATGAGGAAGCGGTTCATCGGGATTTTGGAGAGCATGTAGTCGATGTGCTGCTGCGACATCGAATCGAAGATTTCGGTTTTGGCGGCGGCCGGCGTAACCGCGTTGACGAGGATATTCTTGCCCGCTAGTTCCTTGCCGAGCGACTTGGTGAGACCGATCAGCCCGGCCTTCGACGCGCTGTAGTGCGAGGCATTCGGATTGCCTTCCTTGCCCGCGATCGACGCCACATTGACGATGCGCCCGTAGCCCGCCTTCAGCATATGCGGCACGACGGCGCGGCACGTCAGATACGGCCCGATGAGATTGACGTCGATCACGCGACGCCAGACGTCGGGCGCGAGTTCCCAGGTCGTGCCGTTGCCGCCCGTGATGCCGGCATTGTTGACGAGCATGTCGATCTTGCCGTGAGCGGCGACGGCTTTCTGCGCGGCTGCATCGACGGAGGCCTCATCGGTGAGTTCGACCACGGCGTCGCTGACGGTGCGCTCCTTGTAGGCGGCTTTGAGATCCGCTGCCGTGCGCGACAGCCGTTCGCCGTCGACGTCCCACAGCGCGACATCCGCGCCCGATTGCAAAGCGCGCTCCGCCACCGCGAGACCGATACCGCGCGCGCCACCCGTGACGACCACCGTGCGCTGGGCCAAATCGATACGGTTCATGCCTTCGTCTCCTATCTTCGTTCGTCGTTCGTTGTCAGGAATTCATGCCGTGAGAGGCACTATAGCCGCGTGGCAATAGCCTAACAATTCGAATGGGCGATAGTTCGATAACGAAAGCGAATCGCACGGTGCGCAAGCGCGCGCCGTGCGGGTGCTACTTAAGAATGGTCTCCGGAGACGCCCGCGGTTGCCCGGACCATCGTGGCCCGGGGTCCCACACGCGTGGTCTCGCTCCTGTTGGTCCAGGTCTTCGCGGCGTGCAGCGGAATCGCCGCGAAAGACACTGTCCACACGATGCCGATGAACACTGCGTCCGTCAGCTTCGTGATCCCCCCTTTTTTGCGATTCATTTTTTTGGTCTCTCAGATTCATGCCCTCGCGCGCCACGGCCTGTTTTGCGGGCCACGTGCGCGTGAAGTCGAGCAGTATCGGGACTGGCTTGCCGGCGTCAGGATGTGCCCTGCGCCGATGCCATGTTTTCCATTATGTGAACACTTAACAAATGATACAAGATGTTTCGCCTGTGTCGAGGGGTTTCAAATCGTTTGCGCGCGAGATCGCACATATGCGCATATCAACTGACGAATTCAGGCAGCATCGTCAGTCTTCGCGCGGCGCGCGCGGGGCTTCGGCAGCGCCTCGCGTTCGAGATATCCCAGACAGAGCGATTCAACCTGCCCGCGCAGCTTGCGGATCGTCGCGGGCGACGCGTGGCCTTCGAGCAGCATGCGCGTCGGCCCGACCAGCGCGGCCGTGAACATGAACGATGCGGTGGCGATATCGCGGAATTCGACATCGGAGGCCGATGCGAGCATCGCGGCGAACGCGGCCTGATTGCGCGCCTCGATTTCGCGGACGAAACCGCGCGAATCGAGCTCCGCCGCGACGCCATACAGCGCACGCGATGCATCGACGTTGCGCGTCTTCGCCTTCACGAACGCGCCGACGATGGTGCTGACCATCGTCGCGAGCGGCGCACCATGCGCCGATTCGGCCGCCTGCACGAGCGTATCGGATACGGCGGTCAGATGCCGCTGCAACAGCGCGAACAGCAGCGCCTGCTTCTGCGGATAGTACTGATACAGCGAGCCGACCGACACGCCCGCCCGCTCCGCGACCTTGATGGTCGTCAGTTTGGGCAGCCCTTCGGCCAGTAAAACCTGAATAGTCGCTTCGAAAATCGCGTCCACGGTGGCCTGCGAACGCGCCTGGCGTGGCTGCTTGCGGGCCTTCAGCCCGGTCTGGTCGTCGGTGCGCATATGCGAATACACAATCTGAATGATTATTCGTATTCTATGTGAACACCTCAACGGGTATCCGAACTCACTCAACAGGAGCTTTGCAATGACCGATGCAGCGCGCGCCGGCACCTTCCAACTGGGCGACCGTCCCGTCACGCGGATGGGCTACGGCGCCATGCAACTCGCGGGACCGCACGTTTTCGGGCCGCCGAAGGATCACGATCAGGCTATCGCGGTGCTGCGCGCCGTGGTGGAATCCGGCATCACGCATATCGACACCAGCGACTTTTACGGGCCGCATGTCACCAACCGGCTGATTGCCGAAGCGCTGCATCTGTATCGCGACGATCTCACCATTGTCACGAAGATCGGCGCCAAGCGCGGCGCGGATGGTTCGTGGAACGTCGCGCAGTCGGCGGCGGAACTCGAGTCGGCGGTGCACGACAATCTGCGCAATCTGAAGCTCGACGCGCTCGATGTCGTGAATCTGCGTCTGATGTTCGATGTCTCCAAGCCGACCGAAGGCGATATCGAGCCGCAAATGACCGCGCTCGCCGAACTGCAACGCAAGGGGCTGGTAAAGCATATCGGCGTGTCGAACGTGACGGCGGCGCAGGTGACGCAGGCGCAGGGCATCGCGAAGATCGTCTGCGTGCAGAACATGTATAACCTCGCGCAGCGCGCCGACGATGCATTGATCGACAGCACGGCCAAGGCGGGCATCGCGTATGTGCCGTTCTTTCCGCTGGGCGGCTTTTCGCCGCTGCAATCCGATGCGCTCAGCAAGACCGCATCGCAGCTCGACGCGACGCCGATGCAGGTCGCGCTCGCATGGCTGCTGCGCCGCTCGCCGAATATTCTGCTGATTCCGGGAACGTCGTCGGTGGCGCATCTGGAGCAGAACATCGCGACGGTCGATCTCGACTTGCCGCCAGACGCAATGGCGACGCTGGATGGGATCGGCGCGGCGGCGAAATAGCGTCGTCGTCGCTCCGCTCGGATGCAAAAAAGGCTGGTCTGCGGAAATTTGGACACTTAACTTCCATTGACTGGAAGCGGCGTGCCGATCCCGATCCGCGCGCCGCCTCCGGAGGTTCACGGCGCGTCCATGCGCCGTGAGTGTCGGCGTGAGCCGTGCCTCGCCGCGCGGGGCATCCGAGACGGAGTCGATATGGACGCAAAGCACCAGTCTGAAGCAGGCAACGACAGCGACCTGAGTCTGTTGCACAAAATGGGATATGCACAGGAATTGTCCCGGCGCATGAACGGCTTTTCGAACTTCGCGGTATCGTTCTCGATCATCTGCATTCTGTCGGGCGGCATCACGGCGTTTCAGCTCGCGCTTTCGGCGGCGGGCGGCGCGTCGATCGGGCTGGGATGGCCGCTCGGCGCATTGTTCGCGCTGATCGTCGCGGTATCGATGGCGCAGATCGCGTCGGCCTTTCCCACGGCGGGCGGGCTGTATCACTGGGGCTCGATTCTCGGCGGCAAGAGCTGGGGCTGGCTCACCGCGTGGCTGAATCTGATCGGCCTCATCTTCGTGATCAGCGCGATCAACTTCGGCACCTACGATCCCTTCTTCAAGACGTTGATCGCGCCGATGTTCGGCGTCAATCCCGATAGCCTGACGTGGTGGCATCAGACCGCGTTTCTCGCGATCATCACCTGTTCGCAAGCCGTACTAAATCAGCGCGGCATCAGGATAGCGAGCAAGATCACCGATCTGTCCGGCTATCTGATCTTCATCGTGACCATCGTGCTGATCGGCGCGCTGCTCTACTATTCGCCGGTGCCGTTCGATCTGCATCGGCTCTTCACCTTCACCAACTTTTCCGGCGCGGACGGCAGCGCGTGGCCGAAGCAGACGCTGCCGCTCGCGTTCCTGTCGGGCCTCTTGCTGGTGACGTACACCATCACCGGCTTCGACGCCTCCGCGCACACGTCGGAAGAGACGCACGACGCCGCGCGCAACGTGCCGAAGGGCATCATCGGCTCGGTGTTCTGGTCGGCCGTGTTCGGCTATGTGATGGTGTGCAGCTTCGTGCTCGTCATGCCCGATCTCACCGCCGCCATGAAGCAGGGCACCGGCTTCTTCGAGACGATTCTCGCGCCCATTCCCGCGGGCTTTCGCGTCTGCCTAGAACTGGCGATGTTCTTCATCAACTACGTGTGCGGACTGGCCGCGATCATGTCGACCTCGCGCATGATGTACGCGTTCGCGCGCGACGGCGGCCTGCCCGGTTCGAAGTTCCTGCGCCGCGTCAGCCCGACGCATCGCTCGCCGGGACCGGCCATCTGGACCTGCGCGATTCTCGCCATCGTCATCACGCTGTACGGCGATGCGTTCTCCGTACTGAGCGCGGGCAGCGCCGTGTTCCTCTACATCTCGTACGCGATGCCGCTCGCCTCGGGCATGCGCGCCGAAGGCCATAGCTGGACCGAGAAAGGTCCGTTCCAGTTGGGCGTATGGTCGAAGCCGTGCGCGCTGCTCGCGACCATCGGCGCGTGCGTGCTCGCCTACGTGGGCATTCAACCGCCGAACGAAAAGGTGCTCTATGTGCTGATCGGCTTCGTCGTCGCGCTGCTGGTGATCTGGTACGGCTTCGGCGTGCGCAAGTCCTTCGCGGGTCCGCCGTCGATGAAATCCGATGCGAACGATGCGCGCATCCGCGAACTCGAAGCTGACGTCGATCGCGCGGTCTGAACCACGCCGCGCGCTATACGGCGGAAAAGCCGTTGTCGACGAACAGATGCGTGCCGTTGACGAAGCTCGATTCGTCGGAGGCGAGAAACAGCGCCGCCGACGCCACTTCCGACGGCTCGCACAAACGGCCCTGCTGCACGGCGATGGCGTCTTCGGTGGCATCGACGCCCATCGCCTGAAGCTCCTTCAGTTCGCGCATGCCGTGCGGCGTGCGGATAAAGCCCGGCGCCACCGCATTGCAGCGGATGCCGCGATCGCGATACTCCACCGCGATCGCGCGCGCGAACATGTGGCACGCGCCCTTGGTGGCGTCGTAGAGCACTTCTCCGGGCGTCGCATAAACCGCCGAAATCGACGACGTGCAGATGATGCTGCCGCGCCCTTTCGCCAGCATCTGCGGTAGAACGGCTTGCGTCATCAGAAGGCTTGCGTCATCAGAAACATGCTCTTGACGTTGACGCCCATCAGCCAGTCCCATTCCGTTTCCTCTATATCGAGAAACGGCTTCACGATCAGCGTGCCGGCGTGATTGAAGAGGATATCGGCATCGCCGTATTGCGCGTGGGCGGCCGCGACCCCGCGTTGCACGTGGGCTCGCTTCGACACGTCCGCGCCGATGCCGATCGCGTCGAGTCCGGCATCGCGCAGACGGGACGCGAGCGCGAGCGCCGCCTCCTCGTCGCGATCGACGATGGCGACCTTCGCGCCCTGCGCCGCGAACAACTCCGACGCCGCCGCGCCGCATCCTCCCGCGCCGCCGCTGACGATGGCTACCTTTCCCGCAAGACGATCACCGATCTTCGCATTCATGCCGTCGCTCCTCGCTCGTGTCGTGGCGCTCAAGGATACTGCGACGAAAAACCTCGCATGCGCTGGGTTATCATTTTTGAACCCAACCAGGAGACGACATGAGCGGAGACAACGGCTGGACCCAAACCCTGCGCGGCATGCCCAAGGCGGGCGCGAGCGCCGAGCGTTCCAAGACGATGAGCAAGCGCGACATCGAACTCTTCACGGAAATCACGGGCGACCGCAATCCCCTGCACTATGACGAAGCGCTCGCCAAACAATCGCCATTCGGCGGGCTGATCGTGCAGGGCGGCGTGACGTCGGGCATGCTCAACGCGATTGTCGCGGAAGATTTGCCGGAGCCGGGCACCGTGTTTCTCGGCATGGAACTGAAGTTCTCGAAGGCCGTGCTCGTCGGCGATACCGTGACGGGCCGCGTCGAAGTCAAGACGGTGCGCGAAGACAAACCGATCTGCACCGTGGAAGTCGCCGTCACGAATCAGAAGGGCGACGTGTGTCTGAGCGGCACCGCGACCACCTACACGATGCCGCTGAAGCAAGGCTGACGCTTCGTATTCAAGGCAGCTTCGCGATCACCTTGATCTCGAAGTCGAAGCCATACAGCCACGTCACGCCGACCGCCGTCAGGGTCGGGTGCGGCGCGTCGCCCCAGAACTCGGGCACGACCTGCCACACGCGTTCGAATGTCGATTGCGGATCGACCATGAACACCGTGACGTCGATCACGTCGTCGAACGTGCAGCCCGCTGCTTCGAGGATCGCGTTCAGATTGCGGAACGCGCGCCGCACTTGCGCCTCCAGTTCCGGCTCGGGCGAGCCGTCGTCGCGGCTGCCGACTTGTCCCGATACGAACAGCAAGCCGTTCGCGCGAATCGCAGGCGAATAGCGGTTGCGATCGTAAAGCGCCTGTCGTCCAGCGGGAAACACCACGTCTCGTTGCGTCATGTTCATCTCTCTCATGGCTCCATTAAGTGAGACGACTTTATCCGCGCAAGCGCGCGCGATAAAGGGGCAAGCGTGGCCATCACTGTTTGTAGAATGCAAACAATACTCACGCGGAGCCCGACTCATGGATCGCTTCGATGCAATGCGCGCGTTCGTTCGTGTCGTGGAAGCGGGCAGCTTCACGCGCGCCGCCGACACGCTGCACATGAGCAAGACCACCGTCACGCAACTCATCCAGCAACTGGAGGCGCGATTGCGCGTGCGCCTCCTCAATCGCACGACGCGCAGGAGCAACGTGACGCTACGAGCGCGCGCTGCGTCTGCTCGCCGATATGGACAATGCCGAGACGAGCCTGTCGAGCGCATCGGCGGTGCCGCGCGGACGGCTGCGCGTCGATGTGCCGAGCCCGTTCGCGCGCCTCATCCTTATTCCCGCGCTGCCGGCTTTTCTGGCGCGCTATCCCGACATCCAGCTCGATCTTGGCGCGAGCGATCGCACCGTCGATGTGATCGGCGAGAACGTCGATTGCGTGGTGCGCGGCGGCGAGATCGCGGATCAATCGCTAGTGGCACGGCGCGTCGGCGATTTGCGGCTGGGCGTCTACGCCGCGCCGGATTCTCTGCGGCATGCGGGCGTGCCGGCGCATCCGCAGGAGCTTGCGCATACGCATCAGCGCATCGTGGGTTTTACGTGGGGACGGCCGGGCAAGCTCTACAGCGTCGTCATGCGTCGCGGCGATGAAACCGTCCGCGCGCAAAGCCGCTACGCCCTCGCCGTCGACAACGGCAACGGCAACGCCTATCTCGCCGCCGTACTCGCCGGTCTCGGCATTCTGTGGCTGCCGCACTATATGTCGCGCGATGCCCTCGCGCGCGGCGAACTCGTCGAACTGTTCGCGGACTGGCGGCTCGATCCGATGCCGCTGCACGTCGCCTATCCGCCGAACCGGCATGTCAGCGCGAAGCTGCGCGTGTTCATCGACTGGATCGCGGAACTGATGGCGCAGCATGCGCCGGTCGACATCGACGCACCGTAACGCCGCTTACGACTCGACGTCGACCTGATTCGGCTGCGGCACGCGCGCCGATGCATCCGTCACGCGGTTGCGCCCTTGCGCTTTCGATTCGTACAGCGCCTTGTCGGCGAGGCGCATCATGTCGTCGATTTCATCGCCTTGCGACGGCCGGCACACGACGAAGCCGATGCTCACCGTCAGCGGCGGCAACTCCGTGCGCGTGGTCGACATTTCGCGGCTCGCGACATCGGCGCGAATCGCTTCGGCGATCTCGCGCGCTTGCGCCTTGTCCGAATCGGCCAGCACGACGACGAACTCCTCGCCGCCGTATCGCGCGACCACATCGCGCTCGCGACGCGCGCGACGGCGCAGGCAATCGGCCACGAAACGCAACGCGCGATCGCCGGTTTCGTGTCCGTGGGTATCGTTGTAGAGCTTGAAGTGATCGGCGTCGACGAACAGCAGCGCGATCGGCGCGCCAGATTTCATCGCCTGCGTCCACAATTCGTCGAGCGCGGAATCCAGTCTGCGGCGATTCGCGACGCCGGTCAGCCCGTCCGTATCCGCGATCTCGATCAGCTTGGCCTGCGCCGCGTCGCGCTGTCGGACCGCGAACACCAGCAGCCACACGACCGCCGTGAACGCGCTCGAGACCACGATCACCAGCGTGCCGATGATCAGCGACCGATGCTTCCACTCCGCCGTCACGTCGTCGATGGCGGGCGCGACGACCACGATCAGATTGCTGCCGCGCACATGCGAAAACGTGAAGATTTTCTCGACGCCATCGATGGGCGAGCGCGCATCGTAGGAACCGCTCTGCGCTTCGAGCATGCGCGAAAAGGTTGGCGAACCGCGCACGTTGGGCGCATCGGCGGGCGCGGCGCGCGGATTGCGCGCGACGATAAAGCCATCGGTCTGCACGATGGTCGCCGCGCCGTGGCTGCCGAGCCGGATATCGTCGACGAGCTGCTGGAAATAGCCGAGGTTGATCGCGATCAGCGCGACGCCGCCGAAACCGCCGTCCGGCTTCGCAATGCGCCGGCTCAGCGCGATCGACGGCGTGCCGTTGCGCAGCCGCGATAAATACGGCTTGGAGATGAACAGCCCGGCATCGGCACGATCGCGATGAACGGCGAAGTAATCGCGATCCGACAGATCGACGCCCGGCATCTTGCGCGTGCGCGCCTCGGTCACGTGCCCGAGCGGATCGAGCGCATAGATGCCGCTGATATACGCGGCCGTGGTCGAGCGGTCGAACAGCACCTGATGCCGGATCTCGACCGGCAGGCTCAGGATCGCCGGATCGCTCATGCCGTCGACGACCGCCTGCAGCGACAGATCGTAAATCTCGAGATTGCGCACCATGTCGCGCGCCAGCGCCGCGGCGACGTTGGCGGACGTGTGCCGCGCGCGCTCGATCGCTTCATGCCGGCCCGAGGCCAGCACCAGTACCGTTGCAATCAGAATCACCACGCTCGCGAGCGTCGCGCCAATCGCGACGGCTGCGGCGTGCCGGTCCACCCATGACGTCCTCGGGCTTCCGCTGGCTGGGAATCGTTTCAAGCGTTCTCTCCTCCACGGGCGATGGCCGCTTATACATCGGCGGCCACGGCGCTTTATCGCTTCGACAATCGCAGGCTTGCCTGCCTGCGCCGTTGGCCCTCGGATAGGTTCTTATCGACATTGGTCGGATTTTAACGCCGACACGCGACGGTTTCTTCCATGTGTGCGATCCATTCGACGATTTCGCGCGCCGGGATATCCCGGTCAATGTTCATTACCGGACGGAAGGGGGCGCGGGGTCGGACTTATGCTGGACGAATCTCTATCGACGATTCCGGCATCATGCCTTTCACGAAACCCCAAATGAATGTTGCGCGCGTGCTCGAAGTCGAGGATCTCGTGAAGGCGACCCTGACCGCGATTCTTCGCGAAAACCGCATGCTGGGCGGCGCGCAGGCGACCGTGGGCTTCGGCGCGGCGGGACTGGCGATCACCGGCGGCGTGCTGCTCGGTCTGGAATTCGCCGACGTGATCAACTGGCCGGTGACGGTGCTCGCCGTCGTGAGCGGCGCGATCGGCACGGGCGCGGCGCTGACCGCATTGAGCGCGTGGCAGTGGCACAAGGGCGAAAAGCGCCTGCGCAAGCTCGAACAGCACTTGCAGGCGGCGTGGCACGTCTGGCGCGAGATCGATCCGGGACCGCCACCGGGAGACGGCATGCCGGTGCGCGAGGCGTTTGGCAGAAAGCGCATCGCGGATGCGCAGGAACAGACCGACGATCTGCTTCGCCGGCTGATGTCGCGTCCGAAGGACCCGACTTAACGCTCCGCGCGACGATCGCGATAGCGCGAAGGCACGCGCGCTTCGACGAAAGCTTTACGTTCGACCGGCAACGCGTCCCTGAAGGTGCGATCGGCGAAGTTGGCGAACGCGAACAGCGAGGCGACACAAAGCGGACTGACCACAAAAAAAGCGACGAGCACGGCGAACTCCTGCATGGGCTGTGTCGCAGTATGTAAGCGCATCGTCGCGTAATTAAGCGGCTAGTTCGCAATACACCATTCAACTTCGCGCAGGCGGGTTTTCGAAACGCGTCGCCATATGCGTTGCATCGAAGCGCGCATCGGTTGTCAGGCACACGCATTGCTTTGGAGAATCGCTAACGAAAAACTGCGCACGCGCCGCGTGCCGCGAAGATCACTTCAGACCAACCGAGCATGTTCACACCGAAAGCCTGCACCGCTACGTGCATCCTCGACGGACAACCCGTCACCCTCACCTATTTCCCCGATACCACCGTGCTGCGCATCACCGATGCAACCGGCCGCTGCCTGCGCGAAACCCGCTGGCCCGCGCCGTGGCGCACGCTCCTCGCGACCTTGCGCGACTTCAGCGGCCACGACGCGCAAGACCAGCTTTCGACGCTGCTCGACGACATGCGCCGCGACGAAGCCGCAGCGCTGGCCTGATAAACAACTGTCGACGAATTCCGTTTCAACCCAACCCGCGCGGCTCACGCCCGCTCAACACTGCCGCACAAGAGGAAAAGATGGCAACTGGCATTGTTAAATGGTTCAACGACACCAAGGGTTTCGGCTTCATCACGCCCGACGACGGCACGCCCGATGTGTTCGCGCATTTCTCCGAAATCCGCGCGGAAGGCTACAAGTCGCTGCAGGAAAACCAGAAAGTGATGTTCGACGTGCGCCAGGGGCCGAAGGGTTTGCAGGCGGCAAACATCTCGCCGCAGTAAGGCGCGATCCGCTCGAACGAAAAATCGCCGTGACTTCACGGCGATTTTTTTTATGCGCCTTCGAATGCGACCGGCGCGGTCGGCCGCAACACCAGCCAGTAAATCAGGAAGCGGCCCGCGAAAATCCCCGCCGTCACGCCCGACACCAGCGCGCTCAACACGACGAATCCCGCATCCACGACGACATGCGTCGTCGCCAGTTCGTAGCCCAGCCAGAACTTCGTCGCGAAGGTCACGACGATCAGCGCCAGCGGCACGGCCGATCCGGGCAGCGTGATCGTGCGCGCCGCGCGATTCACGCTGAGGCCGCTGCGTTTGGCCAGCATCGCGCCGATGCCCGCGCCGAGCAGCGCGCCGGCCGCCCACATCATCCACGCATCCGGCCCCGAAGCGCGATCCGACAGCAAATGCAGCACTCCCCAAGCGGCGAACGCGAGCGGCACGACCGCCAGCTTGCTCAACGGCGCAGTGCCGCCCTTCAACGCTTTCATGCCGCGCGATACCAGCACGCCCAACAGCACCCAGACCCATACCGGCGTGCCCGAAACGATGTTCATCAAGTTCATGACCGTTCTCCTGAATTCGTGGCTCAAATCTTTACAATGGAAACATTCTGGGATAGACCACTGCTCCGCGTCAACATAAATTTCCATTGGAAAGATTGATCGACGCGCAGGCTTTCATTCCCCTGCGCAAAGGCTCGGTAACACGCAAATTTCTTCCGACATTGCGCGAAGCGCGACACCCGGCGCTTACAATGACGGCTCGACGGCGCAGCACATCGCCCCGATCGGCCTCAAGCGGGCCTACCTTCACGCATGCGATAACTGGCGCCATGGTCACCGAAACTTCTTCATCCGAATCGCTCGCCGTGGCCGAACGCGTGCGCAAGCTCATGAGCCGTCATGGCATCGGCAAGCGTCAGCAGACGGCGGAACTCTGCCGCATCCTCGATCTGAGTTTTTCGCAAGGGCATCGCAAGCTGCGCGGCAACAGTCCGTGGACGCTGGCGCAGATTCGCCGCGTCGCCGATGCCTTCGACGAACCCGCGCTCAAGCTGTTCGACACCATCAACACGCGTCCCGACGAAACCGAAGGCACCGCGCACGATGCGGTCCTTAAACTCGGCTCGATCGAAGTGCCGTGTCAGGCGTGGATCGGCCAGTCGCTGGAAGCGGGCAGCCGGCCGGATTTCATCGCGCAGAAGCTGAATAACCGCTGGATCGTCAGCAAGCACGAAGGCGTGCTGCTCTACGAAGCGTGCGACGTCCACAAGATCGAAATCCTGCCGCGTCGCGCCGATGTGGAAAAACCGGTGATCGCCGTGTCGACGACGATCACGCGTCCGCCGACAATCTGCACGATTACCTCGACGCGACCGGCTTCACCGCGATGGCCTTTTACAACCTCGACGCGTTTCTGGAAGCGCTGCAATCGCAAGTATTCGATGCCGTGGTGATCGACTGGCTGTTCGGCGCGCACACGTCGGCGGGCGCGATCCGCGCGGTGCGCGAGTCCGACAATCCCGATGCGCCCATCTTCGTGCTGACGGGCGAACTGACCACGGGCAAGGCGAGCGAATCGGAGATCAGTCAGGTGATCCGCGATTACAACGTCGCGTGTTTCGAGAAACCGGCGCGGCTCGGCATTCTCGTCGCCGATCTGTCGAAGCGTCTGTTGCGCAGCTAAAGCGCGCTCAGGCCGCCAGCCGCCGCGCGGTCACCGCGCCTTTCAGCACTTCGTAGCGCACCGGTTTGAGCAGATAGTCGAAGAACAGCACGGCCGCGCTCGGGTCGACGAGTTCGGGCGCATACGCGCTCACCGCGATGATCGGCACGCTCGCGCCGGGCGCCAACCGCGCGCGATACTCGTTGGCGAACGAGTAGCCGTCCTTGCCCGGCATATGCAGGTCGGCGAGGATCACGTCGGCGTCGTTGGCGCGCAGCCATGTGAGCGCGCTGTCCACATCAGGCATCGCGACGGTCGCGTAGCCCAGATGCGTGAGCATTTCCACCAGCGATTCGCGGATCGACTCGTGATCGTCGATCACCAGTACGCGCGACTTGCGCATGCCCGGCGCGGCGCGTTCTTCTTCCTCGCGCGCCGGCACGCTTTGAGCGGGCACCGCCGGCAAGCTCACGCGAAACGCCGCGCCCTGTCCCACTTCGCTCGATACCTCGATGGTTCCGTCCAGCAAATCGACCAGCCCGCGCACGACCGCGAGGCCCATGCCCGCGCCGTCGAAACGCCGCGTGCTCGACGAATCCAGTTGCGTGAACTCCTGAAAAATCAGCGGCAACTGCTCGCGCGGAATACCCGGTCCGGTATCGATCACCGAGATATCGAGACGCTTGTCGCTGCGCAGAAAATGGACGTCGACCGAGCCGGTGTCGGTGTATTTGATCACATTGGTGACGAGGTTGGTCACGATCTGCCGCACGCGATGCGGATCGGATTCGATCGGCCCGTGCTCGCCGACGAAATCGCCGCGCAACGCAAGGCCTTTGGTATGCGCGGCGGGCGTGTTGGCATCGACGACGGAATCGAGCAGTTCGAGCGGATCGAACACCGCCATGCGCAGTTCGAGCTTGCCCGCGCCGAGCCGCGCGTAGTCGGTCAGATCGCGCATCTGCGCTTCGAGATGACGCGCGCCCGCCTCCAGCCGTTCGATGATCTTGCGATCGCCTTCCGCGCGCAGATTCAGCGACAGCAGTTCCACCGACGACACGATCGCGTGCAGCGGCGTGCGCAATTCGTGGCTGATCATGCCGAGGAAGGTGTCCTTGGCGACGCCCGCATCGCGCGCGGCGCGGGTCGCCTGATGTTCGGCCGCGAGCGCCGAACGTTGCTGCTCGATCAGCCGCGAACGGCGATATCCGTTGAGCAGCAGCAGCAAGGTCGCGGCCGCCGACATCAGCCCGAGCACAACGCCCCCGATCATCAGAAAGCGGCGTTTGGCGCCGAAATCGCGGACGATCTCCTCGCGCTCGCCGACATCCATCAGCCGACGCCCGCTCGTCAATTCCGCCACGACCGTTTCGTTCTGCCGCAGCACGCCGATGATGTGCAGCGTGCGCTGCCGTTCGGCATCGAGATTGTCGACATCGGTCTGGATCGAATCGAGCGACGTGTGCAACTGGCGCAGGATTTCCTGCTGGCGATTGTTCAGCGCCTCGCGTCCTTCCAGCGTCACCGTCGTCTCCGATACCGCGTCGAGCCGCGCGCGCAGCAGGTCGTAGCACGCGCGCACCGATTGCGCGTCTTCGTCGACATTGCCGCGATACAGCAACACCTGCGCCTCGAAGCGCTCATAGGCGATCTGAAACTGCGCAGCATCCCAGTACAGGCCGTCGTACGGCACCTCGAAACGATGCGTCTCGTGCGCGAGCAGCCCGGAATACAACATGTAGGCAACCGCGCCGATCGGCGGCGCGACCGCGAGCGCGATCAGCGCAGCCGTCCAGAGTCGGCGGAACCAGGGACGCCCGCTGCGGGCGCGCACTATGGTGTCTGAACGCGCGATAACCATGGTGATGCGCGGCGCGATCCGTTAGTCGAGTGCGTCGAGCGCGCGCGCCGCGCGCTCGGAGGCAACCACGATCAGCTTCATGGTGGCGCGCGTCGCGCCGACAAAGAGCTTGCGCGCGGCCTGATCGTCGAGTGTGTCGAAATCGACTTCGGTCAGCACGACGCACGGCGCGGACTGTCCCTTGAAGCGATAGATCGATTCGAGCAACACATCGCCCTCGCGATACTCCGGGTTGCCGAACAGATCGTAAGCGCCGGTAAAGGCGCGCAGCCGATGCGGCCCGAGTTGATCGACCGCCGTCAGCGCCGAGCCTTCGCGCCCGCGATACGACAACACCGCGATATCCTGTTTGCGAAAGCCCAGCGACAAG
This sequence comes from Candidatus Burkholderia verschuerenii, assembly GCF_001189365.1. GTDB lineage: Bacteria > Pseudomonadota > Gammaproteobacteria > Burkholderiales > Burkholderiaceae > Caballeronia > Caballeronia verschuerenii. The sequence continues at coordinate 62,470 of NZ_LFJJ01000003.1, read as the reverse complement.
GCCTGCGTGATGGCGCGCTTGGTCGCCTCGATCACTTCCTCGGCATGGCCGTCCTCGTAGGTCGAAATACTGACGTCGGAGCCGTCGAACGGACTGCCCGCTTCGAGCTTCGCGTCCGGGCCCACGACTTTGCGGATAAAGCCGAGCAGATCGCGCGGGCTGCGGTAGTTGGTGGTCTCGCGCAGGATCGTCCAGCCGGGCAACTCGACGGGTTCGCGCAAGTAAAGGTTCTGCATCGAATCTTCGAGCCACCACCATGCGCCGCCCGGATTGAGCAGACGCTCCAGCGCCGCGACCCACGGCGCCTGAAAATCCTGCCCTTCGTCGACGATCAGCACATCGGTTTTCCAGTGCTCGGGCACGGGCACGGCGGCGAAGCGCTCTTCCAATGTCGCGAACACGTTGGGCTGGCTGAAGTCGGGCGGACTGCCGGCATCGCGCGCGACGGCGGCGCTCAACTGGTGATAGTTGGCGATCTTCGCTTCCTTCGGCGCGATGGCGCGGATATGGTCCGCGAGCGGCCGGTTGAAGCACACGTAGAGCGCGCTCTTGCCTTGCGCCAGCGCATCGCGCATCACGCGCACTGCGAGTTGCGTCTTGCCCGCGCCGGCGGTCGCAATCACGCGCAGGCGAAACGGCCCGAATTCCAGCCGACGCGCCCAGCTCGCCAGCCCGCCCGACAAACGCGTGACGAGCGTATTGGCCGCGCCGACCAGCGCGTTGGTATCGGGCGTGAGGGACAGTTGATCGGCGAGAAAGTGATGGATACGCGCCGCCGATTCGAAACGCGGCTCGTCCGGCGGCAGAATGTCGAGCACGACGCGCGGCAGTTGCGCCTTACGGCTCGCATCGACGATACGCCCCGGCGGCACGCCCGCGATGGCCGCATCCTTCACCGTGTAGTCCGGGCAGTACAGCAGTTCCTCGATGCGATACGTACCCGCGCCGAACGCCGCCGTGAAGCGCCGATGCAGATTCTCCATCGTGCGCGCCAGTTGAATGGCGACGTTGCGCTCCTTCTGCAGATACACCTTGACGAGCCCCGCGCCGGTTTCGCGCAGGAAGCCCGCTTTCATCTCGATCATCAGCACGTGCCCGGACGGCGCGACGACGACGAAATCCGCTTCGCCGAAGACGGAAAAGCCTTCATTGATCCGCGTCCAGTGGACGCCGTGATAGACCGTGTAATCCTCGGGCAGCTTCTCGAGCAGCGCCAGCGTTTCGCGTTCGCGCGCGGCGGCGCCGGTGGCTTCGAGATTCTTCCAGTCGTCGGGAACGATGCGCGCCATGTATCGCCTTGAGCTTGAGTGGACGTCGTGCTGCACGGGTGATGCGTGCGCCTCATTGTACGCAACGCGACGCCTTCGACCGCATCGGGCCGCTCAAGCTGCGTAGTCGTATTGGCCGCCGCGTTCGAGCGCGCGCTTGTACGCGGGCCCCGCGCGTGGATGCGGCCGAGGAACGTGCGGATATGCGGCAAGGTATCGGCGGCGGCGCACTGCGTGCCCGTTTCGAGCGGGAAGCTCATCTGCACGTCGGCGGCGCTGAAGTCTTCGCCCGCGAACCACGGCCAGCGCGCGAGTTCATCGTCGACATAGCCGAAATGCAGCTTCAGTTGCGGATCGATGAAACTCGACTGCAACGTCTCGCCGATGCGCCGCGCGATTGGCTTCACGAAGAACGGCATCTTCGCCAGCCCGATGCGGATCGCCACCAGCTTGAGCAAGAGCGGCGGCATCGCCGATCCTTCGGCATAGTGCATCCAGTAGTCGTAGCGCACGCGCGCGGGCGACGTGCCGTGCGGCGGCGAGAACTTGCCGTCGCCGTAACGCTCGACCAGATATTCGAGGATCGCGCCGGATTCCGCGAGCGTCAGATTGCCGTCCGTGATGACCGGCGACTTCCCGAGCGGATGCACCGCGCGCAATTACGGCGGCGCGAGCAGCGTCTTGGGATCGCGTTGATAGCGCTTGATGTCGTACTCGACGCCGAGCTCTTCGAGCATCCACAGCACGCGCTGCGAGCGGGAATTATTGAGGTGATGAACGGTTAGTATGAATTTTCCGGCATTGCAGTCGCGGCACGTCTCTTGCCGACTAGCGGATCCTGTCGATGCGAAAGCATCGAACAATCGACAAACAAAAGGGGAGAAACGATGACGCTGATCATCTACCTGGTGGGCTGGCTGATTCTGATCGGCGGCGTATCGTGGGCGCTCGTCGCGATGCATGTCTCGCAACACACGATCGCCATTGTCGCCGTCATCATGCTCGGCATTGCGGTCATCACCGGCGCGACGCGTGCGCGCAACCGCGACCGGTCATAACGGTCGTTACGCGGATCTTTCAGAAAAAGCAGCGGTTTCGACCGCTGCTTTTTTACGTCGCCACGCGCAAGCGACAGCGCTACATCACCACGCGCGCGTTGAGCGCGTCCTGAATCAGCGTCACCAGTGCGTCGGGTTTCGCGGGTTTCGTCATGAAATGCTGAAAGCCTTCGCCGATACTGCGCAATGATATTCTTCGCCATCGTGCCCGGTCAGCGCGATCGCCACGCAAGGCGGCAGGTTGCCGCGTATTTCGTGATCGCGCAAACGTTGGATGAGATAAAAACCGTCCATACCGGGAAGGTCGAGATCGCAAATCACTGCATCGGGGAGATGCGCGATGGCTGCTTCCGCGCCGTCTTCGGCGTCGGCCACGGCCACCACTTCGGCGCCTTCTTCCTCCAACAACGTCTGCAGCGATGCCCTGCTTTCGGGATCGTCTTCAATGAGTACGATCCTCGCGTGCCCCAGTCTTGCCACTTCGTTCATGATGTTCTTTTCTACTGCCAAAAACGGAATTCTCGCGCAACGGTCTCCACGGCTCGCCGCTTCGTCGCCTCTGCACGTCGCGCAGGATTGACACGAAAACGCGGCGGGAATTCCGAACGCACCGTGTTTTATCACCGCGCGTACGCCGGTGCGAAACGTCGCGCGGTTGGTGTGCTGCCCGGCGATGCATGCAACGCATGACGAAAGCTTGCCCGATCACAGCAAGCCTGATCGAGCAAAAAGCAGGCCGACGTGCATCTATTGCCGCCAGAGCCCCGTGTAGCAAGGCTTTGCGGGCAGGCGCAGCGCGCTTTCGCCCGATCGAACCGCACGGGCGTGTAATTTCGGCGCGCCCGCTCCCCGTTTTCCCGTCAGACGTTTGAATTCGGCGCGAAATCGGGGCGCGCGATCAGCGGTTGCGGCGACTGCAACAACGCACGGTATTCGGTCGGCGTGATGCCCACCGTCGCCTTGAACTGACGCGTGAACGCGCTGTGATCGGTGTATCCGCATAGTGCGGCGACATCCGTGACTTTTTCATGCGTGACCAGCAACGCGGTCGCGGCATCGAGCCGGGTTTGCAGGACCTGTCGCGGCGTCAGGTGAAAGACCTTGTGAAAGTACCGTTCGAGTTGCGCGATCGACATGTTCGCCATGCGCGCCAGTTCGCGCATGTTGAGCGGCTGCACGTAGTTTTCCTGGATATGCTGCACGACCGCCGCCAGCCGGCTATACGCGGGATGCGTGCCCTCCGCCTGCAGATCGCGCGAAATCCCCGCGAGGCCGACGATGCTGTCCCTGCGCGATGACCGCCTGATCCTGCGCCGTATAAATGCGTCCGAAGCGGCGCGGGAACACGTCTTCCGCCGTACGGCCGATCAGCTTGCTCTTGTCGTCCTTGTGGCCGCAGCGTCGCGCGAGCGTGCGATTGACCATCGCGTAGCGCGCGTCGCGATCTTTCACGAAGAACACGATGTCCGGCATCGCGTCGAAGACCGGCTCGAGCAGCATGAAGTGCGCGAGCATGTCGCGCAACGTCGCGGCGGCAGGCGGCACGATGGCCGCCGCCTGCGCGTCGGCGCGCTCGTCCCGCTCTGCCACGCCACTGGCGATGCCTGTCGTGCTCGTCATGCCGGATCGTCCGAATTCAAGCCGTCCTCGCAGGGGATGCAGCGATGGCCCGAATTATAGGGAAGCCGCGTCCCGGACAATATTCGCGCTGGACCCGATGGCATCGCGCGTCGTGAAGCGCGACGGCTCGAAGGCGGCGGCATCCGGCAGCGGAAAAGGCAGCGTTGCGGACGTTGAGCCGAGCATGACGTCGGCGAGCAGCATCGCGGTGCCGAGCGACGTCGTTACGCCAAGGCCTTCGTGACCGGCCGCGAGCCACATGCCGTCGTCCGGATGCCGCGCCGGGCCGATCAGCGGCAGGCCATCCGGCGTGGCGGCGCGAAAGCCGGTCCACGAACGGATCGCGCTTAAATCCCGCAAGTCGGGCAGATAACGCATCGCGCGTTTGAGCATCGCCGAGAGCACGTTCCATTCGACGGCGGGATCGAGCGTGCCGAACTGCCGCGACGAACCGATCAGCACCTGTCCGGTCGGCCGCGGCTGCGCGTTGAACGCGACCGACGTCCCGCGCGCATGGTGCGCGCTCTTGATGTACCCGAGTTCCAGCACCTGATGATGCAGCGCGCGCGGATAGCGATCCGTGATCAGCAGATGCCCTTTCTTCGGCTCGAGCGGAAGACCGTCGATCAACTCGCGCGCCGCAAGCCCGTTGGCAATGACCACATGTGCCGCGTGACGCCGCTCGCCGTCCTTGAGCGTCACCAACGCGCCATCGACCGACACGACCGCGCGATTCACCGACACGCGAATCCGCGCCGCGCCCGGCGAGCGCGTCAGCAGCCATTGCGCGGCGCACGGCGCATAGACGATGGCGTCGTCCTCGATCAGCAGGCCGCCTTGCATCGCGTGGCTCAGCGCCGGTTCGAGCGCGCGCAAGGCCGCCTGATCGACCATCGACGCGCGGATGCCACCTGCCGCGAAATCGTCGCGCATCGCGCGGGCGGCGGCGAGCTCCTCGTCGTCTTCCGCGACCCAGAGCGTGCCGCAGCGGGAAAATGCATCGCGGGCGCGCAAGTGCGGCGCGAGTTCGAGCCACAACGCGCGCGACAGACGCGACAGCGAGAACTCCGCGGGCGAATCGTTCATCACGACGAGATGGCCCATGCCCGCCGATGTCGCGCCGCCGCCGATGCCATAGCCGTCGAATACGTCGACCGACAAGCCGCGCCCGGCCAGTTCCGCCGCGCACGCCGCGCCGACGATGCCCGCGCCGACGACGATTACATCGGCACTCATGCTTCGACGTGCAGCGGAATGCCTCGCGCGAACGGATCGCGCGCGTCGAACACGAGCCGTCCTTCGGCCATGATGTGCGCGTGACCGGTGATGGTCGGAATCAGCGTGTCGCCGTCCATCGCATAGCTGCCGTCGAACACGCTGCCGATGATGCTTTCCTGCCGCCAGATCGCGCCCGCCGCAAGCGCGCCGTCGGCGGCGAGACACGCGAGCTTGGCGCTGGTGCCCGTGCCGCACGGCGAGCGATCGTAGGCGCTGCCGGGACACAGCACGAAGTTGCGGCTGTCGACGCCGGGCGTCGGCGAATCCGCGAACAATTCGATGTGGTCGATGAACGCACCGTTCGCGCCCGTGATGCCTTGCGCATGCAAAGCGTCGCGCAAAGCCTGCGTGAAGGCAGTCAATTCCGCGATGCGCGCGGGCACGAGATCGCGTCCGTGATCGGCGACGAGGAAGAACCAGTTGCCGCCCCACGCGACATCGCCCGTCAAGGTTCCGTGGCCCGGCACATCGACCGTCACCGCGCGCCGATGCCGGTACGCCGGCACGTTGCGCACGCTGACGCTGCCGTCCGCGTTGAGCGTGGCATCGACGGGACCGACCGGCGTATCGATGCGATGCCGTCCCGCCGCGATCCGCCCCGCATGCGCCAGCGACGCCACCAGCCCGATGGTGCCGTGCCCGCACATGCCGAGATAGCCAACGTTATTGAAGAAGATGACGCCTGCCGCCGCGCCCGGATCGTCCGGCTCGCACAGCAGCGCGCCCACGACGACATCCGAGCCGCGCGGTTCGGTGACGATCGCGCGACGCCAGTCGTCGAAGCGCGTGCGGAACACGTCGAGCCGTTGCGCGAGCGTGCCCGCGCCGAGATCCGGCGCGCCCGCCGTCACGAGGCGCGTCGGCTCGCCGCCCGTGTGCGAATCGATGAAGTCGATGGTTTTCATGCCGCCTATCCTAGAAATACGGCGCGCGCGTCTTGGCCCGCGTCGCGTCTTTCGATGACGAAATCGGCATAGTCGAATGCATGGCGTTCGCGCCCGGATCGGTGCAAAAAAGCTGTGCCGAAATCTGCACGCGGCGCGCGCGAATCGCGCAAAACGCCCGAATTTTCGGTACTTAAACTGCACAGCGTTCAATCACTTCTGGAGAGCCGCCGTGGCGCATATCTGGGAAGGCGTGATGCCCGCCGTCACCACCAAGTTCAACGCCGATTTCAGCATAGACCGCGCGTGGACCGCGAAGAATATCGATGCGCAGATCGATGCGGGCGTGGACGGCATCATCGTGTGCGGCTCGCTCGGCGAAGCGTCGACGCTCTCGCTCGACGAAAAGCTGGAAGTGCTCGATATCGCCGTGGAGGCGGCGCGCGGCCGCGTGCCGGTGCTTTTGACCATCGCCGAAAACGGCACGCTCGACGGCTGCCGTCAGGCAGAACGCGGCGCGAAGCACGGCGCGGCGGGCTATATGGTGCTGCCGGGGCTGCGCTATCTGTCGGACCGGCGCGAGACGCTGAACCATTTCCGCATGGTCGCCGACGCCAGCCCGCTGCCGCTGATGGTCTACAACAATCCGCTCGCGTACGGTGTGGACGTGACGCCGAAGATGTTCGCCGAACTCGCCGAAGACCGGACGTTCGCGGCGATCAAGGAATCGAGCGGCGACGTGCGGCGCATCACCGATCTGATCAACGAAGTCGGCGACCGCTACGCGCTGTTCTGCGGCGTCGACAATCTGGCGATGGAAGCCATGCTGATGGGCGCACGGCTTGGTCGCGGGCCTCGTGTGCGCGTTTCCGCGCGAGACGGTGGCGATCAGCAAGCTAATTCGCGCCGGACGCATCGAGGAAGCGCGCGCGATCTATCGCTGGTTCGCGCCGATGCTCGCGCTCGATGTCTCGAACAAGCTGGTGCAGAACATCAAGCTCGCGGAAGCGATCGTTGGGCTCGGCACGGAGCCGGTGCGGCCGCCGCGTCTGCCGCTCGCGGGCGACGAGCGTCGTGAGGTCGAGGCGCTGATTCGCCGCAGTATCGAAACGCGGCCGGAGTTGCCTCAGTTCTAAGCGGCGCTTACGCTCGCGCCATAGAAAATGCCGTCGCGAGGACGGCATTTTCTATTCGGCGGCGGCCAGCTTACGCGGCGATTTGCGCGCGTTCGGTGTCGGCGCCGTCGTCGGAATGGTCGTCGTTTTCATCGTAGAGATGAAGCAGGCGATAACCGCTCTTGTATACCGGCTGCAGGCGGAAGTGATTGACCGGCTCGATCTCCAGCGCGAGACGCAGACGCGACACGTGGCTATCGATGGTGCGCGTGGTTTCGCGGAACTCGCGGCCCCAGACCATCGCGAAGATGTGATCGCGCGACAGCACGCGGCCGATATTGGAGAAGAACAACTGCGCGAGACGGAACTGCGTGCCGCTCAGCGCGACCGGCTTGCCGCGCACGGTGACGGTCTGCTGACGCGAATCGAAGCGGTACGGACCGACTTCGAGGAATGCGTTCGAGTTGGCCTGATACGCGCGCCGCAACAGCGCTTCGACGCGCGCGCCGAACTCGCCCGGACGGATCGGATAGACGACGTAATCGTCCGCGCCGGCCGTCAGCGCGCAGACGATGTTGTGCTCGGCGCCGTCCGGCGTCGCGAACAACACCGGCACGCGCTCGCCGAAACTGGAGCGCACGGACTTCAGCAGATCGAGCCCGCACAGGCCCGAGGAATTCCAGTCGAGGATCAGCAGATCGACCGTGGAACGGGAAAGAGCCTTGGACAGCAGCAGGCCATCGCCGAAAGTCACGCAGGTATGGCCGAGTCGTTTGACGACATCGCTGATGAGGTTCCGATAGCTCGGGTCGGTTTGCAAAACGGCGACGCGCATAGTGTGAAGCCTGGTCATTCTAGGGAGTTGCGATGCCGGCATACCGGCCTCGCAGGACGTCTCGTAAAAAGTTGAGACGGCGAATTTCAGGCCCGCATTCTCTCGACCGCCCTCGCCCTTTCACATCGGACTGGTCCGAATGTGTCAACGCATGTGACAAACGCTTGATATTTGCATCGAAGCAACTTTCCTTCGGATTTATCGCGCTTTTTGTACTTATTCGTCTTACATCCGGTAACATGCAGTCTTTGGCACACAGAATTCCCGCTTCCGTCGTTTTTACCGAAACGCCGCGAAGACCGCTGCGCGCAGACTGCCCGTCTTCCACCGCAGCGCGGTGACGGACCGCGGCAACACTCGCCGCCTCCGTGTCGTCCTTCCCTTCGCGCCCATCCGGTGCGTCTGACAACCCGCAGGGCAATCGCTAGCCGTTTACTTGTCCGCGCCGTGCATCGCGCATGGCGGCTTATCTACGGGTTTCATTCCTACGGGTTTCATTCGATGCAGGCAACACCTCTTTCCGGCGGCGAACGCACCGCCGGCCGCGCCCTCACGCGCGGCGATTACAAGACGCTGGTTCTCGCCGCACTCGGCGGCGCGCTCGAGTTTTACGACTTCATTATTTTTGTGTTCTTCGCGCCGGTGATCGGCCAGCTGTTCTTCCCGGCGGCGATTCCCGACTGGCTGCGTCAGTTGCAGACTTTCGGCATCTTCGCGGCGGGTTATCTGGCACGGCCGCTGGGCGGCATCATCATGGCGCACTTCGGCGATCTGCTCGGCCGCAAGCGCATGTTCACGCTCTCCGTGCTGCTGATGTCCGTGCCCACGCTGCTGATGGGCCTGCTGCCGACCTATGCGTCGATCGGCCTGATGGCGCCCGTGCTCCTCTTGCTGTTCCGCGTGATGCAAGGCGCGGCCGTCGGCGGCGAAGTGCCGGGCGCGTGGGTGTTCGTGTCGGAGCATGTGCCGGGACGTCACGTCGGCTATGCCTGCGGCACGCTGACGGCGGGTCTCACGGCGGGCATCCTGCTCGGCTCGCTGATCGCGACGGGCATCAAATAAGAACTTCGCGGCGGATCAGGTCGCGGATTTCGCCTGGCGTCTGCCGTTCCTTCTGTGTGGTCTGTTCGGCCTGTGCTCGGTGTATCTGCGTCGCTGGCTGCATGAGACGCCGGTGTTCGCCGAACTGTCGCTGGCCGCCGAGATTCCGCTCAAGGCCGTGCTGCGCGACCACGGCCGCGCCGTGATCATCTCGATGCTGCTGACTTGGATGTTGTCGGCGGCCATCGTCGTCGTGATTCTGATGACGCCGACGCTGTTGCAGAAGCAGTTCCACATCGCGCCGGCGACGGTGCTGGTCGCCAATTGCGCGGCGACGCTGTGCCTGACCATCGGCTGCGTGCTGGTGGGCGCGATCGCGGGCCGCATCGGCGCGGGCAAGACGATCTTCGTCGACGGTATCGCGCTGGCCGTGTCGTACTACCTGATGTTCCAGCAAGTCGCGCTCGATGCCTCGACGCTGCTGCCGTGGTACGCGCTGGCGGGCTTTTTCGTCGGCGTGATCGGCGCGATTCCGTTCGTGATGGTCAAGTCGTTCCCGGCCGCCGTGCGCTTCTCTCGGGCATCTCGTTCTCGTACAACGTCGCCTACGCGGTGTTCGGCGGCCTGACGCCGATCGTCGTGTCGCTGATGATGAAATCCAGCCCGCTCGCCCCGGTGATGTATGTCGGCGCGCTGTGCGTGATCGGTGCGCTGACGACGCTGTTAATCAAACACACGCCGGACACGCACTGATTCGTCTGATCTATATGTAAGACCCACGATGTAAGACCCACGAAGCGCACCGCATTCCGGTGCGCTTTTTTCATTTCACCCGAGGCCGAAACATCGCGCGCGCCACGCGCCTACGATGAACGGCATGAACTCGAACCTTTCCGCTCATTCCCCGGCGTCGCGCCTGTCGGCGCGGCAGATTCTCACCGTCACCGCGACCAGCGTCGGTTTCGTGGTGTCGCAACTGGACGTGTCGATCGTCAATGTCGCGCTGTCGAGCATCGGGCGCGATCTGCACGCGAGCGTCGCCAGCCTGCAATGGACCGTCGATAGCTACGCGCTCGCCTTTTCCGCGCTGATGCTCTCGGCGGGCTCGCTCGGCGATCGCTTCGGCGCGCGACGGCTGTTCGTCGGCGGCCTCGCGTTGTTCGCGCTGGCGTCGCTGCTGTGCGCCTTTTCGCGCGATGCCGCGCAACTGGTCGCGGCCCGCGCGATTCAGGGCGTCGGCGCGGCCGCGATGCTGCCCAATTCGCTCGCGCTGCTGAACGCCGCCTGCGGCAACGAGCGCGGCGTGCGCGCCCGCGCGGTAGGCCTGTGGACGGCGGCGGGATCGATCTCGATCGCGTCGGGACCGATCGCGGGCGGCTTGCTGATCGCCGCGTTCGGCTGGCGCAGCATCTTCTGGGTGAATGTGCCGCTGCTGTACGTGGCGGGCATCGCGGCAACGTGTGCCTGGGTCGACGACGTAAAACCGCCGCGCCGCCGCGACCGGCCCGCGCATGCCGGTGGCGTCGATCTGCCCGGTCAGGCGTTCGCGATCGTCGCGCTGACGGCCTTCGTCGGTTCGGTGATCGAGATGCGTCCGCTCGGCATCGCGCATCCGTTGGTGATCGGCGGGATCGTGCTGACGTGCGCGTCGGCGGCGGCGTTTATCGCCATCGAACGGCGCACGCCCGCGCCGATGCTGCCGCTTTCGCTGTTCTCCGAGCGCACGTTCAGCGCGGCGACGGCGTTCGGCATCGGCGTGAATCTGACTTACTACGGGATGGTGTTCGTGCTGAGTCTGTATCTGCAACGTGTGCTCGGCCATACGCCGCTGCAGACGGGCCTGGCGTTTCTGCCGTTGACGGGCGGCTTCCTGCTGTCGAATCTGGCGAGCGGCCCGCTGACGGCCCGTTTCGGCTCGCGTCCGCCGATGATTCTCGGCGCGCTGCTCGACGCCGCCGGTTTCGCCGCGCTGATGTTCGTCGGCCCGTCGACGCCCACCGTCGCACTGCTGCTGCCGTTCCTGCTGATTCCTTCCGGCATGGGCGTGGCCGTTCCGGCGATGACGACGGCGCTGCTCGGCACGGTGGGACAGGAACGCGCGGGAACGGCATCGGCGGTGCTGAATACGGCGCGCCAGGCGGCGGGCGCGATCGGCGTGGCGGCCTTCGGCGCGCTTGCCGGCAACGTGGAAGCGGCGGAAGGCGCGGCGATCGCGCAGATCGTCGATGCGGTGCGCTGGTCAGCGGGCATTTCGGTGGCGCTGCTGATCGTCGCGGCACTGATCGCGCGCCGCGTGCAAAACGTGACGCCGAAGCCGACGCCGGACAAAAGCAGCCGCGGGACGCCCGCGACGGAGTAGGAACGCCCGTTGCAACGCGCTTAGCGAGTCCCGGACCTTTCTGGAGAACCGACCATGACCTCGCTGATGTCCCGCTCCCCCGAGGAGCCGATCGAACCCGATCCCGACAAGTTGCTCGACCCGGACGCCCCGCCGAATCCCGACGATCCCGATCTGCCCGACGGCCCCGATTCCGCGACGCCGATCGTCCCGCCGATCCGAAGAACGGCGAACCGCGTCTTTAAACAACGATGCCCGCGTAGTTGCGCGGGCATTGTCGCGTTTGGTTGTCGAATTGGCCTACAGCTTGGTGGTCTGCACCGTGCCGGTTTCGAGCGCACGCTCGATCAGCGCTTCCTGCTGCGCATGACGCACGGCATCCGCGACGAAACTGTCGGGCGCTTCGACTTCCGCCTTGATCGCGCCGATGATGCCGCCCACTTCGACGATCACCAACGACTTGGCCGATTCCGCCTGACTGATGATCACGCGCGGCGGGCCGCCGCCTTCCGCGATGCTGGCGCAGAACTGCATCGTCTGGCCGCCGATTACTTGTTCGAATGTCTGAATCATCGCTGCCTTCCGGGTTGGTTGGACAAAAGCCTGAGGACGCCGTCGAGTGTGCATAAAGCACACTCCGTTCCCTGATTGATTCGCGCGCCGTCGACAGGTTCAATTCTGTAAGCTTGCGGTCCGCGATGCAATGCTCATCCGCGACGCGCGTCGGCGGCGGCGCGCATGGCGTCAGCCGTGGCGTCGTCGGCGGGAAAGAAGGCTTCGATCGCCAGTTCCGATAGCGTGATGTCCACCAGCGTGCCGAACACGGTCGTCGTGCTGACGAACGACAATAAGCCGTGCGGCGTGCGCAAGCGCAGCGGCACGAGCACCGGATCGGGCTCGCCGCGCGCGTCGTCGCGGGCATGCGGCGGCGCGGGATAGGCTGCCAACTCCTCTAGCAGCGCGACGAGCGTGGCATCGCCCGAGGCGTCGATCTGACGCCGAACGCGCGCCAGCAAATGCGCGCGCCATTCGTGCCAGTTGTCGATCGCGTTCGATAATCCGCGCGGATGCATCGACAGCCGCAACACGTTGACCGGCGGCACCAGCAGCGATGCATCCGCCGATGCCACCAGCGGCCCGAGCGCCGCATTCGCCGCGATCATCGTCCAGTGCCGGTCCACAGCAAGCGCCGGATACGGCTCGTGAGCCTTCAACACGCGTTCCACGGCTCGGCGCGCGGTATCGAGTTGCGGATCGGCGAACGGCCGTTCGCGATACAAACGGCGCGTAGCCCGCCGCGACCAACAGCATATTGCGCTCGCGCAACGGCACGTCGAGCCGCTCGGCCAGGCGCATCAGCATGTCGCGGCTCGGCAGCGAGCGCCCGGATTCGACGAAGCTCAGATGCCGCGTCGAGACATCCGCCACGCCCGCCAGATCGAGCTGGCTCATGCGCCGCTTTTGCCGCCAGTCGCGCAATAACTCGCCGACCGGCGCGGGCATCGTCGTGCGAAAAAGGGTCGAGTTCATGCGCTCCATCGTAGTGCAGGCGACGTCGTCATTTCCATTACCTCGCAGGTCAGATCGGCAAATTGGGCGAGGAAATTCTTACCTCGCAAACATTTGCTAAGAAATCTTTGCCCCTTACCCTAAATCTCCAACTGTCCCAAGCCGTTAAAAGCGCACATCAAGGGAACCTGTGTGTCGCGAGCCGTGCGCCCTTGAAAACCCCGAATTCGAGCACGCACGGCTCACGACGCAGACATTTAGCGGAGAAATCATGTTTGTCATTATCGGTTGGGTGGTGATCATCGGTTGCGTGATCGGCAGTTATGTGGCGGAAGGCGGTCACCTCGCCGCGCTCATGCAGCCGTTCGAGCTGGTGTGTATTTTCGGCGCGGCGCTGGGCGCGTTCGTCGTGTCGAACCCGACGTCCACGCTCAAGAAAACGATGGAAACGTTCCCGAAAGCGTTCAAGGGCGGCGGCTACACGAAGGAAAAGTATCTTTCGCTGATCGCGCTGCTGTACGAACTGCTTCAGAAGGCGCGCAAGGAAGGCATGATGGCGCTCGAAGCCGACGTCGACGCGCCGGAAAACAGCCCCACGTTCCAGAAGTACGAGCACGTGATGGCCGATAACCATCTGCTCGAATTTATCGTCGACTATCTGCGCATGATGTCCGCGGGCAACGTCAACGCGATGGAAATGCAGGATCTGATGGACGAAGAACTCGAGACGCATCACGCCGAAGGCGCGATCGCCGCGAACGCGATCCAGAAGATGGCCGACGGCCTGCCGGCATTCGGTATCGTCGCCGCGGTGATGGGCGTGGTTCACACGATGGGCTCCGTGGGCGGGCCGCCCGCCGTGCTCGGCGAAATGATCGCGGCCGCGCTGGTCGGTACGTTCCTCGGCATTTTGCTGGCGTACGGCTTTATCGGCCCGCTCGCCGACGTGCTCAACGCCAAGGCCGCCGCCGAATCCAAGCCGTTCCAGTGCGTCAAGGCTGTGCTGCTCGCGTCGATGAACGGCTACGCGCCGACCGTCGCCGTCGAATTCGGCCGCAAGGTACTGTTCACCGCCGATCGTCCGAGCTTCAAGGAACTCGACGAAGCCGTGCGTGCGAACAAGATGCCGAAGTCGGCTTAAGACATTTATCCTCGCTTAACGGCTCTATTCCCGGCTTAAAGACATGGCAGAGAAACAGCAATCACGCGACCCGATGCAATCCGTGCTCGCGCCCACGATCATCGTGAAGCGCAAGAAGAAGGCGCACGGACACGGCCACCACGGCGGTGCATGGAAGATCGCTTACGCCGACTTCGTCACCGCGATGATGGCGTTCTTCCTGCTGATGTGGCTGCTCGGCTCCACGTCGAAGTACGACAAGGAAGGCATCGAGGCGTACTTCAACACGCCGCTGTCCGCGTTGTTTGGCGATCAGGGCGGCGCGGCGCATCACACGAGCATCGTCAACGGCGGCGGCGACAGTCTGTCGAGCTCGCGTCCCGGCGAGTCGAACAAGACGCAGGCGCAACCGACGCCGCCCGCGACGCCCTCCGTGCAGCGCGCGAGCCTGAACGATCTGGACAAGCAGCGTCTGCAGCAGCTCAAGCAGAAGCTGACGTCGCTGATCGAAGTGACGCCCGCGCTGAAGGCGTTCAAGGATCAGATTCGCATCGCGATCACGAGCGAAGGCCTGCGCATCGAAATCGTCGATGCACTCAATCGGCCGAAGTTCGCCTCGGGCAGCTATCGCCTCGAGAGCTATGCGACGACGATCCTGACCAATATCGGCTCGACGTTGAACGACGTGGACAATCGCGTGTCGCTCGCGGGTCACACGGATGCGGTGCCCTACTCGGGCGGACAGACCGGCTTTTCGAACTGGGAACTGTCGAGCGAGCGTGCCAATGCCGCGCGTCGTGCGCTGGTGCAAGGCGGCATGAACGAAAGCAAGGTGCTGCAAGTGCGCGGCCTTGCCGATGCGCTGCCGCTCAACAAGGACGTGAAGGACGAGCCGACCAATCGACGCATCAGTATTCTGGTACTGAACAAGGCGGCCGAAGAAGCGTTCTTCAAGGACGGCGGTCGCACGACGGTCGATGAAACGCTGCCGCCGCAAAACGCGATTCCCGCGGCCGTCGCGGCGAAATCGGCGGCGCCGGTGAATGCGGTCGCGAAGCCGACGACGCCGGTGCCTGTCGCCGCGAAATCGACCGCGCCGGTTGAAGTGGTGAAATAAGCCTGCTTCTGCGCGGTACGCTGCAAGCACGACGCCATGCATTCTCGCGAATGCATGGCGTTTGCCTTTAGGCGAACCAGTCGGTCGCCGTCTGCACGACGAGCCAGATATTCGCCGCACTGATCACCACGAACAGCAGCCACGCCAGCAGCTTCATATGCGGCGCATTGGCGAATTGCCCCATCAGCGCGCGATCGCTCGTCATGCGGATCAGCGGATACAGCGCGAACGGCAATTGAAGACTCAACATGACCTGACTCGCGACCAGCAGCTTGCCGACCGCGCCGTTGCCCATCAGATACACGCCGATCAACGCGGGCACCAGTGCAAGCACGCGTGTGATCAGGCGACGCTGATAGCACGGAATTTTCAGCCGCAGAAAGCCTTCCATGATCACCTGCCCGGCGATAGTGCCGGTGAAGGTCGAGCTTTGTCCCGACGCGAACAAGGTGACGGCGAATAGAATCGCCGCGAGCCCGCTGCCGACGATCGGCGCGAGCAGCTTGTAGGCATCCTCGATCTCGGTGACTTGCGTGTGCCCGGTCGCATGAAACGCGGATGCGGCCAGAATCAGGATCGCCGCGTTGATGAGCAGCGCGAGCATCAGCGACACGATGGTATCGAGCCGCGAGAGCCCGACGGCCGACGCGAGACTCTTCGTATCGCGCTTGACCACGCGCGTCTGCACGATCGACGAGTGCAGATAGAGGTTATGCGGCATCACCGTTGCACCGAGAATGCCGATGGCGAGATACAAGGGCTCGCGCTCCGACAAGGTGCTAAGCGACGGCACCAGCCCTGCCGCCACCGCCGGCCAATGCGGCTTCACCAGCGCGAGTTCGACGATATAACCCACGCCGATGGTCGCGATCAGCCCGAGCATGATGGCTTCGAGATCGCGAAAATTCTTGCCCTTGAGGCCGAGCACGATCAGCGTATCGAACGCGGTGAGAATCACGCCCCACAACGCGACACGCCGAACAGCAGGTGAAACGCGAGCGCGCCGCCGAGCACTTCGGCGAGATCGCACGCAATGATCGACAACTCGGCGAGCGCCCATTGCGCATTCGCGACGGGCTTCGAATACCGCTCGCGCGACAACTGCGCGAGGTCCTGTCCCGTGACGATGCCCAGACGCATCGACAGACATTGCAGGACCATTGCCGCGAGACTCGACAGCACGACGACGAGATTCAGAGCCACCTCGAAACCCATACTACAGACCACTAGACTACGGATGATCTCGTGCGTGTCGGCTGTTTCGCGGATGCGCGCATAAGTCACCCGCACGCACGACGTGCGGCCAAACTCGGTCAACAAGCGAAGTGCGTTCACCAATCCAATCGAAGTGAACGAGCGCGTTTCGAGCGACTGGATGATGGCGGACCATTCCGCCGGACCGCTCACCCACAACAAATTGCTCACGCCGTGGAAGCCAAACGGCTTGTAGACGGCTTGTACACCTTCGATCGAAAAGCGGTCTGCCAGCGCCTCGGGTGCGAATCGGATTGCATGCTTGGATTCGAGATCGGCGCGCCACTGTCGCCCGATCAGCGCATCTTCCGGCGCCGATCCGTCGGTTGGAAACTCGTCGGATGCGGTGAGTTCCAGCAACCGGGCGGATCGCAAGGAGAAGCCACCGTTTCCCACTGAAAGACCGGGTGGAAAGCCGGGCCAGCGTGCACCGATATAGTCGTATTCGAGAAACTCGTCCCGCCACTCCGACGGATTCAACACATAGCCGTCCCACTGAACGACCAGCACCCACGGAGTCCGGATAAATTCCTTCAACTGTTTCAACATGAACTGGTTGTAGTCGGCGATGCATCGCATCGGCTCGATCGGAACGATGCGTGCCTTGCAAGGCACCGGCCGATCGGTAAACAAAATCGCATCCCCGAACTCGCAATGCGTCATTGAAATGTCGAGCGCACGCGCGGCCACCGATGGGTTGATCGAATCGGCCGCGCATAGCGTGATTTCTTTTAGTTGTAGCACGCTGTGATCCACTTCTTATTGGCGGACCGCGAAGTGTAATCCGGCGTAATAAAACAAATTGAAAAGAACGATCAAACTTCCTATCGAAAACCTTTCGTTTAACGAACTTCGCAATTCTGACGATTTCGTCATCTCAACGCCAGCATGTGGTCACGACCGATCAATAGAATTGTCAGCGTGGCACAAGCGGCCGTGCAGCAATGCAAATCGCATCGCCGTCAAACCGCGCATCTCAACCGAACAGGGAGTTCGCCATGAAAATCGCAATGAAGATCGCCATCGTCGCGTTGAGCGCCGCGCCGCTCGCCGCGCTCGCACAGACATCCGACGGCCTGACACGCGCCCAGGTCAAGCAGGACCTCCAACGTCTCGAACAGGCGGGCTACAACCCGTCCGAACGCGATGCGTACTATCCGAGCGATATTCAGGCTGCCGAAGCAAAGGTCGATGCACAGAACGCCTACGGCGGCGCATCGCAAGGTTCGGCGGCATCCGGCCACACGATGTCGACCACGCCGCTGGGACAGACGCCGCAATAATCCCGCTGAACGTATCACAGCGCATCACGAGGCACGCGCGGCTCCCCGCCGCTTGCGATCGATCCCGCGCCGTCTCGCGTCTACCCCGCTCCTTCGTGCTTCCCTCGCTCGCGCGACGATTGACCCGCATGGGTTAATTCCGCGCCGCCGCCGCTTCTACAATCGGCTGCGCGGCTCATCGAGCACGCGCCACCCCGCATCCCTCTTCACCCTCTTTAGCACGAGGAGTTCGTCATGAGGACAGTCACGCGCCTTGCCATCGTTACATTGATCGCAACACCGACTCTTGCAATTGCTCAATCGGATGGTCCGCTCACGCGGCAGCAAGTCAGGGAAGATCTGGTTCGTGCCGAACGTTCGGGCTATCGTCCGTCGGAACACGATGCGCAATATCCCGCCAGCTTTCTCGATGCGCGCGAAGGCATTATCACCAGCGCAAGCACGCCCTATAAACTCTGGACCGGTCCGAATCTCGCGCCCAACGCGGAGAGCTATCTGAAGTAAGCCGATGCTGCTTCAACGCGCGTCCCACGCGGCGCGCTTTACGATTGCTTGGCGCTTAGCTTACGTCTAAGCGCGCCCTGCCCCTTCGGCGAATGAACATCGCATGCACGTTCGCTTTCATCCCGCGTAATCTGACGAACGCGCCATATTCAAGCCATATTGTCGTTGGCACCCGGCCACTACCATAAGCGCACTGGCGACCTCCGGCCTCGCCCGTGAAGACGTCTCGTGCGCCGGACGCTCAAGCGCCGCCGTGTCCTTCCTTCAGCACTTTCGCACTATCCGAACGACTCAATGTGGATCGTCAACGTTGCGCTCAAGCGGCCCTACACGTTTATCGTGATGGCCATCATGATTGTTCTGGCAACGCCCTTCGTCCTCTTGACGACGCCGGTGGACGTGTTGCCCGAGATCAATATCCCTGTCGTCAGCATCATCTGGAACTACACGGGCCTTTCGTCGGAGGACATGGCCAACCGCATCACCTCGGTGAACGAACGCAGTCTGACGACGACCGTCAATAACATCGAACATATCGAATCGCAGTCGCTGCCGGGCATCGCGATCATCAAGCTGTTTTTGCAGCCGACCGCGAACATTCAGACCTCCATCGCTCAGACCGTCGCCGTCGAGCAGGCGCAGTTGAAGCAGATGCCGCCGGGCGCGACGCCGCCGCTCGTCATCAGCTATTCGGCGTCGAGCATTCCGGTGATTCAGCTCGGCCTGTCGAGTTCGCGCGAGTCCGAGCAGTCGCTCAACGATACGGCGCTCAACTTTCTGCGCCCGCAACTCGTGACGATTCCCGGCGCGGCCGTGCCGTATCCGTACGGCGGCAAGACGCGCCTCATCTCCGTCGATCTGGACACGCGCGCGCTGCTTGCCAAAGGCCTGACGCCGACCGATGTCGTGCAGGCGGCCAACGCGCAAAACCTGATTCTGCCCACCGGCACCGCGAAGATCGGCCCCAAGGAATACACCATCAACATGAACGGCTCGCCGACGACCGTCGCGGGCCTGAACGACATACCGGTGCGCACCGTGAACGGCGCGACCACCTATCTGCGCGAAGTCGCGCATGTACGCGATGGCTTTTCGCCGCAGACCAATGTCGTGCGACAGGACGGCCAGCGCGGCGTGCTGATCTCGGTCCTGAAGAACGGCGATGCATCGACGCTGTCCATCGTCGATACGTTGAAAGGCCTCTTGCCGCAAGCACGCGCGCAGCTGTCGCAGGACATCAAGATCACCGCTCTGTTCGATCAGTCCGTGTTCGTGAAGGCCGCCGTGCAGGGCGTGGTGCGCGAAGCGCTGATCGCCGCCGCGCTGACCGCCGCGATGATCCTGCTCTTTCTGGGCAATTGGCGCAGTACCTGCATCATCGCGGTGTCGATTCCGCTGTCGATTCTTTCTTCGCTGATCGCGCTGCATGCGCTCGGGCAAACCATCAACATCATGACGCTCGGCGGTCTTGCGCTGGCGGTCGGCATTCTCGTCGACGATGCAACCGTGACCATCGAGAATATCGAACGGCACTTGCATATGGGCATCGATCTGCACGAGGCCATTCTCGAAGGCGCGGGTGAAATCGCCGTGCCAGCGCTGGTATCGACCTTGTGTATCTGCATCGTGTTCGTGCCGATGTTCTTCCTGACCGGCGTCGCGCGCTTTCTGTTCGTGCCGCTCGCGGAAGCCGTGGTCTTTGCGATGCTCGCGTCCTACGTGCTGTCGCGCACGCTCGTACCGACGCTCGCGATGCTGCTGATGGGCCACGCCCACGCCGCCGATGCAAACGCGAAGCCGAATCTCTTCATGCGCCTGCATCGCCGATTCGATCACGGCTTCGAGCGCATGCGCGGCACATATATCGTCATCCTAAGTACATTGTTGGTGCATCGCCGGCTGTATGCGAGCGTATTTCTCGGCTTCTGTCTGATTTCGGCCGGACTCGTGTTCGTGCTCGGCGAAGACTTTTTCCCGAGCGTCGATTCGGGCGATATCCGCATGCACATGCGCGCGCCGACCGGCACGCGTATCGAGGAAACCGCGCGTCTCGCCGACGAAGTGGAAAAGGTCGTGCGCCGCGTCGTGCCGCCCGATCAGCTCTCGACGATTCTCGACAACCTCGGCCTGCCATATAGCGGCATCAATTTGTCGTATAGCAATGCGGGCACCATCGGCACGCTCGACGGCGAAATTCAGGTCGCGCTGAACGCCGATCACAAGCCGACGCAAACCTATATCGACGAATTGCGCTCGCTGTTGCCGCGCTTGTTTCCGGGCACCGAGTTCTTCTTTCAGCCTGCCGATATCGTCACGCAGATTCTCAACTTCGGCCTGCCCGCCGCCATCGACGTGCAGATTCAAGGCCAGAATCAGGAGGCGAACTTCGCGGCAGCCAGCACGCTGATGAAAAAGATCCGCATGATTCCCGGCAATGTCGACACGCATATCCAGCAGAAGCTCGACGAACCCGTCATCAATCTGCAAATGGATCGCACGCGTTTGCAGCAGCTCAATCTCAGCGCGAACAATGTCGCGCAGAACGTGCTGATTTCGCTGTCGGGCAGTTCGCAAACCGCGCCGGGTTTCTGGTTCAATCCGCATAACGGCGTCGAATACAACCTTGCCGTGCAGACGCCGCAATATCAGGTGTCGTCGATCGACGAGTTGTTGCGCACGCCGGTGTCCGCCTCGCTCAACGGGCCGACGCAACTGCTCGGCAATCTCGTGCGGCTCAATCCGGATCATCAGTTCGCCGTGGTCACGCACTACAACATCCGGCCCGTGATCGATATCTTCGTGAGCGTGGAAGAACGCGATCTCGGCGGCGTCGCGCGGCAGGTGAATCATCTCGTCGACGAAGCGCGCAAGTCGCTTCCGCGCGGCAGCCAGATCGTCGTGCGCGGACAGGTCGAAACCATGCGCACGTCGTTCTTCGGCTTGGGCGTCGGCGTTGCGATGGCCATTGTGCTCGTGTATCTGCTGATCGTGGTGAACTTCCAGTCGTGGGTCGATCCGCTCATCATCGTGAGCGCGTTGCCTGCCGCGCTCGCGGGCATTATCTGGATGCTGTTCATCACGGGCAGGCATCTGTCGGTGCCCGCGCTGACCGGCGCGATCATGACGATGGGCGTCGCCACCGCCAACTCGATCCTGATGGTTTCCTTCGCGCGACAACGCCTGTCCGCGGGCGCGCCGCCCTTGACCGCCGCGCTCGAAGCCGGCGCGAGCCGTATCCGTCCCGTGCTGATGACGGCCTTCGCGATGATCATCGGCATGATTCCGATGGCGCTCGGTCTCGGCGAAGGCGCGGAACAGAACGCGCCGCTCGGCCGCGCGGTGATCGGCGGACTGCTGTTCGCCACCGTATCCACGCTCTTTTTTGTGCCGCTCGTATTCGCGGGCATTCATTCGCGGCTGGCGCGTCGCGCCCAACGCAAGGGCAGCGCGCCACATCCCGCCGGCGCGAACCACGACGATTCCGCTCATTAAAAGACTTCGACCGACATGACCGAAAAGAACCACGCCTCGCTCGCCATTCCAGCGCGCGATCCCGACGAAGGCCCCGCGCTGCCGCCGCGCCAGGTCGAATGGAAGCGCGCGAAGATCGCGCTGGTAATCGTGCTTGCGCTGCTCGCGCTCGGCGCGGCGCGCACCGTCGTCACTGATATGCTGCATAGCCGGTCGATCGCCAATCAGACGCGGCAGAACGCGCAGCAATACGTCAACGTCGTCGTGCCCAAGCAGACCGATGGCGGCGGCGATACGACCTTGCCCGGCACGCTGCGCGGCTTCGTCGAATCGCCGATCTATGCGCGCGCCACGGGTTATCTGCTGCACTGGTATGTCGATATCGGCACACGCGTGAAACAAGGCCAGTTGCTCGCCGATCTGGATACGCCCGAGATCGATCAGGAGCTCGCGCAAGCCGTCGCGCAACGCGATCAGACTGCATCGAGTCTCGGTCTTGCGAAAAGCTCGCTGGAACGCTGGCAGCAACTGCGTCAGCGCGATGCTGTCTCGCAACAGGAACTCGACGAACGCCAGAGCACCTACAACCAGGACGTCGCCAATCTCGCCGCCGCCGATGCCAATGTCAAGCGTCTGCGTCAACTCGAATCGTTCAAACGCATCACCGCGCCGTTCGCGGGCGTGGTGACGCAACGCAACGCAATGTCGATGTCGGCGATCTCATTGATGCGGGCAGCGGCACGAGCCGCGCGCTGTTCGCGCTCGCGCAGTCCGATCCGTTGCGCGTGTTCGTGCAACTGCCGCAGGCGTATGCGCAGAATGTCTCCGTCGGCCAAGACGTAGTTGTTACGCAGGCCGAACTACCTGGACAACCGTTCCACGGCAAGATCACGCATATTTCAGGCGCGATCGATGTGCCCACGCGTTCGCTGCAGGTCGAAGTGCGGCTGCCCAATCCCGATGGCCGTCTGCGTCCCGGCGCGTATGTGCAGGTCGCCGTGCCGGCCGTCGCACACGCGCGTCTGCTGGTGCCGGGCAATGCGTTGTTGTTTCGCGCGGAAGGTCCGCGTCTCGCTGTAGTCGATAGCGAGGGGCATGTTCATCTGCACAAGATCGTGATCGCGCAGGATCTCGGGCAATCGCTCGAAATCGAAAAGCGGTATCGAGGCGAACGACAAGATCATCATCAACCCGAGCGATTCGATCGCGGATGGCGATCATGTCGTGATCGCGCCGCAGCAAAAGCAGGCGCAAACGAAGGCCGCATCATGAAACGCGTCGTCATCGTCTCGTTCGCGTCGATGCTGCTCGCGGCCTGCACGGTCGGGCCGGATTACACGCGCCCTGTTGCCGACACGCCGCCCGCGTGGAAGACCGATTCGTACTGGCGCTTGGGCGAGCCGTCGCATGCGCCGCTCGCGCTCGACTGGTGGCGCAGTTTCGACGACGCCACGCTGACCGATCTGGAAACGCAGGCGCTCGCGCAGAACCAGACGCTTGCCGCCGCGAGCGCGCATTACGCGCAGGCACGCGCGACACTGGCGCAAACGTCCGCACTCGGCTTGCCCGAAGTCGATCTCGGCGCGCAGGCGCAGCGTCTGCGCGTCTCGAAGAACCGGCCGCTCACGAACTACAACACGCTGAATCAATCCACCGTTCAGAACGATGTGAAGCTCGCGCCCACGGTGAATTACGACGTCGACCTGTTCGGCCGCATTCGCCGCGAAGTGGAAAGCGCGCGCGCATCCGCCGATCAATCGGGCGACGATCTCGCCAACGCGCGTCTCGTGCTGACCACCGATCTCGCCAGCGCCTATTTTTCGATGCGCGAACTCGATGCGGAAATCGACGTGCTAAATCGCTTCGTCGATCTTCAGAAGAAAGCGCTCGATTACGTGCAGACGCAGCATAGCCTCGGCGCGGTATCCGGACTCGACGTGTTGCAACAGCAATCGCAACTCGATACCACGCGCGTACAGGCGCAATTGCTCCTGTCGCAACGCGCGCAGTTCGAGCACGCGATCGCGGCGCTCGTCGGCACGCCCGCGCCGCAGTTCGCGATTGCGCCTGCGCTCGCCGAACAACCGTTGCCGCCGATTCCGCTCGGCGTGCCCAGCGACGTGTTGCAACGCCGGCCCGATGTCGCATCGGCCGAACGCGCGATGGCCGCCGCGAACGCGCAGATCGGCGTTGCGAAGGCGGCGTTCTTTCCGAGTCTGACGCTGAACGGAAACATCGGCTGGGAAAGCACCGCATTCGCCAGTTTGATCTCAGCGCCGAGCCTGTTGTGGACGGTCGGCACGATGGCGAGCCAAGTCTTGTTCGATGGCGGACGCCGCGCCGCCGCTGTGGATTTCGCGAGCGAAGGCTATCGCGCGACCGAAGCGACGTATCGGCAAACGGTGCTGAATGCGTTTCAACAGGTGCAGGACGGCATCGTCGGATTGTCGGTGCTGGATGGCGCGGCGAAGCAA
This sequence comes from Candidatus Burkholderia verschuerenii, assembly GCF_001189365.1. GTDB lineage: Bacteria > Pseudomonadota > Gammaproteobacteria > Burkholderiales > Burkholderiaceae > Caballeronia > Caballeronia verschuerenii. Next base: position 38,301 of record NZ_LFJJ01000003.1, on the reverse strand, counting down.
TCGCATGCGGCGGTCGAGGATGCGCAGCATCTGCTGTCGCTCGCGAACGATCGTTATTCGGGCGGTCTCGTCGCCTATCTTGACGTGATCACCGCGCAGCAGCAATTGCTGACGAGCGAGCGTCAGGACGTGCAGATTCGCGGCCAGCAACGCACGACATCGGTCGCATTGGTGAAGGCGCTGGGCGGCGGCTGGGACGTGCAGCAACCCGCTCCGCAGGAAACCGCAAGCCAGTCGAACGATAAAACACGCTAAAAATGAGGCCGAATGTAACCGGAAAATAAGCAGGATGCGCGCGAGGCTCGTATTCGTATAGTAGACACGTTGCAGAACACGGTAAGCACACCCTGAAAAACGCACAGGTGCAGGCATGAAAGTCCTGATAGTGGAAGACGAACATAAAGTGGTGGATTACCTGCGCTCGGGTTTGACCGAGCAAGGCTGGGTCGTCGATGTGGCGATGGACGGCGAGGAAGGCACGCATCTGGCCATCGAATACGATTACGACGTGATCGTGCTCGACGTCATGCTGCCGTGCCGCGATGGCTTCGCGGTCCTCAAGGCGCTACGCATGCAGAAGTCCACGCCGGTGATCATGCTGACGGCGCGCGATCACGTGAACGATCGCGTGCGCGGACTGCGCGAAGGCGCGGACGACTACCTCACCAAGCCCTTCTCGTTCCTCGAACTCGTCGAACGATTGCACGCGCTGGCACGCCGCACGCGCGCGCAGGAATCGACACTCATCTCCGTCGGCGATCTCTATGTCGATCTGATCGGACGACGCGCCACGCGCGACGGCGTGCGTCTCGATCTCACCGCGAAGGAGTTCCAGTTGCTGAGCGTGCTGGCGCGGCGTCACGGCGATATCCTGTCGAAGACGGCCATCACCGAACTGGTGTGGGAAGTCGATTTCGAAAGTCATACCAACGTGGTGGAGACGGCCATCAAGCGCTTGCGCGCCAAGCTCGACGGCCCGTTCCGCACCAAGCTGCTGCATACCGTGCGCGGCATGGGTTATGTGCTCGAAGTGCGCGAAGCCCGCGAAACGCGCGAAACAAGGGAAGACGCGAGGCCATCATGAATGTGCGATGGGTGACATCCGGCGCATCGTCGTCAGACGAGCGCGTGCCGCATACGCAGCATTCCATCGCGCGGCGTCTCGCGGTGATGTTCGCGCTCGTCGTCCTGCTCGTGTTCGCGCTGGTCGGCTCGGGGCTCTTCCTCGTCTTGCGCGTGCAACTCGAACAGCATCTGCGCGACTCGCTCGACAATCGCGCGGAAGTGGCGCGGCTGATCGTGTCGCATGTATCGACGCCCGAGAAATGGAAGATCGCCAAGGAGAAGCTCGCGGATATCACGCCGCACGACGGCTCCACGCTGTTCGCCGTCACCAGCAACGACGGACGCTACAACTACGGCGATTCGCCCAGCGGACGTATCACGCGCAAGGTGATGGGCGGTTACGTGCATTTCCGCCCGCAGGACCGCGCGTACGACATGCTGATGACCACGCTCACCATTCCGCCGAATGGCGACCGTTTGCCGCTGCAACTGTTCGTCGCGATCGACTGCTCGCCCAATGTCCACACCATGCGCGCGTTCGGCCTCGCGCTCGCCGCGTTGATGGCGCTCGCGACCGTCGCCGTGTTGCTGCTGAGTTATTCCGTCGTGCGTCTCGGTCTTGCGCCGCTCGTGCGCCTCACGCGCGATGCGCAGAACGTCAGCCCGAACAATCGCTCGCAGCGGCTCAACACGCGCTCGTTGCCGCTCGAACCGAAGATCTTGCGAAGGCCTTCAACGGTGCGCTCGAACGGCTCGATCACGCCTATGGCCGGCTCGAATCGTTCAATGCCGATGTCGCGCACGAACTGCGCACGCCGGTCACCATTCTGATCGGGCAAACGGAAGTGGCGTTGACGCGCGACCGTTCCATCGACGAACTGCGTCATACGCTGCAATCGAATCTCGAAGAGTTCGAACGCGTGCGCGCGATCATCAACGACATGCTGTTTCTCGCGCGTGCCGATCAGGGCGAACGCGCGACGGGTCTGGTCGAAGTATCGCTGGCGGCGGAAGTCAGCCGCACGCTGGAGTTTCTGGAAATTCCGCTGGAAGATGCGCAAGTGCGCGCCGTATCGCACGGCGATGCGCGGGCCTTCGTCAACACGTCGTTGTTCGGCCACGCCTTGTCCAATCTGGTGATGAACGCCATTCAGCATTGCGCGCCGGGCGCGACCATCGATGTATCGATCATGCGCGAACATGGGCGCATTCGCATCGCCGTCGCCAATCCGGGCGATGCGATAGCGCCGAACGTGATGGCGCATCTCTTCGATCGTTTCTATCGCGCGGAAAGCTCACGCACGAATAGCCGCGAGAATCATGGGCTCGGGCTCGCCATCGTCAAGGCGGTGGCGGAGATGCATCGCGGCACGGTGTCCGCGACGAGCGAGCACGGCATCAATACGTTCGCGTTCTCGGTTGCGCGCTTCGGCAACGAGCATCGCGCGATGAGTGAAGACGCGCTCTTGCCCAATGCGCCGGGCGTGCCGATCGGCGCAGGCGTGCGGCAGGCCGTGACGGGCAGCAACGCATCGTCGTGAAGTCGCGCATGATCGTGCTCCGTTCTTTTCTTTGCCGTATCAACGGCAGAAGTATTCGTCCGATGCCGGCAGCGGCGCATCAGGCGTGGCCGGCTTGAAATGGCTGTATTTGCGGTACGTCTTGCCGTTCACGGTGACCGTTACCGCCGATTCGCTCTCGCCCGAGGCGATCGTCTGAACGTGCGTGTTCTTCCAGGTGCTCGAGGTCGAATACGAGCCGTCCTTGTTGAGCGCCGAGTTGTTTTGCATCGCGATCTGCGTCGTGACCGGATTGCTCGCGCCATCCGCGTGATAGCCCCACTTCGACGTCAGCGTGTTCATGTCGATGGCTTGCGGCTTCCAGCCGATCACTTTTCCGCCGTCGAGTAGCGGCGACAATTCGATCGCGACGATCTGGGTGCCGCGTCGCGCGACCAGCAGGCATTTGCCGCCCGATGTTTTCAGCGGCGCATATCCGCCCGACGACAACAACGTAACGGACGATGCATCCGGCATTGCTTGCACGCCGACAGGATTGGCGGCCCACACCACGCCGGCGCTTTCAGCCGCGCTCGCGATGGGCAGCGCGCTCGCAGCGGCGAGCATCGTCGCCGCCATCGCCATCTTCATCCGATTCAACATGCCTTTCTCCAGCGCGAAAACGAGGGCTGGCCCTCCGGGACCATCGACTTCACAGGCCAACCCTCAAAAAGAAGAGACGCCATGCTCCGCGTCCCTGGTCTCCGGCGCGCACGGCGCCGGATCATTTGCATTCTTTACTGGATCATCGAGACAGTCGCTTCCTTCTTCGCGGCCAGCGCGGGTTGCGACTTCAGATCGACTTGCGGATCGTTCGCGGCCGTGACCGGCAGACCGAGACGCGCGCGGATCAGCGGATCGCGATACTTTTCGTCATCCGACAGCGTGGCTTCCGCCTGCGCACCCGACTTCGCGAGCGGCTTGGTGGTGCCGGGGCACAGATGGCCCGTCGCTTCGACGGCGCGGCGGTTGGCATCGCTCTGGCACAGCAGCGCGAGCGCGACATCGGTCAGACCCATCGCACAGAATTCGCGGGCGTCGAGACGGCGCACGCAAGCCTGATCGACGAGCGTCGTGCCGCCGGTCGCGCCGAAGCCGGTGATCGACAGGCCGAAGCTCGCCGAGCCCATGCAGGTGTCCGACAGCGTCGTGGTCAGCGCAGGCGCGGCGATGGCCGGCGTCGTGCGCACCGAGTACGAGCTCTGGTTGTAGTCGACCCTGGCGCGCGTGTCGTAGGCGCTGGAACCGGGCGTGGTGGCGGCGCGGTTGGTCGAATCGGCGGCGCCAGTCGTGGATGCCGGCACGCCGCTGCTGCCCGAGTTCGAGGACGACGATGCGTTCGAGCTCGTGTTCGATGCCGTCAGCGAAGGCATCGTAAGCGAGATGTTCACGTTCGACGAACCGCCGCTCGCCGATGCGCGTCCGCCGTTCGCCGTCGACATGCCGATGCCGCCGACCGACGAAGCGTTGGAGTTGGTCGTCGACGTTGCCGACGTACCGATGTTGTTGAGGCTCGAACCGCCGCCCTGACAGATGCCGGTGGACGTCGATCCCGAGATGGAGCCCGAGGTGGAAGTGGCGGCGGTGCCCGCGACGCCGGCGCCGTCGGTCGCGTGGGCGAGCGGAGCGGCGCAGAACAGGATCGCGCAAGCCAGTTGCAGAGTGGTCTTTTTCATGATGGTTCTCCGGATTTGAAGGGGAACGTCCGTTCGGATGGCGTTCCCTGCATGCGTATTGGTTTTGTTATTGGTTTCGCTATTGGGCCCGGCTCGACAGACGGCGTCCGTGTGTTTATGAGTATGTGGACGCCGTCTCGTCGAACCTTAATAGCGCCAGCCTGCGCCGAGCTTGCTGCACGCGTTCGCCTTGCCGTGGCCGATGCCGCCGGCGCTCGACGTGTTGACGTGGCTCGTGGTGGCGTCCGTGGTGTTGCCCGTCACGCCGAACACGCCGCCGGCCAGCGCTTGCGCGTTGCCGTTGGCCATGCTGTAGTCGGTCGCCGTGAAGTGGCCGTAACCCGAAACCGAAGCGGAGGTCGAGCCGCCCGAGGTCGAGCTCGATGCCGACGTCGTGGTCGTGGCCATCGCGGCGGCCGAAGCGAAGGAAAGAACTGCTGCAACGATCAGAGCGCATTTCATGATTCGTGATCCTTATTAACTGAATTGAGTTTTGTATCGGTTATGGTGAAGCAGACTACGTGTGAAATCTGATATCGGCACCGGAGCCGATTAACGCCAGCCGCCGCCGAGCTTGCTCCAGGCATTCGCCGATGCGTCCGCGCCCGACGTGCCGCTCACATTCGCGCGGCCGTTGCCGAAGCCGTTGGCGCTCGACGTGTTGATATGGCCGGTCGTCGCGCTGGTCTGGTTGCCCGTCGTGTTGTAGCCGTTGTATGCCGTCGATGCAGCCGTGCCGCCGGAGATGCCTGCGTTGGTGGCCGTGAAGTAGCCGTAGCCGTGGACAGCCGCCGACGTGTTGCCACCCGAAGTCGAGCTCGAGCTGGAGCTGGCGCCGGATGCGAAAGCGGCGACTGAAACGAGCGAGAGAATCGTTGCTGCGATCAGTTTGCGTTGCATGATGAGTCTCCAAAGTTATCGGCGCACGTTCTTGTGCCGCTACATCGACGCCGTTATGTAGCGGGTTACCGCAAAATTCATTTGATTAGCATTCCTACTTTATCGATCCGGTTTTCTACGCGTGGTCGAAGCTTGCGAGTCGAGTAGGAGTTAGTGGCCTAGTGTGAGCGGCGTTCGTCGCATGTCGATGGCGCGGTGGCCTGCCGCTTTCAAGCCGTATCGTGCGTTTTTCATCGCAATCCCCGTTGCACTGCTCGTCGTTATCAGGCGTCTTTATGTGTTGTGTGCCTGTGTTTGACGTGACTTTACGGAACTCGATCAGGGGGATGCGTGGGAAAACCAACACACGCGCGCACGTCGCGTCGATTCGTGTGAGGTTTGGTTAGGAAGCGCTCATTGACGTCGCCCAAAAGCCGTGAAACGCCCGAATTTAAAGGGTTTTCACGGACTTCCGAGCGGAAGAAAGGACTGTGGGAAAGGCCTTATGTGCGCCAAAACACGCAGCGTGCGTGCCGTAAAGAATGCAGCAGGATCAAACCGTGCTGAGGCGCGCCATTTCGGTTTCGACGATTAGCTTCTTGAGCTCCGGCACGCACGATCCGCAGTTGCCACCCGCCTTGACGCACGCGGTCACCTCGGCGGCCGTCTTCAGGTTCTTGTCGCGGATCGCGTTGCAGATCGTATTGCGGCCGACGCCGAAGCACGAACACACGGTCGGCCCGGTGTCCTCGCCCTTTCCGATCGGCTGTCCCAGCAGCAGGCTCACGCGATCGTCGTCTTCGAGACGGTCCTTCTCGAAGAGACTCGCGAGCCACGCGCGCGCGGGCAGATCGGGACGCTCGGAAATGAACACGCAACTTTCAATGCGATCGTCCACCACATGCGCCGCGCGATACACACCCGCGCTCTTGTCCTCGTATTCGATCCAGTCCGCATGCGGATCGTCGATACGAAACAACGCGCGCGCCCAATCATGATGATCGTCATGCGCGGCATCGAAGCAATTGCGTCCGGCGAGTTCATAGCGCATGTAACGCGTGCCGTGAACGCGTGTCCAGTGCGTCGCCATGTCGAGCGCGGGCATGTCGCGCGACAGCGAGAAGCCGTGCCACGTCACATGGAATTTCTCGACCGACACCGGCGTGTGCTTGAATTCAGGCTCGCCCGACATCGGATCGACCACCGGATTCACGACCGCGCCAATACGCGCATCCGACGCGACCTGATCGTTCCAGTGGATCGGCACGAACACGCTGCCGCGCGACATGCCGCCGCTGTGCTGCACGCGCGCGATCATCGAGCCCCAGCGGCTTTTTACGCGCGCGAGTTCGCCATCGCGTACGCCGCATGCAAGCGCGTCTTGCGGATGCATGTCGATAAACGATTCGCTGATATGTCCCGCAAGCTTCGGCGAGCGGCCCGTGCGTGTCATCGTGTGCCATTGATCGCGCACGCGGCCGGTGTTGAGTATCAGCGGATAGTCTTCGTCGGTCGCGTTGACCGGATCGCGCGGCGGCGTGGCGACGAAACGCGCGCGGCCATCGACGTGACTGAAGCGGCGGTCTTCGAATAGACGCGACAAGCTTGTGTTGTTCGCGGCACGCAGCGGCCATTGCGTCGGCTGAAGCGCGTCGTAACGCGCGCGATCCAGCCCGACCAGTCCGCCGATATCGAACGCGCGATACACGCCCGTCGCCGCATCGTTGCGATAGCCGCTCAGACGCGCGTGCTCATCGAAAATCTCGTGCTGGCCCGCGTAATCGAAACCATCGAAGCCCAAGCGCTTCGCAACATCGCAGATGATGCGCCAGTCCGCGCGTGCTTTTCCCGGCGCGGGAATAAAGGCGCGCTGACGCGAAATGCGCCGCTCCGAATTGGTCACCGTGCCGTCTTTCTCGCTCCAGCCGAGCGCGGGCAGCATCACATGCGCGAACGCGTTCGTATCGGTCTTCTCGATGATGTCCGACGTGACGACGAGTTCGCATCGTTGCAACGCGCGTTTCGCGCGGTCACCGTCGGGCAGGCTCACGACCGGATTCGTGCCCATGATCCACACGGCCTTGACGCGCCCCGCTTCGATCGCATCGAACAACTCGACGGCCTTCAAACCCGCGCGCGTGGCGATCGTCGGCGCGTTCCAGAACGTCTGCACGATCTCGCGATGCACAGGCTCCGCGAGTTCGAGATGCGCCGCGAGCGTGTTGGCGAGCCCGCCGACTTCGCGCCCGCCCATTGCATTGGGCTGACCCGTGAACGAAAACGGCCCCATGCCCGGCTTGCCGATGCGCCCCGTGAGCAGATGGCAATTGATGATGCTGTTGACCTTGTCCGTGCCCGCGCTCGATTGATTGACGCCTTGCGAATACACCGTCACCATGCGCTCCGTGCGGGCGAACAAGCGATAGAACTCGGTGAGATCGTGCGGATCGAGCTTGCAATCCTTCGCGGTTTGCGCGAGGTCCGCATGACCCGCTGCGGCGAGCGCGGCATCGAAGCCTTGTGTGTAGGTATCGACGAAAGCGGCATCGCTTGCGCCGTGTTCGGCGAGATACGCAAGCAAGCCGTTGAAGAGCCGCACGTCGCTGCCGGGCTTGAGCGGTAAATGCAGATCGGCCATCTCGCACGTTGCCGTATAGCGCGGATCGATCACGACGATCTTCGCATCGGGCCGCGTCTCTTTCATCTTCACGATGCGCTGAAACAGAATCGGATGACACCAAGCCGTGTTCGAGCCGACCAGCACGACGAGATCCGCGAGTTCGAGGTCTTCGTAGTTCATCGGCACGAGGTCTTCGCCGAAGGCGCGCTTATGCCCCGCCACCGACGACGACATGCACAGCCGCGAATTCGTGTCGATATTCGCGCTGCCGATGTAGCCCTTCATCAGCTTGTTCGCGACGTAATAGTCTTCCGTGAGCAATTGCCCCGACACATAGAACGCCACCGCATCCGGACCATGTTCCGCAATGATGCGCGAGAAGCCGCTCGCCACGGTGCCGATTGCGTCGTCCCACGAGACTTCGCTGATCGAACCCGTCTCACGATCGCGCAGCTTGGGCGCGAGCAGACGGCCTTCGAGTCCCACGGTCTCGCCCAACGCGGAGCCTTTCACGCACAGTCGCCCGAAGTTCGACGGATGCGATTCGTCGCCCGCAATGCCGACTTCAGTCGCGCTCTTCGGCATCGCATTGACACCGCAGCCGACGCCGCAATACGGACACGTCGTCTTGACGGTAGCGGTCTGGATCGGAATGATGGGCTGGGTCAATTTACGTTCTCACTTGGCTCAAGCCGCTTGCGCTTCGCACAGCGCCTTGCCGAACAGAAGCTTGCCGCGCAGATGCGACACGTCCGCGCGACTTTGAATCAGATCGAAGTACCAGCCGCCGTCTTTCACGTCGCCATACAGCACCGCACCGACGATGCGTCCGCCCTGCAGCACGAGGCGCTTGTACACGCCGCGACGTGGATCGCGCAGCACGAGATCTTCGCTGCCTTCTCCGCCGATGAAATCGCCCGCCGAGTACAGGTCCAAGCCGGTCACTTTCAGCTTGGTGGCCGTTGCACGCTGCACATAGCGGCGATGTCCCGCGCCCGCGAGATGCGCACCCGCGACACGCGCCTGATCCCAGATCGGCGCGACGAGCCCAAACGTCGCCGAACGATGCTGCACGCATTCGCCGACCGCATACACGCGCGGATCGTAGGTCTGCAAGGTATCGTCGACGATGATCGCGCGTTCGCAATGCAGACCCGCTTGCTGCGCGAGCGCGATATTCGGCCGCACGCCCGCCGTCATCACGACGAGGTCGGCGTCGATCTGCGTGCCGTCCGCGAAACGAACGGCTTTGACGCGGTCGTCACCGATGATCTCGGTCGTCTTCGCTGCCATCGCGAAGCGCAGGCCCTTTGCTTCGAGCGCGCGCTTGAGCAGTGTCGAAGCGGCCTTGTCGAGCTGACGATCCATCAGGCTTTCGCTCGAATGCACGACTGTCACCGACATGCCTTGCCGCTGCAATCCATTCGCCGCTTCGAGTCCGAGCAGGCCACCGCCGATCACCACCGCATGACGATGATCGCGCGCGGCGCTCAACATCATTTCGACATCCTGAATATCTCGAAACGCGATTACGCCAGGCAACTCGCAACCCGGCACCGGAATGATGAACGGCTTCGAACCCGTCGCGATCAGGAGCCGGTCATAACGCGCCTCGACGCCCTTCTCCGAATACACGACGCGACGCGCGCGATCGATCTTCACGACCGCATCGCCCGCATGCAGCGTGATGCCGTTCGCGTCGTACCATTCGCGCGTATTGAGGATGATGTCGTCGACGCTCTTCTCGCCCGCGAGCACCGGCGACAGCAAAATGCGGTTGTAATTGCCGTACGGTTCCGCGCCAAACACGGTGATGTCGTACAGCTCGGGCGCGATCTTCAGCAACTCCTCGACCGTGCGCATGCCCGCCATGCCGTTGCCGATCACGACGAGCCTTTGATGCGGCGCGGCCTCGTTCAAGGCCGCAATGTCGGCAACCGCATATTCGGTCTTCATGCGGCGATCCACACCTTGCCGCCCGCGACTTTTGCGCGATACGCCGTCACGGATTGATCCGGCGCTTCGAGACATTCGCCGGTGCGCAGATCGAAGTGCTGCTTGTAGATCGGCGACGCCACGACGATACGCTCGCCCACACTGCCCACGATCCCGCGCGACAACACGGCGGCCTGCGAATGCGGATCGAAATTGTCGATGGCGTAGACGATGTCGTCATCGCCCGCGACGTGAAACACCGCGACCTGCGAGCCGTTGACGAGCGCGCAAACGCCCGTGTCCGGCACGATGTCGTCGAGCTCGCACACTGCCATCCAGTCCTGTTCGATACGGTCGTTCATGAGGCGCTCCTTTCGTTTCAAACGGTTTCGACGACAACGGGGATATCGGTCAAACGGGTCTTGCGTTCTTTGGGCGTCGCCGGGCGAATCTGTCCACGCTCTTCGATGAAGGTCACGTTGGCATCGCCCGCATCGCTGTTGACGAAGTGGCGGAAGCGCTTGCGCGTCTGCGGATCGGTGACGGCCTTCTGCCATTCGTCTTCGTAGGTATCGACCACATGCTGCATTTCCGTTTCGAGTTCGGCGGTGATCTCGAGCTTGTCGTGAATCACCACGTCGGCGAGATAATCGAGGCCGCCTTCGAGGTTGTCGCGCCACGTGCTCGTGCGTTGCAGACGATCCGCCGTGCGCACATAGAACATCAGGAAGCGGTCGATGAAACGGATCAGCGTGTCGTGATCGAGATCGGATGTGAGCAGTTCAGCATGACGCGGCTTCATGCCGCCGTTGCCGCAGACATAGAGATTCCAGCCCTTTTCCGTCGCGATGACGCCGACGTCCTTGCCTTGCGCTTCGGCGCATTCGCGCGTGCAACCGGACACGCCGAATTTGATCTTGTGCGGCGCGCGCAGGCCTTTGTAGCGGTTTTCCAGTTCGATCGCGAGGCCAACCGAATCGCCTACGCCGTAACGGCACCACGTCGAGCCAACGCACGATTTCACAGTGCGCAATGCCTTGCCGTACGCATGGCCCGATTCGAAACCGGCATCGATCAGCTCTTCCCAGATGAACGGAAGCTGCTCGACGCGCGCGCCGAACATGTCGACACGCTGACCGCCGGTGATCTTCGTGTAGAGGCCATACTTCTTCGCGACCTGACCGACCGCGATCAAACCATCCGGCGTCACTTCGCCGCCCGGCATGCGCGGCACGACGCTATACGTGCCGTCGCGTTGAATGTTGGCGAGGTAGTAATCGTTCGAATCCTGCAGGCTCGCGTGCTCTTTCTTCAGCACGAACTCGTTCCAGCACGATGCAAGAATGCTCGCCACAGCGGGCTTGCAGATATCGCAACCGCGTCCCTTGCCGTGCTTGTCCAGCAACGCGCCGAACGTGCGATGCCCTTCCACGCGCGCGATGTGATACAGCTCCTGACGCGAATACGGAAAGTGCTCGCAGATATGATTGTTGACGGCGAAGCCCTGACGCTTCATCTCCGACTTCATCACTTGCGTGACGAGCGGCACGCAGCCGCCGCACGTCGCGCCCGCCTTGCACGACGACTTGATCGCGCCGATACTCGTCGCGCCCGCGCACACCGCCGCGCAAATTTCAGCCTTGCTGACGTTGTTGCACGAACAGATTTGAGCGCCATCGGGCAACGCTTCGACGCCGAGCGCGGGCTTCGCTTTTCCATCGCTCGACGGCAGAATCAGGAATTCGGGCGACTCGGGAAGCTCGATCTTGTTGAGCATCATTTGCAGCAGCGTGCCGTATTCCGCTGCATCGCCGACCATCACGCCGCCGAGCAGAAACTTGCCGCAATCGGACACGACCAGCTTCTTGTACACCTGCTTGCGCTCGTCGCTGTACTGATACGAACGGCTGCCCGGTGTCTTGCCGTGCGCATCGCCAATGCTCGCTACATCCACGCCCATCAGCTTGAGCTTGGTGCTCATGTCCGCGCCTGCAAACGCCGCTTCTTCACCGACAATCTGCTTCGCGACGATGCGCGCCATGTCGTAGCCCGGCGCGACGAGACCGAACAACTGGCCCTTCCACAACGCGCATTCGCCGATGGCGTAGATATCGGCGTCGCTGGTGCGGCATGCATCGTCGATCACGATACCGCCGCGCGCGCCAAGTTCGAGACCGGCCGCACGCGCGATATCGTCACGCGGACGAATGCCTGCACTGAACACGATCATGTCGGTATCGAGATGCGATTGGTCCGCGAAGTTCATGCGGTTCGCCGCGCCTTCGCCGTCACCGATATTCAGCGTGTTCTTGCCTGTATGCACCGTCACGCCGAGTTCTTCGATCTTGCCGCGCAATACGCGGCCACCGCCGTCATCCACTTGCACCGCCATCAGACGCGGTGCGAATTCGACCACATGCGTTTCGAGTCCGAGATCGCGCAACGCCTTTGCGGCTTCGAGCCCGAGCAGACCGCCGCCCACGACCGTGCCCGTTCTCGAGCCTTGGGCAAAGGCCTGCATCGCTTCGAGGTCTTCGATCGTCCGATACACGAAGCAGCCGTCGCGATCCTTACCTTCGATCGGCAGCACGAACGGATACGAACCCGTCGCGAGCACGAGCTTGTCGTAGGGCAGCACATCGCCCGTGGAAGCCGTGACCGTACGCGCGTCGCGATCGATCGAAACAGCGCGCGCATTCAGCTTGAGCGCATAGCCCGAACGCTCGAAAAAGCCTTCCTGCACGAGCGAAAGATCATCGGCCGACTTGCCCGAGAAGAACTCCGTCAGATGCACGCGATCGTATGCAGCGCGCGGCTCTTCGCACAGCACGGTGACGTGCAGCGCATCGTTGCCGCTCTCGGCGAGCGCTTCAAGAAACTTGTGGCCGACCATGCCGTGGCCAATGACGACGATTTTCATGACTGACGCCCTTCTCAGTTTGCGATGACGTTGTTGGCTGCAAGCGCGCTTTCGCGCAATGCGGCTTCGCGTGCCTTGTGTTCCGGCGAGAAGCGCACGGCCAGCGCGCACAGCGCCGTTGCCGCGACGACGACGCCGAGCATCGAGAGCGTCGCCTGCGCGTTGCCGAGACCTTTCATCAGGAAGCCCGCCGCGACTGCGCCGACATTGCCGCCCGCGCCGATCACGCCGGCCACGCCGCCGAGCGCTTTACGATCGATGAACGGAACCAGCGCGTACGTCGCGCCGCAGGCCATGTGCGTGAAGAGACCGAACACGAGCATCGAGACGATGGCGAGCGCGACAGTCGGCGCATGCGCGAACGCATAGAGGCCGATGCCTTCGCCCGCGATCAGCGCGAACAGCAGCGTCGAACGGATGTCGAGTCCGCGCTTCGCGGCGACCTTGTCCGAGACCCAGCCGCCGAGTGCGCGCGCGAACAGTGCGAGCAGACCGAAGCTGCCGGCCGCGAGACCCGCCGCGCCGAGCGACAGCTTGAAGTGATCGACGTAATACACGGCGGCCATGTTGTGGATGAACACTTCCACGCCGAAGCACGCGCCGTACGTCACGAACAGCATCCACACGCGATAGTTCGAGCATGCGGTGAGAAAGCTCTGCCAGCCGCCCTTCTTGCCGCCGTCGATGGCGATGCCTTCGCGGCGCAGCGTCGCGAAATCGCCTTGCGGACAATCTTGCGTATAGCGCCAGTAGAAGAACGCCATGACCGGCATGACGAGGCCCGGCACGATCAGCGCGACGCGCCATGCCGATGCCACACCGACGCCCAGCGCAATTGCAGCGGCAACCAGCATCGGCACGACGGCTTGTGCCGCGCCCGCGCCTGCATTGCCCCAGCCTGCCGTCGTCGCGTTCGCCGTGCCGACGACGTTCGGCGCGAACATCACCGACGTGTGGTACTGCGTGATCACGAAGCTCGCGCCGATCGCGCCGATCGCGAGACGGCACCACAGGAAGCTGTCGTAACCCGTCGACAATGCCGCGCCGATCACCGGCACCGCGCCCGCGAGCAGCACCACGCTATAGACGCGACGCGGACCGAAGCGATCGCACATCGGCCCGACGACGAGACGCACGAGAATCGTCACGGCAACCGCAGCAATATTGATGTTCGCGACCTGATCGGCACTGAGGCCGTATTCGCGCTTGATGAGCGGCATCAGCGGCGCGCAGGCGAACCACGCGAAGAAGCACACGAAGAACGCCATCCATGTGAGATGGAAGGCGCGCATCGGCGCCGTACGCATGCTGAAGAGATCGATCCGTGTGGCTTTGTCCATCATCGTTCCGCCAAAAAAGAAAGGCGTCCCGCGCATTCAGCCGTCAAGCCGATGCGGGGGACGCCATTGTCCGATGCCCGCATGTCTGCACTTGCCGGGCGCTGTAATCAGGACGGATCGCCGTTGATCCGATGGCGAGACATAAAGCAAGGGCTATGCCATGCGCGGCGTTTCGCGCTGTATCGCTTGCTGGATAAGGGATTGCGCGGGCGGCCCGCGGACCGGCCGCGCGCTCGTCATGTCGCGTGACGATGCAGGCCGGCACTCGCTTGGTGCGACGCAGCACCTCTGCCGTGCGAGCGCACCACGCAATGCGTTTCAGTTTATACGATCCGGTTAGCCCGCCGATTCACTCGCGCAATGCAATCGCGCGCTCATGTTGTGCCGCGTGCACAGCGTTAGTGCCTGCATTCGCGCTCGATATAAGTATTCACGGGCTCAACCGCGATGGCCCGCTACTTGCATTGATCGAAGCACATCCGGCAACGGCGCCGGAACGCAGCAACGCATTAACCACGCATTAACAACGCAGACACAATCCAACGAGCAAGGACAATGGCGTCCCTTCGTGCATCGACACGAGCGGACGCTTTTTGCGTTCATTGCGGCGATATCCCCCACATACAGGAAGCGATGATGACGACTCACTGCAATGTCAACGTCTCAGGCAAGGTCACGCTGCTGAGCGCAGGCCCCGGCGATCTCGATCTGCTCACCTTGCGCGCCGCCCGCGCGCTCGCCTGCGCCGATATCCTGCTGATCGACGATCTCGCCAACGCCGACATCGACACGCTCGCGCCGAACGCGCGCGCGATTCGCGTCGGCAAGCGCGGCGGCTGCAAGTCGACGCCGCAGGCCTTTATCCAGCGGCTGATGATCCGCTATGCGAAGAAGGGTTTGCATGTGGTGCGCGCCAAGGGCGGCGATGCGCTGCTGTTCGGACGCGCGGGCGAAGAGATCGCCGCGCTGCGCGATGAGGGTATCGAAGTCGCGATCGTCAACGGCGTGTCGTCGGGATTCGCGGCGGCGGCGGGACTCGGCATCTCCCTCACGCATCGCGATCATTGTCAGGGCGTGACTTTCGTCACGGCGCACATGCAGGATCACGGTCAGCCGGACTGGGCCGCGCTCGCCGCGACCGGCACCACGCTCGCCATCTACATGGGCATGAGCCGGATCGCCGGCATCACGACGGCGCTGCTCGCGTCGCTGCCCGCGCATACGCCCGCCGCCGTCGTCCAGCACGCGGGATCGGCGCAGGAGAAGCGCGTCGTGTCCACGCTTGAACGCATCGCCGACGATGCCCACGCGGCCAGACTCGGCAGCCCGGCGGTGATTCTGATCGGCGGCGCGATCGGCGAGGCGCAACGCGCCGTGTCGGCCAAGGGACTCGCGCATGCGGCGTAACGGTAACGGACCGTGCTTTTTGCCTATGCCATTCGGCCGGATGGGCAAGCGGCGCGCGTTAAAGTCGCTCATGCTTTCGAATTCGCCGTCTTTCGCATGACCTCGACTCCCGCACCATCCATGCTTCGCGTCCTGCTCGTCACCGATACCGACAAGCCCATCGGCGACCTGCGCGAGAAACTCGCGCGCCTCGGCTATCAGATGCTCGCCGAAGTCGCCGCGCCCTTGGCCTTGCATGCGGCGGTCGAGAGCCAGAAGCCGGATGTCGTCATCATCGATACCGATTCGCCCTCGCGCGACACGCTCGAACAGCTCGCGGTGATGAACAAGGCCGCGCCGCGTCCCGTGCTGATGTTCAGCAACGACGCGGATCAGCAGTTCATCCGCGCGGCGGTCGGCGCGGGCGTCACCGCGTATTCCGTCGAAGGACTCGCGCCCGAGCGGCTCGCGCCGATCATCGATGTCGCGCTGGCGCGTTTCGCGCACGAGGAGCAGTTACGGCTGCGGCTCGCGCAGGTCGAGAACGAACTGGCGGAACGCAAGGTCATCGACCGCGCCAAACGGCTACTGATGGACCGGCGCGGCCTCTCGGAAAACGACGCCTACGCCATGCTGCGCAAACGCGCGATGGACCAGAAAACGAAGGTCGCCGACATCGCGCGCCAGTTGCTCGCGGTGGCGGACCTCCTTTAGCTTGGGTTGGACGAATACGTTATGAATCTGCTCGAATCCATTTCGCCCGAACGCACGCATTTGCGGCTGGGCTTCGTCGCGCTCTCCGATGCCGCGCCGCTCGCCGCCGCCGCCCTCGCCGACATGGGCAAGCGTCATGGCATCCGGATCGAACTCTGCCGTCAACCGTCGTGGGCCGCCGTGCGCGACAAGCTGCTGTCCGGCGAGATCGATGCCGCGCACGCGCTTTACGGGCTCGTCTAAGGCGTGCAACTCGGCATCGGCGGGCCGCAAGCGGACATGGCCGTGCTGATGGTGCTCAATCGCAACGGGCAGGCCATCACGCTGTCCGGCGCGTTGGCCGATGCGATCGCGCAAGGTGCGCCGGTCAAGGACGCGCTCGCGTCGCTCGGGCGCAAGCCGGTCATCGCGCAGACCTTCCCAACCGGCACGCATGCGATGTGGCTGTATTACTGGCTCGCCGCGTTCGGCGTGCATCCCTTGCGCGATGTGCGCAGCGTAGTGATTCCGCCGCCGCAAATGGCCGACGCGCTCGCCGAGGGCACGCTCGACGGCTTCTGCGCGGGCGATCCGTGGCATGCCGTGGCCGAGGCGCGCGGCGCGGGCCGCACGGTCGCCTATACGAGCGAGATCTGGCCGGATCATCCGGAGAAGGTGCTGGCGTGCCGGCGCGATTTCGTCGCGCTGTATCCGAACACGGCACAGGCGCTGGTGCGCACGATGCTCGATGCGTGCGCATGGGCCGATGCGCCGGCGCATCGCGGGGATATCGCGGAAGCGCTGGCGTCGCCGGAATTTGTCGGCGTGCCGCGCGAACAGATCGAGGCGCGGCTGGCGGAAGCGGATAGCCCGCGTTCCGTGCGATTTTTCGATGGCGGCGCGGTGAATTATCCGCGTGCGTCGGACGGGTTGTGGTTCATCACGCAGTATCGGCGCTGGGGGATGCTTGACGGCCTGGCCGATGATCTAGCTGTTGCCCGAGCGGTGAATCAGACGGCGCTGTATCGCGAGGCGGCGCGAGCAGCGAGCGTGGCCGTACCGGATGAACGCCGCGCGGCCACGCTTTGCGACGGCCTCGATTGGGACGGCACGGACGCTGCAGGACGATTGGCCGCCTACCGCATCAAGGCATAGCGGCCTTGACTTTGCGGGTCAAATCAAGAGAATGAGGCCCGCTGAATAACACCCCACGGACGCCCCGCGCCGCGCTTTGCCCGGTCGGGACGCACAATCGTGGACAATAACGGGATACGGGCCGATCGGCCGCAGCGTTTTGGCGTGTCCCGCCGGGACTGCACGCACTCGCATGCGCTTGTGCGCCGAAGACGCCCGACCGACTTCGCCGTCTTTTCGTCAGGCGAGGGCAGACGAAACGGCATCGCCCTTCATACGGCACCGAACACCGGCCACCCGCGCCGCCCGAGGAGGGTCGTCCTCGCGCGGCCAACAGGAGCATTACATGACCGATATGAATCCAGGCTTTTTCGGCAGGATAGGCATTGCCTTCGGCGTTTTTTTTGGCGTTCTGGGCAACGCCGCGTTCGCGGGACGCGTCCAGCGTCTGCGCGATGCTCCGGAAATGCCCGAGCCGCCCAAGCCCGCCGCCGCGCTCGTCGAGCCGACGCCCGCGCCTGCGCCTTCTGTCCTGACCGCAGCGAGTCCCGTCGCCGCGCTGCAACTGCTGGGTTTGTTGCAGCGTGACGCGCGTTTCATCGATTTCGTCGGAAGACATCGCCAATTACAACGACGCCGATATCGGCGCGGCCGCGCGCCTCGTGCACGACGGCTGCCGTGCCGTGCTGCGCGAGCACTTCACGATTCAACCCGTGCGCCGCGAAGCCGAAGGCAGCCGCCTCACGCTTCAGGAAGGTTTCGACGCGAGCGCGGTTCGTCTGACGGGCAATGTCGTCGGCAAGGCGCCCTTTACCGGCACGATCAGCCATCGCGGCTGGAAGGTCGAGGACGCGCGCCTGCCCAAGCTCGCGCCATCGCATGATGCGAGCATCGTCGCGCCGGCGGAGGTGGAACTGTGAGCGACGTCAATCAGACTCAAACCCGCTATTCGATCGGCGTCGATCTCGGCACGACGCACTGCGCGCTCTCTTATGTCGACATGAACGCCAGCGACGGCGAGAAGACCGCGCAAGGCGTGCTGTCGATTCCGCAACTCACCGCGCCCGGCGCGGCCGAAGAGCGCGAACTGCTGCCGTCGTTTCTCTATCTGCCGCACGAGAACGAACTTGCGCCCGTAGACATGACGCTGCCGTGGACGCAGGAGCGCCAATTCATCGTCGGCGAACTGGCGCGCAGCCGGGGCGCGGGCACGCCGATCCGCCTCGTTTCCAGCGCGAAGAGCTGGCTGTGTCATCCGGGCGTCGATCGCCGCGCGGCGATTCTGCCCGCCGATGCGCCCGAGGAAGTCGAACGCGTGTCGCCGATGGAAAGCTCGGTGCGCTATCTGACGCATCTGCGCGAGGCGTGGAATCACGCGCATCCGGATGCGCCGTTCGATCAGCAGGACGTCACCGTGACGATTCCCGCTTCGTTCGATCCCGCCGTCCGCGAACTGACCGCCGAAGCGGCCACCGCAGCCGGTTACGGACGCATGACGCTGCTGGAAGAACCGCAGGCCGCGCTCTATAGCTGGATCCAGAAGAGCAACGGCGCGTGGCGCAAGCAGGTGAAGGTCGGCGACGTGATTCTCGTCGTCGACGTCGGCGGCGGCACGACCGACTTGTCGCTGATCGCGGTCGTCGAGCGCGAAGGCAATCTGGAATTGCATCGCGTGGCGGTCGGCGAGCATATCCTGCTCGGCGGCGACAACATGGATCTCGCGCTGGCTCATACGGTCGCGCGCAAGCTGGCGCAGCAAGGCACGCAGGCCGATCCGTGGCAGCTTCGCGCGCTGACTTACGCGTGCCGGTCGGCCAAGGAAACGCTGCTGACCGATCCGTCCGTCGAGACCGTGCCGCTGGTTGTGCCGAGCCGCGGCTCGAAGCTGATCGGCGGATCGATCCGCACCGAACTCACGCGTGCCGAACTCACGCAGATTCTGCTCGAAGGCTTTTTCCCGCAAGTCGATGCCGCCGCCCGTCCGGTCAGCCGCGCCCGCGCCGGTCTGACGCAGCTCGGTCTGCCCTACGCGCAGGATGCCGCCGTGACGCGCCATCTCGCCGCGTTCCTCGGCCGTCAGGTCAATGCGCTGGCGGAAGTCGAAGGCTTGCAGCATGAAGCACCGCAAGGCGCGACGCTGCTGCATCCCACCGCCGTGCTGTTCAACGGCGGCGTCTTCAAATCGACGCTGCTGGTCGAGCGCGTGATGAACACGCTGAACGCGTGGCTCGCCGCCGAGAACGCGCCCGCCGCGCGGCTGATCGAAGGCGCGGATCTCGATCTGGCGGTGGCACGCGGCGCGGCCTATTACGGCTACGTGCGACGCGGCAAGGGCGTGCGGATTCGCGGCGGCACGGCGCGCGCGTATTACGGCGCGGTCGAATCGGCGATGCCCGGCGCGCCCGGACTGGAGCCGCCGGTGTCGGCGCTGTGCGTCGCGCCGTTCGGCATGGAAGAAGGCACCGACGCCGCATTGCCCGCGCAGGAATTCGGGCTGGTGGTCGGCGAGCCGGTGCATTTCCGCTTCTTCGGGTCGTCGGTGCGTCGGCAGGATACGGTCGGCACGCTGCTCGATTTCTGGCAGCCGGACGAATTGCAGGAACTCGAAGAAATTGAAGCCTCGCTGCCTTCCGAAGGCCGCACGCCCGGCGAAATCGTGCCGGTCAAGCTGCATGCGCGCGTGACGGAAGCGGGCACGCTCGAACTCGAAGCCGTGCCGCGCAATTCGAACGAGCGCTGGAAGGTGGAGTTCGACGTGCGCGGCGGTGTCAGCGCCGATCAGGGCATGGGCCTGTAAGTGGCCGCGCGCAAGAAGGCGGCGGACGCGAAGTATCGCGTCGGCATCGATCTGGGGACGAGCAATACCGTCGTCGCCTATTCGGAGCCGGGTTCCGACGAGATTCGCGTGTTCGGCATCGAACAACTCGTCGGTCCCGGCGAAGTGGTCGCGCTGCCGTTGCTGCCTTCGTTGCGCTATCACTTCGCGCCGGGCGAACTCAAGAGCGCCGATCTTAAGTTGCCGTGGGGCGAGATGGAAGCGCCCGCCGTGCTCGGCAGCTTCGCGCGCAAGCTCGGCGCGCAGGTGCCCGGCCGCCTCGTGTCGAGCGCGAAAAGCTGGCTGTCGCACGCGAGCGTCGATCGTCTCGCGCCGATTCTGCCGTGGGGCGCGGGCGACGACGTCGAGAAAATCTCGCCGGTGATCGCCAGCGCCAGCTATCTGGCGCATGTCCACGCGGCCTGGAACGAGCGCTTCCCCGATGCGCCGCTCGACGCGCAGGACGTCGTGCTCACCGTGCCCGCCTCCTTCGACGAAGGCGCGCGGGCGCTGACGCTCGAGGCCGCGCGCATGGCGGGCCTCGACACGCTGCGTCTGCTCGAAGAACCTCAAGCGGCGTTCTACGACTGGCTGTTTCATCATCGCGCGACACTCGGGCAGGAATTGGCCGATACGCGTCTCGTTCTGATCGTCGATGTCGGCGGCGGCACGACCGATCTCACGCTGATCCAGGTCGCGATGAAAGGCGACGCCGAACCGCAACTCTCGCGTATCGGCGTCGGCAACCATCTGATGCTGGGCGGCGACAATATGGACCTCGCGCTCGCGCATCTGGTCGAGAAGCGGCTCGCATCCGATGGCGAGCGCCTCTTCGCCGCGCGCTTGTCGCAACTGGTCGAGCGCAGCCGCGCCGCGAAGGAGCAACTGCTCGGCCCGGATGCGCCCGCGTCCACCTCTATCACGTTGCTCGGCGCGGGCGCGAAGCTGATCGGCGGCGCGCGCTCGGCGGACGTCACGCGCGAGGAAATCGAGCGGATCATCGTCGAAGGCTTTTTTCCGCTGGTATCGAAGGACGACCGGCCGACGCGCACGCGCGGCGGGATCGTCGAATTCGGCTTGCCGTATGCGAGCGATGCCGCCATCACGCGGCATGTGGCGGCGTTTCTCGGCGCGCACGACACGCGCGAGCAGATCGTCCTCGACACGCTGCTGCTGAACGGCGGCGTGTTCCGCGCCGAACCGCTCGCGCGACGCATCGCCGATACGCTCGGCGCGTGGCGCGGCGAGCCGGTGCATGTGCTCGCCAACGGCAATCCCGATGTCGCGGTGGCGCGCGGCGCGGTCGCCTATGCGCTCGCGCGCGCGGGTCATGCGCCGAAAATCGGCGGCGGCTCGGCGCGCAGCTACTTC
This sequence comes from Candidatus Burkholderia verschuerenii, assembly GCF_001189365.1. Taxonomy (GTDB): domain Bacteria; phylum Pseudomonadota; class Gammaproteobacteria; order Burkholderiales; family Burkholderiaceae; genus Caballeronia; species Caballeronia verschuerenii. Next base: position 16,908 of record NZ_LFJJ01000003.1, on the reverse strand, counting down.
CTGCTGCTCGACGACGATCCTGCAAGCGACGGCGCGCGCGGCGTCTGCCTGCTGCCGCGCGGCACCGAAGAAGCACAGGCCATCCATCTCGCCGATCGCACCTTCGCGCTGACGCTGGGCGCGCCGGTGCGGTTTCACTTCGTGTCGTCGGTGGCGGATAGCGCGTATGCGCCCGGCGAGATCGCCGATGTCGGCGCATCGGCGGGCGACTTCGTGCGGCTGCCGCCGATCGCGCCGGTCGTCGATCCGCGCGGCGAGAGCAAGGGCAACGGCGCGTGGAAGGCCAGCGAAAGCGCCGTGCAGCTGACGACCTCGCTGACGGAAGTCGGCACGCTGGAGATGCACTGCATCGCCGTCGACGATCCCGCCAAGCGCTGGCTGCTCGAATTCCAGTTGCGTCAGGACGAACCGAAGGCCGACGCCGCGCCGTCCGAAACGCATCCGGCGCTGCCGAAAGCCATCGATCTGATCGACCGCACCTTCGGCGCGCGCTCGCACGACGTCGGCCCGAAGGAAGTCAAACGCCTGCGCGCGCAACTCGAACAGGCGCTCGGCTCGCGCGATACGTGGGACATCGCCCTGCTGCGCGAACTGTTCGGCGCGCTGTGGGATCGCGCCAAACGCCGTCGCCGCTCCGCCGATCACGAACGTCTGTGGCTCAATCTGACCGGCTATTGCGTGCGGCCGGGTTTCGGGCATCCGCTGGACGAGTGGCGCGTCGAGCAACTCTGGACGCTGTTCGATCAGGGCGTGCAGTACAGCAACGAAAGCCAGATCTGGTCGGAATGGTGGACGCTGTGGCGGCGCGCCGCGGGCGGACTCGACGAAGCCGCGCAGTTGCGTCTGCTCGACGACATGGCTTTCGTACTGCAACCGCCCGGCACCAGCCGCTATCGCAAGGCGGCGGGCGCGGCGCGCGCGGGCTATGAAGACATGGTGCGGCTCGCGGCCTCGCTCGAACGGGTGCCGGTGGAACGCAAGATCGAGGTCGGCGATTGGCTGCTGACGCGCCTCAAGAAGCCGTCCGAGAATCTGCAGAGCTGGTGGGCGCTCGGGCGCATCGGGGCGCGTCAGCCGTTCTATGGCAGCGCGCACGGCGTGGTGCCGCCTGATATTGCGTCGGCTTGGCTCGATGCCCTGCTCGCGCTCGACTGGAAGAAGGTCGAGCCGGCCGCGTTCGCCGCCGTGCAGATCGCGCGCATGACGGGCGACCGTTCGCGCGATATCGCCGATGCGGCGCGGGCCGCCGTCATCGAGCGGCTTGCGGCGGCGGGCGCGGCGCAGGCGTGGATCGCGATGGTGAGCGAAGTCGTCACGCTCGATCGCGCCGACGAAGGACGCGTATTCGGCGAAGCGCTGCCGGCGGGTCTCAAGCTGATCGGCTAACGAAATGCTTCGGCCTCAGAAGCGTTTGCGCATGACTTCTTGATTAGCGTCAAGCGGCATCCTAAGGTTATCGATGTGTCGCTCCCGACACATCTCTCTGGAGGTCGCCATGCCATCCCCACGTAAAGCCCAGGCGAGCAATCCCGCCGAAATGGAAATGTCGAGCCGCAAGAAAACCGCCGCGCCCAAGGCGTCGCCCGCCAAGGCCGCCGGCGCCAAGGACACGCAAGTCACCAAGCGCACGACCAAGGCCAAACCCAAATCCTGAAAGCGTCGTGCCCTCGCCTCGCGCGGGGAACTGTTGTCGTGGCTGTCCTTCGAACCGGCGAGCGATGAAAACGCGGTCAAAAAGCGGAGAAAACGCTCGCCGGTCGACATTCGTATGATCGACACGAAACCTTCTCACGATTCTCCCCCTCAAGCCCTTCACGTAACGCGCGCTTGACGGCACAATGCGCGTGGCCCGATGTGTCAGCTCCGGGCTTCGCAGTCCTCGGCTTCATCCTGTCCCACCCCGCCCGTTCCCGCATTTTTTCCGCTTTTAACGGCTGATAGCTAAAAAAAAAGCGTATTGGTATGAGCGGAGTGGCCTAAAGTAGTGAATCTCCGATTCCAACCGCGAGCATCGAAGATGGCCGTACCTCGACGCGCCGCCGGCGTGCACACTCCCGGAATTCTGTCCTCCGCCGCGCGTGAAGCGGGCGTGAGCTTCATTCGCAATCTGTCGATCCCGAAGCGTTTCGCCGACCCGGACCTCGAAGCGCAATTCCTCGAAGATCACAGCCAGCGGTTCTGCGCGTTCCGCCGCGCCTCGACGCTGCTCGCGCTGGTGATGTGGACGTGCTTTCTGTGGTGGGACGTCAGTTTCGCGCGTGGCAACAATGCACTCGACGCGCGCCTGCCGGAAATTCTCGTCGTGCGCTTCGTGGGCATCGTACTGCTCATCATCTCGGCATATCTGGTGCTCAGGCCGTCGTTCCGCTCGCATGAGATGTCGCAGCGCGTCATTCTGTGCAGCATCTACGGGCTGCTGTGCCTGATTCTGTCGCTGGTCGCCATCACGCCCGCGCCCTATAACTACACGCAGCATTTCAGCGGGCTGTGTCTCGCGCTGTTCGTGTAGTTCAGCTTCTTCTATCTGCGATCGCGCATCGTGCTGACGGCCGGGATCATCACGATGGCGTCGGTCGTGTTCCTGCAACTGACCACGCATCTGCTGCATACCGAAGACTTCTTCGCGGGCATGTTCTATATGTTCAACGTGATCGTGATCGGTCACGGCGTCTGCGTGCACGCGGAGCGGGTCTCGCGCGAGCGTTTTCTGTCGGAGCGCGCGCTGGCGTCGCTGAACGACGAACTGCGCGGCGCGAACGGCTCGCTCGAACGCAAGAATCGCGAACTGGAAATCTCCAAGAAGGATCAGGAGAACAAGACCAACGCGCTGCTCGCCTTGCGCGAACAGCAGATGATCGCCGCGCAGACCGCGAGCCGCGAAAAATCCAACTTTCTCGCCGCCGCCACCCACGATCTGCGTCAGCCGATGCACGCGCTCAACCTGTTCCTGCAAGCCGCCGCCGAAGCGATCCGCAACGGCGAGTACGCGCAGGCCGAGCGCCTGATGAACGAATGCGGCAGCTCGTCGGTGATTCTGGCGCGCCTGCTCAACGCGGTGCTCGATCTGTCGCGGCTGGAATCCGGGCGCGTGGTGCCGCGCTATCACGTGTTCGACGTACGGCAGATCGTCGAGGAAGCCGCCGCGCAATTGCGGCCTTTCGCGATGAGCCGCGGCGTCGAGATTCGACTGCGTCTGCCGAAAGAGGAAGTCGTCTGCGTGCGCAGCGACGCGCACTGGCTCGGGCGCGCCGTCGCCAATCTGATGTCGAACGGCATCAAGTACGCGGACAAGGGCAAGGACACCAAGGCGACCGTGATCGTCGGCGTGGTGCACTCGCCGACGCGCGCGCGTATCGACGTGCTGGATAACGGCATCGGCATTCCGCGCGATTACTTCGAGGCGATTTTTCAGCCGTTTTTCCAGGTCAACAATCCGGAGCAGGATCGCGACAAGGGTCTCGGGCTCGGGCTGTCGATCGTCAACGCGGTGGTGTCGATGCTCGATCAGCATCGTATCGAGCTGAAATCGACCGAGGGGCGCGGCTCGCGTTTCTCGCTGGAAATGCCGCTGTGCGGACCGACGATCGACAAGCCGTCGAGCCGCGCGCCGCAACGTTCCGAAGCCGACGAAACCGCGCAACTGAACGGCCGCTATGTGCTGCTCGTCGAGGACGACGGGCTGGTGCGCGCGTCCACCGAGGCGTTGTTGTCGCAATGGGGCGTGCTGTTCGACTCGGCTGCGACCTTCGAGGAATACGAGGAGATTCTCGCGGATATCGAGCGCTTTCCAGATCTGATCATCACCGACTTCCGTCTGCGCGATGCCAAGACCGCGCGCGAAGTCGCGATGGCCAGCGCCACGCGGCTCGGGCGCGCCTGCCCGTGTCTGGTCGTGACGGGCGAGCCGACCGCGACCATCGTGCCGCTCGCCTGCGATCACGACGTGCTGAGCAAGCCGGTCAGCCCGGCGGAGTTGCGGCGCGAGATGGTCGCGCTGATCGCGCGCGCCGACGAATGCGCCTGCGAAGCCGAAGCCGCCACGGTCCAGTAAGCGCATGCACAAGGTCATCTACGATACCGATCCGGGCATCGACGACGCGATCGCGCTGGTGTTTCAGGCGCGGCATCCGCACATCGACTTGCTCGGCATCACGACGGTGTTCGGCAACGCCGATATCGATACGACGACGGCCAACGCGCTGTATCTGGCGTCGCGGTTTTGCGCGGACGTGCCGGTCGTGCGCGGCGCGGCGCAGCCGTTGAAGCGTCCGACGCCCGCGCCGATTCCCCATATCCACGGCCACGACGCGCTCGGCGATATCGCGCGGCCGGAAGCCGTCACGGTGCGCGAGGACGGACGCGCGGCGCATCGGTTTATCGTCGAGACGGTGCGGGCGAATCCGGGCGAAGTGACGCTGCTCGCCGTCGGGCCGCTCACCAATCTGGCGCTGGCGCTGCAAGAAGCGCCGGAGATCGCCGCGCTGGTACGCGAAGTCGTCGTAATGGGCGGCGCGTTCGGCTTCAACGGCGATCTCGACAACGTGACGCCAACCGCCGAAGCCAATGCGCACAGCGATCCGCACGCCGCCGACATCGTGTTCGGCGCGCCGTGGAAAGTGTCGATCGTCGGACTCGACGTCACGCACGCGACCATCATGACGACCGCGTTTCTGGCGAGCGTCCGCGATTCGGCGGGCGATGCGGGCCGCTTCGTGTGGGACGTATCGCGCTTCTACGAGCGCTTCCATTCTGACGACGGCATGACGCGCGGCATCTACGCGCACGATTATTCGGCGGCGGCCTTCGTCGTCGCGCGCGAATTGTTCACGACGCGCGGCGGCCCGGTGTGCGTGCTGACGGACGGCATCGCGGCGGGCATGACAGTGCAGAAGCCCGCGTCGATGCGCGCGCCCGCGCCGGACTGGGACGCGCGTCCGTCCTGCGATGCGTGCGTCGCCGTGGACGCGGACGCGGTGCTCGATCTGTTCGCGCGAACCTTGCGCGCCTGAGCTTTACGCCGACAGCCGCGCGCCGAGCCACACGCGCAAGGCCTCGACTTCCTCCATGCAGACCGAATGCGGCATCGGATAGGTTTGCCATTCGACCGTGCAGCCGTGTTCGCGCGCGAACTCGACCGCCTCCTCGCCGAGCCGCACGTTAAGCACGTCGTCGAAGGTGCCGTGGGCGGCGAAGATCGGCGTGGCGCGGTTTGCGTCGCTGAACGATGCGTCGATCAGCCCTTTCGCCGGAATATAGCCAGACAGCACGATCAGCCCCGCCAGCTTGTCCGGATGCGTGAGACCCGCGCTGTAGGTCATCGCGCCGCCCTGCGAAAAGCCCGCCAGAAAGATGCATTCGGTCGGAATGCCGCGCGCGTTCTGCGCCGCGATCAGTTCGCGCACGCGCTTGCACGATGCCTCGATGCCCGACTCGTCCACGCGCCGGTTGATGCCTTCGAACGACAGAATGTCGTACCACGCGCGCATCACGTAGCCGTTGTTGGCCGTCACCGCCATTTCCGGCGCGTTCGGAAACACGAAGCGCATGGCGGGTGCATCGGCGAGACGCAGTTCGGGCACGAGCGGCACGAAGTCGTTGGCATCGGCGCCCAGGCCGTGCATGAGGATCACGGCGAATTCGGGATTCGGCGCGGTTTCGATTTCGACGGTGGACGGTTGATCGGTCATGGCGGCACTCGGCTCGATGAGCGGCTAAATGAACTGCTAGATGATAGGAACGAAAATCTGCACGATGCCCACGATCGACACCAGCTACACGAGCGATCGCAGGAACGGCACGCCGAACACGTACAGCGGCACATACACCAGCCGCGCGACGAAATAAGCCAGCGCGCCGTAATGCGTGAGCGCGTTTTCGCGGCCCGCGACATGCACGATCAGCACGGCGATGGCGAACACGGGCAGCGTCTCGAAAAGATTGCTCTGCGCGCGCATCAGACGCCCGGACAGCTTGCTGGGCGGCGGCACGGCGGCATCGCGCGGACCGGCCTGATAGCGCATGCCGAGTTCGCGATTGCGCACGACGGCTGGCAGCAACACTTGCACCAGCGCGAGCACGAGGGTCCAGGCGAGCATCGTCAGTTCGAAACTCATGGTGTCTCCGCGTTGATCAGACCGTTGCGTGCGCAAGCGGCGCGCCCATCATGCCATCATGACCGCGACGCGTGTAGTCTTCGGTCTATGCATACCTTCACCTTGCGGCTTTCTCCCGGCGACGACCTGCGCCTTTCGCTCGATCGCGCGTTTCAGGCGCGCGGCGCCTCGGCCGCGTTCGTGCTTCAGGGCATCGGCAGTCTGAGCGTCGCGATGCTTCGCTACGCAGGCCGCGATGCCGCCGCCGAATTGCGCGGCGACTTCGAAATCCTCACGCTGGCGGGCTCGCTGTCGGCGCAGGGGCCGCATCTGCACATGAGCATTTCCGATGCCGACGGCCGCGTGTCGGGCGGCCATGTGACGGCGGGCTGCATCGTGCGGACGACGGCAGAGATCGTCGTCGCGCTGTTGCCGGACGAGCGCTACACCCGCGAGCACGATGCCGCGACCGGATTCGCCGAACTCGTCATCCGGCGGACGTGAGCGCATCGGGCTGCGGCGCGCCGTCCAGCGCGAGATCATGTTGGGCGACGCGCTCGAAGCGCTCGCTGGCTTCGACGTAATCCCAGCGCTCGACCGTGGTGCCGCGCGTCGTTGCTTCGCTCGAATAGCGAATCACGTTCACCGAATTGTCAATGCTCCCGCGCACCCGATGCGACAGCGCCGTGCCCGCCTGCACCGCCCACATACGGCGCGGCAGACCGGCGAAAATATCGTGCAGCGGCAACACGTAAGGCAGATGAATATGGCCGCCGACGATCAGATCCGCGCCCGCGCGCGCCCAGCGCTGCACGGCGCGTTCGTGTCCGCGCAGTAGATTTTTTTCGTCCTGCGTGCGCGTGACGGCCACCGGCTGATGCGTGATCACCACGCGCAGTTGCGATTCGCGCGCCGCCTCCAGCCGCGCCGCGACGCGCCTGATCTGCTGCATCGATACTTCGCCGTCGGTGTGACGATACGGCCGCGTCGTGTTGACGCCGATCACCAGCAGATCGTCCAATTCGAACGACGGCTCCAGCTCCGCGCCGAACGCGCGCTGATGATTGCGATGCGGATAAAACAGCCGCGCGAGCGGATCGAACAGCGGAATATCGTGATTGCCCGGCACGACGACCATCGGCGTCGGGCGCAAGGTATCGAAGAACGCCCGGGCGGCGGCGAACTGCTGGCGGCGCGCGCGCTGCGTGATATCGCCCGACACGATGACGAGATCGGGCGGAAACGCGTCGATCAGGCGCAATAGCGCGGCGACGACCATCGACCGTTCGGTCCCGAAATGCGGGTCGGAAATCTGCAACAACAAGCTCATGAGCGATTGGCTTCGGCCACCGCCGGCTCGGGTTTGAGCAGCAGCAGCGGCTTATCGGAAGCGCGGAATTCTAACGGCATGTCGAGACGCATCACTTCGCCGTCGGTCGCAATCTTGACGCGACGCCGTTTTTTCGACGGATGCGTCACCGTGATGCGCTCGAAACTGAAGCTCGTGACGTGATCGGAATCGGAGAGACGCCCCGCCGCGCCGCGCAACGAAAGCAGCAAATGCGCGAGCCGCCCGACCGGTCGCGGCGCAATCGCGACGAGCAAACCCTGTTCCAGCGCGTGCGCCTCGTCGGGCATGCCGATCTGCTCCATCTGCAGCCGATTGTTGCCGACGAACAGCGTCGTCGAACGGATATCGTGCGTCTGTCCTTCATGCTCGATATGCAGCCGCAAATGGCGATGCGGCTTGAGCATCGTGAACAGCGCCGAATACTGCGCGACCAGCCGGCTGCGCCCGAACTGCTGCTTGTAGATTTCACGGTCTTCGAGCAGCTTCGGATAGAGGCCGAGACTGGCGTTGACGAGAAACATCCGTCCGTTGACGAAGCCGACCTGCGCGGGATACGCGCGCGCGTCGAGCAGCAATCGCGTGGAAGCGTCGAGATCGGCGGGAATGCCGTGATCGCGGCTGAAGTAATTGAAGGTGCCGCGCGGCAGCACGGCGAACGGGCAATCGGCCGTGTAGGCCGCTTGAGCAACGGCGCAGAGCGTGCCGTCGCCGCCCGCGCCGACCAGCACGCCGTTCTTCTCGACGGCGGTTTCGGCGGTTTTACGGGCGATATCGCCGAGGCGCGCGGGATCGTCGACGACGCATAGCTCGAAGCGTCGTCCGGCCGCGCCGAGTTCGCGGTCGAGCACGGTGCGCGTCGTCGGCCTGCTTGCGGCCCAAGCCCGCGTTCATGACGATGAAAAACGGCGCATCGGCGGGAATCGCGCGGCCGGGAATGGCGTGCGCGGCTGTCGTGGCGGAAAGGGTCATCGGCAGGCGCTCCTGGCGGGCGTCGTTGCATCAACGAACCGGCGAAGCGAGCCGCCGCGCCGACATGGCGCGCGCGGCCCGTCCGCCGGGCATCTACCGAATTATAACGAATAGCTTACAGTCAGACCGGCGCTGTGATTCAGGCCTGCTCGCCGCGAATGTAGTACTCGAGTTGCTTGATGGTGAACTGCTGCTCGGAAATGATGTTCTTCACCAGATCGCCGATGGAAATCATGCCGACGAGCCGTCCGCCGTCGATCACCGGCAAATGGCGGATGCGCTTTTCGGTCATCAGCGCCATGCAGTCGTCGGTGGTCTGGTCGACGTGCACATAGCGCACTGCGACGTCATGATGTTGCGAACCGGCGTCTGCTTGGACGAGCGATCCATGAGCACGACCTTGCGCGCGTAGTCGCGCTCCGTCACGATGCCGACGATTTCGTCGCCTTCGGTGACGATCACCGCGCCGATGTACTTGTCGGCCATCAGCTTGATCGCATCGAAAACCGACGCGCTCGCCGCGATGGTGAGCACCGGCTGATCGGGCTTCGTGCTCAAGACTTGTGCGACTGTTGCCATCGAGCGCCTCCGTCTGGCTTTGCGCGGTTCGTCGAGTCTCGCGTCGATGCGTGCGGTCGGCGAATGCGCCTGGCTGTTGTGTTGGTTGTTGGCGGGAAACGTTGCTCTGGGTTCGTTCCGGGTGTGTCGACGAAACTGCTGCGTCGTCACTCAGCGTAAGGCTTTGCGCGCGCGGCCTTCATCGGCATTAACCCGACCATTCGAAAAAAGTATAGATCACGGATACGCCGCGCGACGCCGCCCGCGCACGCCATTCGCGTCAACCCTGCCTTCAGTTTTCCCGAACGATGCCGCTAATTAGGAATCCCGCGTTCACACGAACCGCGGCATGGCGCAGCACATACTTAACAACGCGCGGAGAAACCACGAAGTGAACAGTTCACAGCAAGATATCGAGCAGCGGGTACGGCTCGCGGGCAGCAACATGTTCGAGTTGCTGCTGTTCCGTCTCGGCGATCCGGCGGAAGCCGACCAGCGCGCGCCGCTGCGCATCGGCGCGGGCATTCCGGCGCATGCATCGGAACTGTTCGGCATCAACGTCTTCAAGGTGCGCGAAATTCTGGCGATGCCGGATATCACCGCCGTCGCGGGTTCGAGCCCGAACATTCTCGGCGTCGCGGATATTCGCGGCCAGATCATTCCGGTGATCGATCTGGCGCGCATCGTCGGCTGCCGTCCGAAGCACGGGCCGAAGATCCTGCTCGTCACCGAATTCGCGCGCACGACGCAAGGCTTCGCGGTCGAGGAAGTCGACGATATCGTGCGGCTTGAATGGAATCAGGTGCTGTCGGCGGAATCGCATTCGGGCGGTCACACGGTGACAAGTTTCGCGCGTATCGACGGCAATATCGACGGTTCGCGGCTCGCGCAGGTGCTGGACGTCGAGCGTATCGTGCGCGACGTGTTGCCGTCGAAGGGCGCGGATATCACCGAGGCCAACACGGGCCGGCTGATCATCAAACCGGGCGCACGCGTGCTCGCCGCCGACGATTCGGGCGTGGCGCGCGCGCTGATCGAGCAAAGCCTGACCGCGATGGGCGTGCCCTTCGTGATGACGAAAACCGGTCAGGAAGCGTGGGACGTGCTGGAAAACGTCGTGATGCGCACGAAGAAGGAAGGCACCGAAGTGTCCGATCACATCGCGCTGGTGCTGACGGATCTGGAAATGCCCGAGATGGACGGCTTCACGCTCACGCGACGCATCAAGACTCACGCGAATCTGCAACGCATTCCGGTGGTGATCCACTCGTCGCTGTCGGGCGCGGCCAACGAGCAGCATGTGCGCAAGGTCGGCGCGAACGCCTATGTATCGAAATTCGAGCCGGTCGAACTGGCTAACGTGATGCGCGGCGCGCTCGGCCGCGCGACCTGAAGCATCTAAAGCCCGTAAACGCGACGACGCCCGGAAAGTTCTGCTTTCCGGGCGTCGTTTATTTCGGGTTCAGCTTCGATTAGTGACCGAAGAAAACCGATTGCGTGTTGTCGTTGTTCGACTGAGCGCGGTTGCCCGATTGAGCGACCGTGTCATGCGAACCGCCGAACGCCGTGGCGTTGACGCCGTTGGCTTGCTCTTGAGCAGCGATCGCTTGAGCTTGCGGGCCTTGTTGCGACGTCGGCGCGCCGACTGCCGGACGATAGAACGGTGCCGGGCCATAGCCGCTGGCGAAAGCCGGCGCAGCGATGGTGGCGGAAGCAGCGATCAGAAGGGTAGCGAGAAGATTGCGTTTCATGGTGTTGGCTCCAAAGACAGTTGACGTTCATTCAGAAAGCGCCGCGGTTTTGCGAGAAACTGTCTGCTACGTCGATGGAATGCAGTGTATACCCCTACTATCGATTTTTTTATCCCAATATATTTCAATTCAGTTTTCGCTCAGCGCCAACAATCATGCGCTGAACGAGCGTGCCATTCAGCCACTATGCATTGATTCGTATGGATTTTTTAACGTGCCTGAGGAATAGCTTGCGAACGTTCGTTCGGCAGGGACAGAACAATCTTTCTGCGTACGCGAGCGCTAAACACGGCGCTCAAAGCCGTATCGAGGCCATCGAAAACAGGTTATCTGTCAGTGGACGTGGACCAGTCGCTGGATCAGTTGCACCAGCGCGGCGGGCGGATTGCCCTTTTGACAATATCCGTCGAAACCGGCGCTCAGGCCTTGCTTGCGGACGAGTTCCTCGCCCAACGCCGTGAACGCGATGATGCCCGCATCCCGCGTCTGCGCGATCCGGCGCAACACGCGCGCGGTCGCGAAACCGTCGTGTTCGAGCATGGTGATATCGAGAATGACGATGTGCGGGCTCCACGCATCGACCGCGTGCAGCGCGTCCACGCCGGATAACGCGACGCGCGTGTCGAAGCCATCGGCGGCGAGCGCGGCCGCGAGCGCTTCGGCGCTGTAAGCGTGATCGTCGACGACGAGAATGCGCCACTGCTGGAGATCGACGTCGACGCTGCGGTTCGTCCACAGCGCGCAGTGATCGAAAGGCATGGAGAGGTACATAGGCGATGGACGATTTGAATCGATCGTCGCCTCAGCAGGATTCGCGCCTGCTTCCGCTTCGTCGTGACAGCAGGCTGCCGAGCCGTTCACGCGCCGGCGTCCTTCTTCTTGCGACGCTTGCCCGACGCTTCCTCGTGCTCGCGTAGCCGCGCATTCGCCTCGACCAGCAAGGCCGCGTCGCGCTGACGCAACGCCAGATCGAATTCGCCGATCGCGCCGGTCAGCGCATCGCGTTCGGTCTGATCGAGCGCGGTTTCGCCCCGTTCGGTCACGCGACGCGCCTCTTTTTCCAGGCGCTTGAGCAGTTTCGCGCCGAAGCGCGTGTCCATCGCGCCTTCGCGCACAGGCCCGCCATGACCGAAGCCAGCCGGATCAGGCCGGATGCCGTGGTCTGCGTCGCGCCATCCCAATCGTCTTGATCGTCCACTGCCTTTCTCCCCTATCCGGCTTTTCCGACGCGATCGACGGCGGCGCTGCCGCGCTCGTCTTGCGTCGCGCAATAGTACGCCCGAAACGTGACAGACATATTTGTGCGATCTGCGTGTCATATCGACATCGTTACATGCGGCGCATCGCGCACACGGATCGCATTCCGGGGCGCGACCAGTGGCACACTATCGCCTTACGCCTTCGCGCCGCCGTTTTGCATCGAGCTTAAAGAACAGTCAGCCAACGCCCGAATGAATCCCGCTACCCTGCAAAGACCGCCTTACGGCTCCGACTTCTCCGGCCTCGTCTGCGGCTTTCATTTCCGCGCCGACCAACCCGGCGAGGCGATCGACGCCGAAGCCGCGAGCGAATGGCTCGCGCGCGAGGACACGACGCGGGAATTCGTCTGGCTCCACTTCGATCTGGCCAACAGCGCCTGCGAACGCTGGATGCGCACGCGCCTCGGCCTGCCGGACGCGTTTTTCGACACGCTGCACGAAGGCTCGCATTCGACGCGCATCGAGCATCAGGAAGGCGCGCTGTTCGCGGTCATCAACGACGTGATGTTCAACTTCGAACTGACGCCCGCCGAGATCGCCACGCTGTGGGTCTACACGCATCAGAAGATTCTCGTCACCGCGCGGATGAAGCCGCTGCGTTCGGTCGATTCCCTGCGCGAATCGGTGCGGCGCGGCGAGATGTTCCGCTCGCCCGCCGAGTTGCTGGCGCATCTGCTGCGCGATCAGGCCGACTTGTTGGTGCAGATCGTGCGGCGCACGGCCGTGGAAGTCGACGGCATCGAAGATCGTTTCCTGTCGATGCATTCGCCCTCCAGCCGTTCCGATCTCGGCGCGCTGCGACGCGTGCTGGTGCGGCTGCAACGCGTGCTCGCGCCGGAACCCGGATCGGTGTTCCGGCTGCTGGCGCGGCCGCCGCGCTGGCTGCACTCTCACGACATTCAGGATCTGCGCGACGCGACCGAAGAATTTTCGATGGTGCTCAACGATCTCGCCGGTCTCGTCGAACGCATCAAGCTGCTGCAAGAAGAAATCGCGACGCGCATGGACGAGCAAAGCAACCGCACGCTGTTCACGCTGACGCTCGTGACCGTGCTCGCGCTGCCGATCAATATCGTCGCGGGTTTTTTCGGCATGAACGTGGGCGGCATTCCGCTCGCGGAAAATCACCACGGCTTCTGGCTGCTGGTGTTCATCGTCGCGAGCTTTACCGCGCTGGCCGGATGGTGGGCGTTCCGCCGCAGCCGCAACCTCTAGCGGCGCGGCGTCGTTCTCATAGATCGAGTGCGCTCAAGCCCGGACGATCGTCGGGCCGGCGTCCGAGCGGCCAGTGATATTTGCGTTCGGATTCCTTGATCGGCAGATCGTTGATCGAAGCATGACGGCGCGTCATCAGACCGGAGTCGTTGAATTCCCAGTTCTCGTTGCCGTAGCTGCGAAACCAGTTGTTCGAATCGTCGTGCCATTCAATAGGCGAAATGCACCGCGATGCGATTGTCGGCGAACGCCCACAACTCCTTGATCAGCCGATAATCCAGCTCGCGCGTCCATTTGCGCTGCAAAAATGCTTCCACCGCCGCGCGCCCCGTCACGAACTCCGAGCGATTGCGCCAGCGCGTGTCTTCGCTGTACGCGAGCGCGACGCGCTTCGGATCGCGCGTGTTCCATCCGTCTTCGGCGAGGCGGACCTTTTGCGCGACGGTTTCTACATCGAACGGCGGGAACGGCGGTCTGGATTCCATTTCGGCTCCTTTGCGGACGGTGAGTATTGAAGTATCGATCAAAGGAGACAGATCTGTCTCCTTTCGAGCACTCTAGCGCAGGGAGACAGACCTGTCTACAATCGATTGCATGAACACACCCGCTCCATCCATCGACATTGCCGACCTCGCGCCGGATGCGCGCATCCTGCTCACCGCGCACGATCTGTTCTACCGCGACGGCATTCGCGCGACCGGCATCGATCGCGTGATCGCGGAATCGGGCGTCGCGAAGAAGACGTTTTATCGCTACTTTCCGAGCAAGGACGATCTGATCGTCGCGTTCCTCGAATATCGGCACGACAACTGGATCAACTGGTTTCGCGATGCATTCGCGCGTCTCGGCGGCACGCTCGACGCGCTCGTGCCCGCGCTCGCCGAGTGGTTCGGCGGCGAGACGTATCGCGGATGCGCGTTCATCAACTCGGTCGTGGAAGTGGGCGGCACCCTGCCCCAGGCGCTCGATATTTCGCGCCGACACAAACGCGACATGACGGCCGCGATTCGCGCGCTGATGCCGACTTCGCGCGCGGCGAAGGCGGACGCTCAGGCGCTCGCCCTCGCGGTGGACGGCGCGATCGTCGCGGCGCAATTCGCGGAATCGCCCGCCAATGCGTTGAAAGCGCTCGCGCGCGCGGTGCGGGCGATCAAGCAGGCATCGATCAAGGCGTGACGGTCGGCTTCGGATTCGCGGGCACGAGCAATGCATTCGCCTGCGCGATGTCCTGCATATCGAGCGAAGCCACATCGGCCTTCAACTGCAACAACGCGACGATGGCCTCGTAACGCGAGCGCGCCAGATCGCGCTGGCTCGTGTAGACCGTGTCGAGCGCGCGCAGTACATCGACCTGCGTCCGGCTGCCGACCTTGAAGCCTTGCTCGGTCGCATCCAAGGTATCGCGGGCGGTTTTCAGGAGTCGAGCGAGCTGGCACGCACGCGCGCCTTCAGAAACGTCGCATAGCTGTCGCGCGCCGCGCCTTCCGATTGCACCGCCGCCGATTCCAGCGCCTGCTCCGCCTTGTCTTCGAGCGCGAGCGTCTGCTTCAGTCGTGCCTGGATTTCACCGCCGGAGTAAATCGGGATCATGACCTGCAACATGGCGGTGGTCGTCGTCGTCGGACGCGAATAGCCCGACGCGGCACCCGCCGGCGTGTACGACCCGTTGACCGACACCACCGGATAATGCGCCGCGCGCGCCTTGGTCGAATCCATCCGCGCGATTTCGCGTTCGAGTTGCTTCGCCTGCACGTCGTAACCGCTCGATCGCGCCTGATCCGCCCACACATCCGGATTCTCCGGCGTCACACCCGGCAGTGCCGTGCCGCCCGACAAGCTGTTCAGCGATGCAGTCGGCTGCCCGCTTACCTGCTGCACCATGCGTCGCTTCATAGCGAGATCCTGCTGCGCGTCGACTTGCTGGATTTGCGCCTGCTCGCGCGCGACATCGACATCGCGCTCGTCGATGAGGGTCGCCTCGCCCGCCGCGCGCTTCTTGCGAATCTGGTCGCGCTGGGTATCGATGGCGGCGAGATAGTCTTGCGTGCGCGCGAGTTCGTCCTCGGCGGCGAGTTCGTCGAAATAGGCGCGCACGGCACGGAGCATCGCCGTCTGCTGCGCCGCCGCCAGCTTCACCGTGCCCTGCGCGGCGACATAATCGGCCTGCTGATACGCGGTCCACTTGCTCCAGTCGAACAGCGGCTGCGTGGCCTGCACGGTCCAGCCGTTCTGCCAGTAGTGCTGACGCGGAAAACCGTCCATCTTGATCTCGTTGTACGAGCATCCCCAGCCGCCGCCGATCTGCGGCAGCAGCGCCGCGCGCGCGATCGGAATCGCCTGCTTCGCGGCTTCGAAATCGCCACGCGCCTGCCCGACGTCCTTGTCGTAGTCGAGCGTGTGCTGAACGATCGTCATCAGATCGTCGGCGCGCGCGGTCGTCGCGAACAGACAGCACGCGGCCAACGCCCACGCGGACACGCGCAGCTTATTCATCGATTGCATCTGCGAGTTCCGGCGTTTGAGCTTGCGCGTCGCGCACGAGTCCGCCATCGACGAAGCGATAGCGAACATCGAACGACGATGCCAGCGACATGTCGTGCGTAATCACGACGACCGTGCGATTCAGGCTCTGCAACAAGCCCTCGATATGCCGCACCGACGCGGGATCGAGATTCGAAGTCGGTTCGTCGAGCATCAGCACTTCGCGATCTTGATACAACGCGCGCGCCAGCAACAGCCGTTGCCGCTGCCCCGCCGAAATATTGGCGATCGTGTCGCTGATCATCGTGCGCGTGCGCATGGGCAGGCGCATCACATCGTCGAGCAGGCCGACGTCGGCGAGCAGCTTGTGCACGCGATCTTCATCGGCGTTGCCGGCGAACAGCGTGACGTTATCCGCGATCGAACCGTGCAGGATGATGTCGCCCTGCCGCATATGCGCCATATGCCGGCGGATTTCATCGACGGCGAGGTTCGGCCACGCGATACCGTTGAGCGCCATATGCCCGTGCTGCAGCGGTTCCGCCGCGGCCAGCAGCTTGAACAGCGTGGACTTGCCGCTGCCCGACGGCCCGGTGATCACGATCTTGTCGCCCCGCGACACTTCGAAGCTCAGGTTTCGCAGCACGGCTTCATCGGAAATGCCGTAGTTGAAAGTCACGTCGCGCACTTCGATATGACGAAAATCGCGCACCTCCGTCGCCTTCTGGCTATCGACGAGCGGCGTATAGCGCTCGGATTTAGCTTCGACGATATCGTCCACGCGCGCAACCGGCACGCTCAGCATGAAGTACTGGAACGTCGAGTTGATCGTGCTCGCGAAACGCTCGGACATCAGTCCCTTGTAGATCAGGAACGAATAGAACACGCCGACCGACACCGCGCCGCTCAACATAAGTTGCGCCGCCATCCAGGTGATTGCGGTAGGGATGTCCATTACTGAACACCCCCCGCACAGATCCCGGCGTGCCCAATTTAGGCACCGGGCTCCTACCTTGAGTGCTTGACGACAAAGCGCCGATCAGGCCATGGATGAAGAATGCGAGGTTGAGGGAGCCAGGCATCCGCGATCCTCTCGACCCGTGTCCACGTCATATGATCCTTCTGGCTGCGACGCCGGAGCGCGCGCCGCCAGAGATCAACGACGTGGTAACGGAACGCGCCAAGCGCGCGCGAGTTCGTGGGGACTGCGTGGTACGCGAAATAGCCACGCA
>NZ_LFJJ01000293.1 GCF_001189365.1 Candidatus Burkholderia verschuerenii | reverse complement strand
CTTACCCGGAACAATGGACTCCAGTCGTCCCCATATCTCATCGGTCAGCAACATTCGACTCATCTTGATCGCTTACGCAAAAGATGAGATGTAAACACATTTCTTCAAATGTGAACAGAGCCTAGCGTCAACACCATCGACACGACCGTGCTCGACTTCTACGTCGCGGGCGATGTCAGCAAGTACCGCCTCGCGCGCTTGCACGGCGCGGCCGATGCCAAGCCGATCATGCTCACCTGCCTCACCCAGAGCGCGCGCGTGGACAACGCGCCGGGCCGCAACGTCGCGGTGCGCTGGGACGCGCGCGATGCCGCCGCCATTCCCGATACACCATGATGACCAACGCCGAACCCGTTGAATCCTCTGGCCGCGCCGGGCGCACGCTCGACGCGGCACAGCCGCCGCGCCGTCGAGCGACGCGCGGCAAACGCCGTTTTTCGATGCGCACTTTCCTGTGCGTCGCGCCGATCACGGTGTATCTGTTCGTGTTTCTGATCGTGCCGGTCGCGCAGTTGTTCGGCATGAGCTTCATGCAGGGCGGCGAATTCAGCTTCGCGAATTACGCGTGCATCGCGTCCGCGCCGGTCTATGCGCAAGTGCTCGCGATCACCTTCAAGATCGCCGCGTTCACCACGCTGTTCGCGGTGGTCGGCGGTTATCCGCTGGCGTATCTCGTCACCATCGTCTCGCCGAAGGCGCGCAACTCGCTGCTGTTCTGGATCACGCTGCCGTTCTGGACCAGCTTTCTGGTGCGTTCCTTCGCGTGGATCGTGCTGTTCGGACGGCATGGCCTGCTCAATCAACTGTTCGCGTCGCTCGGCCTGATCGATGCACCCGCCAAGCTGCTCTACACGTTCGGCGCGGTGCTGATCGGCATGGTACACGCGTTGATGCCGTTAGCTATCCTGACGATTATGTCGGTGATGAGCAACATTGACCGCAAGCTGCTGCCCGCCGCCTCCACGATGGGCTCGACGCCGCTGCGCGCGTTCCTCACCGTCTATCTGCCGCTGTCGTCGCCGCAGCCGCGATCCTCGTGTTCGTCACGTCATTGGGCTTCTTCGTCACGCCCGCGCTGATGGGTTCGCGGCACGACGTCATGCTCACGCAAGTGGTGATCGATCAGGTTCTGCAAACGCTCAACTGGGGCTTCGCGGGCGCGCTGTCGATGGTGCTCCTGGTCGCCGTGCTGATCGTGTTCGCGGTCTATCATCGCGTGGTCGGCCTCGACACGCTTGCAGGCGGCGCAGCAAAGCCGGGCCGCGCGCATGGCTCGCGCGTGAAGACGGCGGTGTATGCGGGACTACATGGCATCGCGGATATCGGCGATGCGATCGGACGCTTGATGCCCACGTTCAAGCGCGGAAAGAAGTGTGGCGCGGTGCCGCGTCTGCTGTGGCTCTACGGCATCGCCGCGCTGGTCTATCTGCTCGGCCCGACGTTCCTGATGATTCCGGAATCGTTCACGTCCGTCTCGTCGATCAACTGGCCGCCGACCGGCTTCTCCGTGCGCTGGTACGAAGCGCTCGCGATCTCGCCGAAGTGGGCCGCAGCCGCGTTCCAGTCGTTGGTGATCGGGCTCGTATCGGCGAGCGCGTCGATGCTGATCGGCGTGCCCGCTGCGTTCTTCCTGTCGCGATCGAACTCGCGCTGGCGCACGCCGCTGTACGTGTACTCGCTGCTGCCGCTGATCGTGCCGCACATCATCTATGCGGTCGGCCTGTTCTATTTTCTCTCGAAGCTCGGGCTAGTCGGATCGATCGCGGGCATGGCGATCGGCCACACGGCGATCACGATTCCCTATGTCGTCGTCACGACCTGCGCGATCCTGAAGAACTACGATCAACGGCTCGACGCCGCCGCGCACAGCATGGGCGCGACGCACTGGCAGACCCTCACGCGCGTCACGCTGCCGATTCTCGCGGCAGGTATGCTGTCGTCGTTCCTGTTCGCCTTCGTCACATCGTTCGATGAGTTGACCATCGCGCTGTTCCTGACGAGCGGCCTCAACAGCACGCTGCCGAAGCTCTTCTGGGACGAGGTATCGCTGTCGATTTCGCCGGTGATCGCCGCTGTCTCGACCTGTCTGTTCGTGTTGAGCGTGATCGTGATCGGCGCGGTGAATCTGCTGAAACGCAAGAGCGCATGAACGCCCTTTACTCCTCCACGCGCGGCTTCGCGAGCATCGCGGATTATCGCGAGGCCGCGCGGCGTCGCTTGCCGAAGATCGCCTTCGACTATCTCGACAAGGGCGCCGAAGACAACCGCACGCTGGCGCGCAATAGCGCCGCGTATCAGAACGTGCATTTTGCGCCGCGCGTGCTGGTCGACGTATCCGAAGTGAGCGCGGAACGGCCGCTCGGCAACTTCGTTTCGCGTGCGCCGATGATCGTCGGGCCGACCGGACTCAACGGCCTGTTCTGGCCGAAAGCCGACGAATTGCTCGCCGTTGCCGCGACGCAGGCAGGCGTGCCGTTCGTGTTGTCGAGCGCATCGACATCGCTCCTGGAAGACGTGCGCGAAGCCGCGCCATCGGGCGAACTGTGGTTGCAGTTGTATATCCAGAAGGATCGCCGCATTCCCGAAAGCATGATGCGACGCGCGGCGGCGGTGGGCTATACGACGCTGATCGTCACCGTCGACACACCCGTGCACGGCAAGCGCGATCACGACATCCACAACGGCTACAAGCTGCCGCTGCCGATCACGCCGAAGCTCGTGCTCGACCTCATCAAACATCCGCACTTGGCGATGCAGATCGCGCGTCACGGCACGCCGCAACTGACCAACCTCGCGCGCAGTCTCGGCGAAGCGCCCGATCTCGCGAAGCAGGCGACGAGCCTTTCGCGTCAGAAGGACCTCACGCTGTCGTGGCAGGACATCGCGTGGCTGCGGCGGCACTGGAACGGTCCGGTGATCGTCAAGGGCATTCAGACCGTCGCCGATGCGCGGCTCGCGGCACTTCACGGCGCGGACGGCATCGTGATTTCGAATCACGGCGGACGTCAGCTCGAAGGCGCGCTCGCGCCGCTGGAAATCCTGCCGCGCGTCGCCGACGCGGTCGGTCATACGCTCGACGTCTATGTCGATGGCGGCGTGCGGCGCGGCGCGGACGTGCTCAAGGCGGTCGCGCTCGGCGCGCGCGGTGCTGCTCGGACGCGCGCCGCTGTACGGCGTGGCGGCACGCGGCGCGGCGGGTGCATCGCATGCGCTGTCGATCCTGTACGACGAACTCATCACCACGCTGACGCTGCTCGGCTGCGCCAGTCTCGAAACCCTGAGCGAGCGGATCGTCGGCGCGCCCGAGCGCGAAACCGATGCCGCTCCCAAGCTTGCCTTGCTATGAACTTCATCGAATCGTTGCGTGACATCGTCGGCGCGGCCGGAATCGTGGATCCGCAAGAAAGCGAGCCGTATCTGACCGACTGGCGCGGACGCTATCACGGTCAATGTCGCGCGATCGTCAAGCCCGCGAGCACGGAACAGGTCGCCGCCGTCGTGCGTTTGTGCGCGGATCATGCGGTGCCGATCGTGCCGCAAGGCGGCAACACCGGACTCTGCGGCGGCGCGACGCCATCCGAAGCGGGCGATGCCATCGTGCTCAATCTCGCGCGCATGACGAAAGTCCGCGAGCTCGATGCCGCGAATTACACCATCACCGTCGAAGCAGGCTGCACGTTGCAGCAGATTCAGGAACTCGCCGCCGACGCCGATCGCCTGTTTCCGCTGTCGCTCGCGAGCGAAGGCTCGTGCCAGATCGGCGGCAATATCGCGACCAACGCTGGTGGCACGGCCGTGCTGCGCTACGGCAACATGCGCTCGCTGGTGCTCGGCATCGAAGCGGTGCTGCCCGACGGACGCATCTGGAACGGACTGCGCGGTCTGCGCAAGGACAACACGGGCTTCGATCTGAAGCAGTTGTTCATCGGCGCGGAAGGCACGCTCGGCATCGTCACGGCGGCCGTGCTTAAGTTGTCGCCCGCGCTGCGCACGCATGCCTGCGCATGGGTCGCGCTCGATTCCGTCGATGCCGCCGTCGCGCTGCTCGAACGCTGCCGCAGCGCATGCGGCGAAGTGCTGACATCGTTCGAACTGATCTCGCGCAGCCAGCTCGATGTCGTCTACAAACACGCGCCCGGCACGCGCGATCCGCTCGATGGCAGCTCGCCCTGGGTACTGCTGGTCGAACTCGCGGATTCCGCCGTCGATGCACCGTTACAAGCGATGCTCGAAAGCGTGATCGGCGCGGCGCTCGAAGACGGGCTCGCGCTCGACGCCGCCTTGCCCGCGAGCGAAGCGCAAAGTGCGGCGCTGTGGCATCTGCGGCATATCGTGTCGGAGGCGAACGTGCGCTGCGGCCATAGCGTCACGCACGATATCTCGCTGCCGATCTCGCGCATTCCGCAATGCCTGAAGGAAACCGAGGCGCGTCTGCTCGATGCGGGTCTCGTCGAAGGCGGCATGTTCCTGTACGTCGGCCATGTCGGCGACGGCAATATCCATTCGATCGTGCTGTTTCCGCACGACGCCTGGGCCAAGGTCGACGATCCCGCGCGGCGCATCGATGCGATCGGCAAGATCGTCAACGACGCGGCGGTCGAATTCGGCGGCAGCATCAGCGCGGAGCATGGCATCGGTCGCGCGCATCGCGAGGAACTCGCGCACTACAAGAGCGATGTCGAACTCGACATGATGCGCGCCGTGAAACGCGCGCTCGATCCGCATGGCCGGATGAATCCCGGCAAGCTGCTCTGAACGCACATCATCGATATTGGACACGAGCCATGACACTTGAACGATCCGCATTGAAGGGTCTTTTCCCCGCCTTCCCCACGCCCTTCACGGCGAGCGGCGCCATCGACACCGAACGTCTCGCGGAAATGGTCGACGCGATCATCACAGGCGGCGCGGCGGGCCTCGTGCCGGTGGGCGGCACGGGCGAATACACGGCGCTGTCGCCCGAGGCGCGCACGCTGGTCGTCAAGACCACCGTCGATGCCGTGCGCGGACGCGTGCCGGTGGAGGCGGGCGTGGTTTCGCCCGGTTACGACGAAGCGCTCGCGGCGGGCAAGTCGTTCGTCGATGCAGGCGCAGTAGGCCTGCTGCTCGGTCGTGCCGACCGATGCGGGCTTGCGCGCGTACTTCTAGCGCTATCGCGACGAAGCCGGCGTGCCGCTGCTGCTTTACGATATCCCCGGACGCACGCGCTATGCGACGCCGCCCGAAATCGTCGCCGCGATGGGCAAGGACGATGGCAGCATCATCGGCATGAAGGCGTGCAATACCGACCTCAACGCATTCGCGCGCACGGTGGAGTTGGCCGGCGAGCATATCTCCGTGATGAGCGGCGATGATCTGCTCTACGTGCAGCACATTCTGCTCGGCGGCACAGGCGGCATTCTGACTTCCGCGAGCCTGCTTCCGAAAGCCTGGTCGCGCATCCACGCGAGCGCGGCCAACGGCGACGCCGCCAGCGCGCTCGCCGATCATGCGAAAATGCGTCCGCTGTTCGACGCGTTGTTCGCGGAAACCAATCCCGGCCCCTGCAAAAAGGCCTTCGAGATGCTCGGCATGCCGATCGGCGGCGTGAAACTGCCGCTCGTGCCGCCCTCCGATGCCACCATCGCGCGACTGCGCGCGGCGCTCGATGCGCTGCCCGCGCATCTGCGTTGAGTCCCGCCTGACGCGTTCCGATCGACTGGCCTTCCTCGCGAAGGCCAGTCAGTTTTTCAAGCATTTTATTTCGTTATCCTTAACGTATATTTATTTTTACCACCCACCCCTGAAAACAAACCATGAAGACACACGCGATACGTCTTCTTCTCGCCGCCGCCCTGGCGACCTTCGGCGTCGCCGCCCATGCGCAAAGCAGCGTGACGCTGTTCGGCGTGATCGATGTCGGCCTCAACTACGTCAACAACGCGCAGACCGGCCGCAGCAACGGCGCGCTCGCGGGCAGTTCGCAATACTCAATGCAGGACGGCGGCATCGGCGGCATCAGCGGATCCTGCTGGGGACTGCGCGGCGTCGAAGATCTCGGCGGTGGCCTCAGCGCCGTGTTCCAACTCGAGAACGGCTTTTCGATCAACAACGGCACGCTCGGTCAGGGCGGCGCGGAGTTCGGCCGTCAGGCGTGGGTCGGCCTGAAGAGCAATACGTTCGGCACGGTCACGCTCGGACGTCAGTACGATTCGCTCGTCACCTACGTGCAGCCTTATACGTCGGGCGCGGTGTGGGGCGGCTATATGGGCTTCCATCCGGGCGACGTCGACAATCTCGGCAACACGCGACGCATCAACAACACCATTCGCTACGCCAGCCCGAGCATCGCGGGCTTCACGGTCGGTGGCACATATAGCGTCGGCGGCGTGGCGGGCAGCACGGGATCGCGTGCGGTGTACTCGATCGGCGGCGCGTACGCGCGCGGCCCGATTTCGCTCGGCGCGGCTTACCTCAACGCGCGCAACCCCAACTATTCGTTCTACGGCACCAATCCTTCGGCGGGCACGGCACTCACCAGCAACAATCTCGGTTCGGTCGGCTCGGCCACGGCCGCGCAGTCGTATCCGGCTTACGCGGGCTATGCATCGGCGCGCACGTTGCAGATCATCGCGGTGGGCGGCTCGTACACGCTCGGGAAGGCGAGGAGCCGTATGATGAACGGTCGAGAGAAGTCAGACTCCGCCATAGTAGCGAGGAAGCCTGCGAACAACGTCGGGAAACCGGCTGCGGAGTGGGTGGAGCCAAGGGCGGGGACCAA
>NZ_LFJJ01000292.1 GCF_001189365.1 Candidatus Burkholderia verschuerenii | reverse complement strand
TTGGCATGCCTCGCCTCACATAACCTCAACTTCCCGAACCGCCCGGTGCGGACCCGCACGCCGGGTGGTGTGGCAGGGTGGTGTGGCAGGGGACCGGCCAGCTTGCTGGCCGCCCCTATGCCGATTTCTTGGGTTATCGGATGACTCGCCGGAAGTCGTTTTCAGTGAACGGAAATTATGCCAAACGCCCGCGCAATAAGGCTTTGGGGCATCAAAGGGTAAACACCCGATTGGCGCGATGGTTGCGCAATCATACAATGTCGTCAGACAACGTAGCGTAACGTTCGAATCGGCGCTCGCCGATCCTGGAGACACCTTGAGATCCACCGCCATCAACTCGTCCGACGACCTGCTCGAATCGGCCAGCTCGAAGGTCAAGCGGCATGTGCTGCCCTTGTTCCTGATCATGTTCATCGCGAATTACATCGATCGCGTGAACGTCGGCTTCATGAATTCGCATATGCAGACGGATCTGGGCATCGGCGCCGCGGCGTACGGGCTGGGCAGCGGGCTGTTTTTTATCGGCTATGCGCTGTTCGAAGTGCCGTCGAACGTGCTGATGCAGAAGTACGGCGCGCGCGCGTGGCTGACGCGGATCATGGGCACGTGGGGCATCGTCGCGGCGGCGATGGCCTTCGTGTGGAACGACACCTCGTTCTACGTGCTGCGCTTTCTGCTCGGCGTGGCGGAAGCGGGCTTCTTTCCGGGCGTGGTGTTCTATTTCACGCAATGGCTGCCGCAGAAGGAACGCGGCAAGGCGATCGCGGTGTTTCTTGGCGGCTCGGCGTTCGCGTCGGTGCTGTCGGGTCCGATCACCGGCAGTTTGCTGTCGATCACCGGCCTCGGGCTGAAAGGCTGGCAGTGGATGTTCATCATCGAAGGCGCGTTTTCGGTGTTCCTGTGCGGCGTGAGCTGGATGCTGCTGAAATCGCGCATCGCCGACGCGCACTGGCTGACGTCAGCCGAACGCACGGCGCTGTCGACGGCCATCGCCAACGAGCAGGCCGAACGCGAAGCCGCGAGCGGCGGCCGTCATGTGCCCGTGCTCAAGCTGTTGAAAGATCCGCAGATTCTGCTGTTCTGCTTTCTCTACTTCGCGATCCAGCTGACGATCTACGCCGCCACCTTCTGGCTGCCGACCATCATCCGCAAGATGGGCGGCCTGACGGATTTCCAGGTCGGCCTCGCCTCTTCAACGCGATTCCCTGGCTGATCGCGATGCTCTCCGCGCGCTTTCGCAACCAGCAGGCGTGGATGGCGACGGCGCTCGTGATCGCCGCATGCGGGCTGTTCGCATCGACGACGGGCAATCTGGTGATGTCCTTCGTCGCGATCTGTTTTTCGGCGATCGGCTTCAAGGCGGCGGCGTCGCTGTTCTGGCCGATTCCGCAGGGTTATCTCGATGCGCGCGTCGCGGCGGGCGTGATCGCGCTGATCAATTCGGTGGGCAATCTGGGCGGATTCTTCGCGCCCGCGACTTTCGGGTATCTTCAGCAGCACACCGGCTCGGTGTCGGGCGGCTTGTATGCGCTCGGTATCGCGTCGCTGATCGCGGCAGCGGCGGGTTTTCTCACGCGCATCAAGCGCGGCGACGACGCGCCCGGCGGACATCCCGCGCCGCGCAACGCGCACTGAAGATCACGGACCTCGACATGACTCAAACTTATTCGGTATTCGTTTCCAACGCGGCTGACGTCGAGATCGGCGCTTTTCGTTTCGATGCCGCCGGCGGCAAGCTCGAAGCGGAATCGCGCATTCCCGCCGACACCAACGTGATGCCGCTCACCTGGTCGCCCGACGGCCGCACGCTCTACGCGGCGACGCGCGGCGCGCGGCGCGCAGGCGAGCATCGTCACGTATGCATACGACGCCGCGAGCGGTGCGTTGACGCGTCACGCGGCCGCGCCGATCGAATCGAATCTGGCGTATCTGTCCGCCGATGCAAGCGGCCGCTATCTGATCGGCGCGTCGTACGGCGAGCATCGCGCGAGTCGCGAGTCTTTACGATGCCGCGCGCATCGCGGCGTGCGAGGGCGGCGCACTGCAATTCGTCGATGGCATCCAGAACGCGCATTGCGCGATGTCGACGCCCGATGGACGCTTCGCCTACGTGACCTCGCTCGGCGCGGACACGATCCACTGCTTCGAATTGCGCGACGGCGCGCTGCATCCGCTCGATATCGTCGCGGTCGAAAAGAACTTCGGCCCGCGCCATCTGCGTTTTTCGCCGGACGCGCGCACGCTGTACGTCGTCAGCGAGTTCACGGCGAAGGTTGCCGCCTTCTCCTGCGATGCGCAGACCGGCAAGCTCGGCGCGATGCGCGTGTCCGATCAGCCCGCCGTGCTCGCGCCGCTGCAACCGGGCCGCGCGCGTCCGAGTTCCGCGAGCGCCGAGCAGATCGATCCCAAGGTGCTCGCGACGCTGATCTGGGCCGCCGACATGCAGGTCACGCCGGACGGACGCTTCGTGTACGTCTCCTTCCGAGCGCACGTCGAGCCGTCTGATCGCGTATCGCGTGCAGGACGACGGCGCGCTCGTTTATGCCGGCATCGCCGATACCGAAGCCCAGCCGCGCGGCTTCCGCATCGACGCGACGGGGCGCTTTCTTATCGCGTGCGGCGAGAAGTCGACGCACATTTCCGCTTACGCCATCGACGCCGACACCGGCGCGCTCAGCCTGCTTTCGCGATGCGAAGGCGGCCACGGCGCGAACTGGGTGGAGATTGTCGCGCGCGCTTAATCTTTCCAAATCACCGGATCACGCTCATGTCCAACATCGCCCAACCCAACGCCACCCCTAAAGTCACCGAACTGCGCGTCGTTCCCGTCGCCGGCCGTGACAGCATGCTGATGAACCTGTCGGGCGCGCACGGCCCGTTCTTCACGCGCAACATCGTGATCCTGACCGACAGCGCGGGCAATACGGGCGTCGGCGAAGTGCCGGGCGGCGAGGCGATCCGCAAGACCATCGACGATGCGCGCGCGTATGTCGTCGGCCTGTCGATCGGCAATCTGCAGGCGATCCTGAACAAGGTTCGCACCGCCTTCGCCGATCGCGATTCGGGCGGACGCGGTTTGCAGACCTTCGATCTGCGCACGACCATTCACGCGGTGACGGCGCTCGAAGCGGCGCTGCTCGATCTGCTCGGCAAGCATCTCGGCGTGCCGGTCGCGGCGCTGCTCGGCGAAGGCCAGCAACGCGACGAAGTGGAAATGCTCGGCTATCTGTTCTATATCGGCGATCGCAACAAGACCGATCTGCCGTATGCATCGGGCGAAGACGGCCGCGACGATTGGGAGCGCGTGCGCACCGAAGTCGCGCTGACGCCGGAAGCGGTCGTGCGACTGGCCGAAGCGGCGCAGGCGCGTTACGGCTTCAACGATTTCAAGCTGAAGGGCGGCGTGCTCGCCGGCGACGCCGAAATCGAAGCGGTGACGGCACTGGCCGAGCGCTTCCCGAACGCACGCGTGACGCTCGATCCGAACGGCGCGTGGTCATTGGCCGAAGCGGTGCGTCTGTGCCGCGATCAGCACGATGTGCTGGCCTACGCGGAAGATCCGTGCGGCGCGGAAAACGGCTACTCGGGCCGCGAAGTGATGGCCGAGTTCCGTCGCGCGACGGGTCTGCCGACGGCCACCAACATGATCGCGACCGACTGGCGTCAGATGGGCCACGCGATCCAGCTTCAATCGGTCGATATTCCGCTCGCCGATCCGCATTTCTGGACGATGCAGGGTTCGGTGCGCGTCGCGCAGATGTGTAACGACTGGGGTCTGACGTGGGGCTCGCACTCGAACAATCACTTCGATGTGTCGCTGGCGATGTTCACGCATGTGGCGGCTGCCGCGCCGGGCAAGATCACGGCGATCGATACGCACTGGATCTGGCAGGACGGGCAGCGCTTGACGCGCGATCCGTTGAAGATCGTTGGCGGGAAGGTTCGGGTTCCTGAAGCGGCCGGACTTGGCGTCGAGCTTGATATGGACGAGGTGGAGAAGGCTCACGCACTCTATCAACAGCATGGGCTCGGCGCGCGGGATGATGGTGTGGCTATGCAGTATCTGATTTCTAATTGGAAGTTTGATAATAAGAAGCCTTGTTTGGTACGGTGATTCTTGTTTGCTAGCGCTTGGGGGAGTGGTGCTGACTTCTGTTGTCGTGCGTTTTTTTCAGTAGCCGCCTCCCCGGCGGAGGGGTCACTTTTTTTGCGGCGGCAAAGAATGTAACCAAAGAAAGCCACTTGTCCGATCCTAAGCACCTTCTTGGCCGGTCCCGGCACAGCACTAGGCTCTGTTCACATTTGAAGAAATGTGTTTACATCTCATCTTTTG
>NZ_LFJJ01000291.1 GCF_001189365.1 Candidatus Burkholderia verschuerenii | reverse complement strand
GTCGCGCGGCTTGACCGACGTCCACGCCGACGATCCGCTCGCCGACTTCGCGGACGATTGCGCGACCACGGCGCCCGACATCGACTGTTCCGCCTTGGCGACCGGCGCCGGCGCGATGTCCGGTTGCTTGACGACCGGCGTTCTTGCCGTGGCGATGGTGGTGGTCGTGGGCGGCGTGTTCTTTGCCGTGACCGAGCCGGAGGAGATCGCGGGCTTTGCGCTCGTTTCTGCGGATGGCGCAGTGTCGGTTTTTGCGAGCGTGGTCGCGGCGGGCGCTGCTGGCTTGACCGCCACTTGCGCCTTGTCGTTAGCCACGGGCTTTGGCGATTCGGCGATCTTGTCGGTCCCGCCGTGCCGTGCCGTGCGAGCGCGGCGCATCTGCGGCGGACGCGCTGCGGGCGATCGGCGTGGCGGTGGACAAATGGTGATCGGCGTTCGTCGTGACGTGCTTATCCGTCTCCGTGCCCGAACGCGATGCCAGCGGCGCGTGCCGGACATCGTTGGCATCGTCGGATGCGGCGGATTTGTCGCGGATCGAGCCGCCGCGCTGATGGCGGCCGGGTCGCGAATCACGACGACATCGGGATCGGAATGCCCGTAGTAGTAGCCGCCCACGGCCAGCCCGGCGAACACGCCGCCGACCAGCACGGCGAGCCCTTTGCGCGCGGGTTTGGTCGGCGGCGCGAAGGCTTCGTCGCCCGGCTCGGCCAGGCTCGGGTACGACGTCACCATCTTGCGGCACGCCATGCGCGTGAGCCAGCCGGTGTCGCGTAGGTCGGTGACGTCGAGTTGATCGTCGTCCGGCTCGTGGATAGGCGCGGCTGCGGCCGCCGCCTCGGCGTGGCTTGT
Organism: Candidatus Burkholderia verschuerenii; assembly: GCF_001189365.1. GTDB lineage: Bacteria > Pseudomonadota > Gammaproteobacteria > Burkholderiales > Burkholderiaceae > Caballeronia > Caballeronia verschuerenii. The sequence goes on along the minus strand of NZ_LFJJ01000291.1, from coordinate 3,491 downwards.
GAAGATCGCGCCCGTGCGATCGGCTCCGCAATAAGGGCAGGTGTCATCCTCGGCCCGGGAAATCGTATTGCACCTGCGGCAGATCACGGAGTCGAGCGACAGCGAATATTCAGGTCGATTCATGTCGCACCCATTTTGAGTTATGGCCGGCGCATAGCGCGAGCGAGTCACCACGTCGGGAAAGTCCTAAGCAAACCGAAATGCGCTTGCCTCACCAGCCGGCATCCTCGCGATGCCGCACGTACCGGGACTACTGAACGTCGATGGGAGCCCTATTTTTCGACATTTTTATAGATGGCTTCTACGCGATTGCGCACATTCGCGTAACGATCGGTCTAGGGAAAACGCTAGGCAAGTGGGGTTTTCGCTACAGTCGCGCGGATAAAACGGCAAACGTTTCGTCGATATCCGTGGCTCGGGCCGTCGATGCCGTTAGCCGATCGGCCGACTTTCGCGATGCATCGCGCAAGGCGATAGTGATGTCGTCGAGTTCAGCGAGGCAGGGCGATGAGATTGGGGCGTTTCGATGTGGCGGCGTGGACGGTCGCGTTCTGGTTGCCGGCCTTCATGGGTGCGGTGGAGTACGTGCTGCGCATCGCGTTCGCGCAACCGGGCGAGGATTCGTTCTTTCCGATCTCGCTGGTCACGTCGGGGATCAGTCAGAGCGTGATGTCGGCGATGGTGGCGCGCGAAGTGGGCGCGCGCGGGACTCGCCATCAGTTGATCGAGCGATTTGAACGCGCCTCGCGCCAGTCGAATTTGGGAGTTTTCGCGGCTCTTGCTGGCGTATTGCTCTGGATATACTTGCTTTTGGCTTCGTTCAATGAAGCCGTTCGGGCGATTCTGCCAATGCATCACTTTCTGGAATCTTTGGTATACTACGCTTTGTGTGTCAATGTCACGTCGTGTCGAGAAACGGTGTCGAAATGTTGAATCTGGTCCTGGGTTTTTTCAAAGAGTATTGGGGTGTCTTGCTGACCTGCGCGTTCATGCAGTACTACATCCCGAGGAGATCGGAAGGCGATATCTTTTATCGCTACATCATGTACGGCTTTCGCAAGGGTGTGCTCCGGCGGCCGCCGAAACCCGATCCGGCGCATCCCCCGCGCTAGCCGTTGTTTCATCGAGGCACGCTCCCAGACCAAGAACGAAAAAAGCCGCTCACATGTAGCGGCTTTTTTGCGCGTGCATCTTCATAATTTTTGGTGCCCGGGGCCTGAATCGAACCGGCACGCCTTGCGGCGGGGGATTTTGAGTAGGCTGCCAAAACCGAAGCACGATGAATAAGTCGTTATAAATCAACGGCCTGAGAATCTCGTTTCATCCGACTTTTCTGTAAATACGTTCACTTTTACGGAAAAATCGCGGAAAAATGGTCACCACCGAAAACGGGCGTTCTGCCCTTTCACGTAAGGCAGTTTTCACCTCTGCGGCTCGGACTCCGGGCCGATACACAGACCGGGACTTCCCGGCGCTAGGGTTTCAGGTGTCGCCAAAGCTAAAGGCGGTCTGGTTCGCCCGGTTTAAGGCGAACGGGCGAGAGCATCGGGCCACACTAGGACTCGCCGCGCTGGACGGAGACGGGCTCGTATGAACAAGCGCGGGCTTGGGCTATAGCGAATGTCCTAGAGGCTCGGAACGGCCCGCCCGAAGCGGAGCCTATACCGGAAGCCGCGCCCGTCCCGCCGCAAGCGCCTTTACTCCTTACTCCCGATACGCTCGCGACGGTCTGGGCCGAATTTCTCGCTAACCGGCGCACTAAGCGCGGCCTTCCTCGCCGCAGCGACTAAGACCGATTACGACAAACTCTATCGCTACGCGCTCGCGCCAGTGAAGGATTGGTCGCTGGCGGAAACGCGGGTTGCGGCTTGGGTCGCGTTCCTCTCGGGCATAAAGGCGAAGCACGGTGACTCTAAGGCTTTGTACGCCGCGAATATTGTTTCGAGCGTGTACACCTATCTAATGTCGCTGGACAAAGTTGAGACAAACCCGATTGCTAAGGTCCGACTAGGGCGGCAGTTTATCGCTCCGAAGCCGCGAGAAGGGCACATAGAAACGGCGAACCTTAAGCCGTTCTGGGCGGCTGTCGGACGGACTTTAAAGCGCCGGGATAGCCGCGAAGCCGTCCTGTTCATCTTCGTTACGGGCTTTCGGCTAAACGCTGCGTTAGGGCTTCGCTGGTCGCAACTCGACCTAGCGCGTGGCTTCGCTTACATAGAGCCGGGAACGGAAGGCTGGAAGGGATTCACGGGCGTTATGCCGCTGTCGGACTACGCGCTAGACCTGCTCCGGGCGCGGTGCGTTAGCCGCAAGTGCGCGGACTACGTGTTCCCGGCGCGGACGGGCGAAACGCCGCATATGACGCGGGTAGGCGACTCGATAGCGAAGGTCTGCGACGCGGCGGGAATCGACCGTCTAACGGCTCACGATCTAAGGCGGACTGTCGCTACGGTAGGGTCTCTAGCTTTCGGCGCGGATCATTCGAAAGTCGCGGTCCTGCTCGGACATAACTGGGCGACCAGCGAAAAGGGGATGACCGTCTCGCGGGGAGCGATTACCGCCCGGTATATACAGACGGAGTTAGCGACTCTGCGCGCTATAGCGAACGAGGCCGCGAGAACGATGTTGGAATTGGTCGGTGATCTCCCGTTATCGGACGAGACAGCCGCGAAGTTACGCCGCGCAGGGCTGACTATCTAGCGAGTGTACTGGATAGTGAAAATTAGTTGACATCGCGCAAGATTCCTGTTGAGGCTCGGTGTGTACTGGCGGAGAATCGGTTTTGCAGTAAGCAGTTCCAGAACCCAAACATAACCGCAAGAATCCTTTAGGAGTGCAACAAAATGGCCAGTACTACGATCACCCGCACGAAGAAAGCCGCAGCCGCGCCCGCTATCGTTATGGCTGCGGCTTGGGAGAAGTTTCCGACACGCGCAGATTTCGGCATCGAGCCGTTCGACTTCCCGGCCTTCACTCTCCCGAAGCTCGGCAACGCGGCGGGCGTCTCGCGCTCTTGGGCGAACGAAGCCACGCGCCTCGCTCGCGTAACGAAGCACGGCGTTAAGGTAACTTTCGACGGACAGACGAAGGACTACAAGAGCGTCGCAGAGGCGTTCCGCGACCTGCGCTTACCTTTCGAGAAGCACATTAAGTTTCGCGGACTCGTAAAGGCTTCGGGTAAGGAAGCGTTCTCGCACAAAGATAAGCTCTACCTGTTCGCGCTTATCGAGAACGCGCCGGAAGCCGCAGAAGTCGTAGCGGGACACTAAGTAGGCAGTTCAGCAATCCACGCCCGTCCTAGAGCGATCTAGGGCGGGCGTTTTCGTTTCTAATCATCCGGCACCGTCTCGAACAGATACATCTTGCTAGGTCCTGTTCACATTTAAGAGCGGCCCGAAGGCAGACACGATGGAGACAAAGGTGAGGTAGCTGTGGGCGAGTTTGTCATATCGAGTGGCGACGCGACGAAAATGCTTGATACGCTTAAAGAA
>NZ_LFJJ01000290.1 GCF_001189365.1 Candidatus Burkholderia verschuerenii | reverse complement strand
GCATCGAGCGCTATGTCGCACGCTACAACCAGCACAACCGTCCATTTGTCTGGACCGCAACCGCCGATTCCATCCTTCAGAAAGTGGCTCGGTTATGTAAAGTTATTTCTGGGACGGAACACTAGAAGGAAACAGACATGGCCCGCATCACCGTTGAAGATTGCCTCAAACAAATTCCGAATCGTTTCGAACTCGCGCTCGCGGCAACGTATCGCGCGCGTCAGCTCGCACAAGGTCACACGCCGAAGATCGAAAGTCGCGATAAGCCGACCGTCGTCGCGCTGCGCGAAATCGCATCGGGTCAGGTCGGAATCGAAATGTTGAAGAAGGTGCCCGTTTAAGCGCGCCTGAGTAGTTTTTAGTACCGTTTCATCTTTTCAACCGACGACCAGCGCGTCACACGACCACGGAGGCGATCATGAGTCCGACACCGTTGCCCGCCTCCCTGAACGTGGATCCCGAAATCGAGCCGGATACCGACGCCGCGCTCGACGCCGACAAGCCGCAGGCGGCGCGCAAGTACATCGACGCGGTCCTCGAACAGTCCTTCCGTCATCTGTTCGGTCCGACCGCGACGCCGGAAAAGCCGCGCCGTCACGACGTCGTTTCCATCGCGAAACTGACGAACGCGCTGTCGAGCTATATCGCGCCGGAAGAGATCAAGGAAGTCAAGGCGGCTTTCCATTTCAGCGATGAAGCCCATCTCGGGCAGTATCGCCAGAGCGGCGAGCCGTACATCACGCATCCGGTCGCGGTCGCGGAGATCTGCGCGGGCTGGAAGCTGGACGCGCAATCGATCATGGCGGCGCTGCTGCATGACGTGATCGAAGATCAGGGCGTGACCAAGACGGAGATCGCCGAGCACTTTGGCGCGAAGGTCGCGGAACTGGTCGACGGCTTGTCCAAGCTGGACAAGATGGAATTCCGCAATCGCGAGGAAGCGCAGGCGGAAAACTTCCGCAAGATGCTTCTGGCGATGGCGCGCGACGTGCGCGTCATTCTCGTCAAGCTCGCCGACCGGCTGCACAACATGCGCACGCTGGGCGCGGTGCCGCCGGAGAAGCGCCGTCGCGTCGCGCGCGAGACGCTGGATATCTACGCGCCGATCGCGCATCGGCTCGGTCTGAACAACACGTATCGCGAGTTGCAGGATCTGAGCTTCGCGAATTTCAATCCGACCCGTTACGCCACGCTCGAAAAGGCGGTGAAGGCGGCGCGCGGCAATCGGCGCGAAGTGGTCGGCAAGATTCTCGAAGCAGTGCAGCGCACCATTGCGGATGCGAAGATCAACGCGGAAGTCACTGGCCGCGAGAAAACCATCTTCAGCATCTACAAGAAGATGCGCGACAAGCAGTTGTCGTTCTCGCAGGTGCTCGACGTGTACGGTTTTCGCGTCGTCGTCGAAAGCGCGCTCGAATGCTATACGTGCATCGGCGCGCTGCATGCGCTCTACAAGCCCGTTCCCGGCAAGTTCAAGGACTACATCGCCATTCCAAAGGTGAACGGCTATCAGTCCCTGCATACCACGCTGGTCGGCCCGTTCGGCGCACCGATCGAGTTTCAGGTCCGCACGCGAAAGATGCATGAAATCGCGGAAGCGGGCGTCGCGGCGCACTGGCTATACAAGAACGGCGGCGCCGATCTGAACGACGTGCAGAAGCGCGCGCATCAATGGCTCAAGTCGCTGCTCGACATTCAAAGCGAAGCGGGCGATTCGAGCGAATTCCTCGAGCACGTCAAGATCGACCTGTTCCCGGACGCCGTCTACGTATTCACGCCGAAGTCGAAGATCATGCCGCTGCCGCGCGGCGCGACGGCGCTCGACTTCGCGTATTCGATCCACAGCGACCTCGGCAATCAGTGCGTCGCGGTGAAGATCAACAATGAACTGCTGCCGCTGCGTACCGAACTCAAGAGCGGCGATATCGTCGAAGTGATCACCGCGCCGTATTCGAAGCCGAATCCCGCGTGGCTCGGTTTCGTGCGCACCGGCAAGGCGCGCTCGGCCATCCGTCACTACCTGAAGACGATGCGCCTGAACGAGTCCGTCCAGCTGGGCGAGCGTCTGGTCGATCAGAGTCTCAAGGGCTACGGCCTCGCGTTGTCCGACGTCACGCCGGAAGTGTGGGAAAAGCTCGTGCAGTGGACCGGCAACAAGACGCGTCAGGAAATTTTCGCGGATATCGGTCTCGGCCGGCGCGTGGCGGCGGTCATGGCCAAGCGCATCGAAATGTTGATGAACGGTCTGGACGGCGACGAGCATCCGCATCGCGAGCATCACAACACGAATACCGCGCCGCCGGTGGTCGTCATCACGGGCACGGAAGGCATGTCGGTGCAGTTGTCGCCATGCTGCCGCCCGATTCCCAGCGACGACATCATGGGCTATATCGGCATCGGGCTCGGCATGGCGATTCACACCACCGATTGCCGCGTCGCGCAGCGCATCCACCGGCGCGATCCGGGCCGCTGGATCGACGTCGCGTGGGCGCCTCAGCCGGGCCGTCTGTTCGACGTCGCCGTGAAGGTGCTGGTCAAGAACACGAAGGGCGTGTTCGCGCGCGTCGCGGCGGACATCACCTCGGCGGATGCCAATATCGTCCATATCGCGATGGACGAGGACGTGTCGCAGGAAGCCAAGATGCTGCGCTTCGTCATCCAGGTCAGCGACCGCGTGCATCTGGCAAATGTCATGCGCCGCGTGCGGACCAATCACGACGTCATGCGCATCGCGCGGGAGCGTCCGAGCGACGAGCCGCATCATCGCAATCAGGACGGCGGCATGCGCATCGACCGGGAACGCGCGGACTACTGATTCCGCGCGGGAACGCGGCGTGCACGCCTGTCGATAACCGATAGACAAGGAACGCGGCAATGAAAACCTCCGATCTCGACGATACCGCGCTCGACTACTGGGTCACGCGGGCGCTGCACGACTTCATCCGCGAAATCCACTTCACCGACAGCGGCGAGACGCTCTCCATTCGTGGCAACGATCGCGGCCGGCCGTGGGACGGACGGTTTCTGCCGTCGTCGTCGTGGAAAGCCGCGGCGGTCGTGCTGGAGCGTGCCCGCAATCTCGAGATGACCAATCACGAACGCGGCGAAGTGACGTGCAGCGTGAGCTTCGGCAAGGAGGGGAAGACGGTGGAAGGGCGCGGGCCGTCGCTGCGTATCGCGCTGTTGAGGGCGTTCGTATGCCAGGCGTTCGGCGATACGGTGGAGGACGAGATTCTGCGGCGTCCGCAGGCGCTGGTGGGCTTGCGCGCCGAAACGATCGAGGAATCGAGCGCGGTGACGTCGGTGGAGGATATGCCGTCGCCGAGCATGCATATCGGCGATATCGGTTCGAATCCGCGCGTGTGATAGTTTGTAGATTCGGCGGCGGAAAACAAAAAGGGCCTTCTTCCAAGTGGAAGGCCCTTCGAAAAATGGCGCGGCTGGCAGGATTCGAACCCACGACCCCTTGGTTCGTAGCCAAGTACTCTATCCAACTGAGCTACAGCCGCACGCAGATGCGAAATTATAACGAGGGTTATTGAAAAAGGGAAGGGTTATTGTCCAAAATGCCGTGCCAGACCCGGCGCGACATGCGTGCGTCATGGTAAGTTGTTAGTTCCAAAGCAAATATCCGATCAGCGGTTCGCATCATGAACAAGGCATTTGTTAAAGAGTCGGACGAAAGCGACGACGATCTCGATGTCGGTCAACCCGACGTCCCCGCCGGCACGAAGAACTACATCACGCCGGCAGGTCATCAGCGGCTGCGAGACGAGCTGCTGCAACTGCTCGATACCGAGCGCCCCGAAGTGGTCCGACTGGTGTCGTGTGCCGCGTCCAACGGCGACCGCTCGGAGAACGGCGACTATATCTACGGCAAGCGTCGTCTGCGCGAAATCGACCGGCGTATCCGCTTTCTGGGCAAGCGTCTGGACAAGGCGGAAGTGGTGGACAGCAGCAAGCAGGAGAACGTCGATCAGGTGTTCTTCGGCGCGACTGTCGACTATGCGGGCGACGACGGCGACGTGAAGACGGTGACGATCGTCGGCGTCGACGAGGTGGATCTGGATCGCGGCTACGTCAGCTGGATTTCGCCGGTGGCGCGCGCGCTGATCAAGGCGAAAATCGGCGATACGGTGGCGCTGCATACGCCTGTCGGCATCCAGCAGATCGATATTCTCGACGTACGCTATCCGCGCTGACTGATCGCTGTCTCCAGATGATGATCGGCATAGGGGCGGCCAGCAAGCTGGCCGGTCCCCTGCCACACCACCCTGCCACACCACCCGGCGTGCGGGTCCGCACCGGGCGGTTCGGGAAGTTGAGGTTATGTGAGGCGAGGCATGCCA
>NZ_LFJJ01000289.1 GCF_001189365.1 Candidatus Burkholderia verschuerenii | reverse complement strand
GCTGCTGCATAGCGGCCGCGCGGCGTTCGGCGCTGCGGGCTACGCCCTTCGCGCCGCACGTCGCACAGAAGGATCAACTGAAACCACCGGCATCCGATTTCTGCACAACTTGACGCACACAACTTCTCTGGGGCCCTGTGTGGAAGGGTCTTCCCAACGGGCAGCAGACCGTCAAACATGGCCTTTTATGCCACATCCGGATCGCGCAGAACCGCAGCCGTGATGGAATAACAATCGACCTCTTGCTCATTGGAGTATCAGTGCTTGAGAACATCCGCTCGCCACTCCGTACCTGTGATGAACTGCGCGTTTTTTTTGTGTGTACACCGAACGAGGAGCCTCCGCTGTCTGGCCCATATATTCCTGTGCGATCTGCCCAGGAAGCCTGACGAGTTCCTGGCAGCACGGTACAGCTTCCGGGTCATGCCAGAGAGTGTCTGTAAGCCAGGGACAATAGAGACGAGAGTTCTGGTAGCCGATCCGTTCGGCAGGCTGCCAAACTGTGCTTACGTTCAACCGTACCGAGCAAACCTTTTAGAAAGGCTAGCGAACGCTGTCTCGGTTCAGGGCGCCTAAGCAGGCCAGCCAGTCTCTCACGCAATTCATCCAGTTCAAGTTCCAAGGCTTTCGCAACTTCTTTCATGGCGCCAGCGCCCCTCGCATCTCAGCAACTTGCCGGAGCTACTGCCGTGTTGTCAGCCGTCGAACCCTGCCCGCAAATAAGGGTCATCGCGTGACGAAAGTTTCATTTAGTGAAATTAATGCTGATCAACGGAACGAATGATACGATGCATTGAAGGTTTCGTCCTTCCGACAAACGATAGATCGAAAAAAGCAACGTCGTTTCCTGATTAGGCATCTGATGTTCAGCTGTCGTTCGCTCGGCGAGGGATTTCACGGGATCAGCTGACTTACCGCCAGCGCTTTTGACATTAAGAGAGACACCTGATGAGCGATACACGAAATGTCAGTTACCACGTCGAAGGCGGCGTGGCAGTGATTTCCGTCGACAATCCGCCGGTTAATGCGTTAGCGCCGGGTATGCGGGAGGGCATCATCGACGGCCTGGAGCGCGCTGGCGCAGACGCTGCAGTGGAGGCGATTGTGCTCATTGGGGCCGGTAAGAATTTTATCGCCGGTGCCGATATCCGACAGTTTGGTAAGGCCCGCCAAATCAGCACAAGCGTAAGTACTGCAGCTTTGGATGCATGTGAGAAGCCAGTGATAGCCGCAATGCAAGGCTACGTTCTTGGTGCAGGACTTGAGCATGCCCTTGCATGTCATTATCGAATCGCCACGCCAGACGCTAAGCTAGGGCTGCCAGAGGTAAGCATCGGGGTAATTCCAGCTGGAGGAGGGACTCAGCGGCTGGCAAGGTTAGTGGGTCCGAAGGTCGCTGTCGAGATGATCAGCAGCGGTCGTCACGTTTCCGCGGTCGAAGCATTGAACTCCGGAATCGTTACGCAGATCGTGAGTCAGGAGAACCTTTTGGCTAGCGCAGTCTCTTACGCGAAAGACGTCGCGCACGCGCGCCCATTGCCACGCGTACGGGACATGACCAATCAAATTGCCGATGCGGTACAGCATCCTGAAGTCTGGGAAGCGGCAAAGAAGGCCGCTGTTAGCAAGGCTCGTAACGTGAGGGCGCCACACTGCGCCATCGCTTGCGTAGAAGCGGCACTAACAGGTAGCTTCGAGGACGGTCTGGCGCTTGAGCAGCGACTGTTTTCGGAACTCGAGGGCTCGGGTGAAGCGAAGGCATTGCGATATGCCTTCTTTGCCGAGCGTGAGGCGAAAAAGATTCCGGGAACGCCCGCGTCCTACAAACCTGACGGCGTGCAATCAGCTGCGATTGTGGGCGCAGGAACAATGGGAGCTGGAATTGCAATCTGTTTTGCGGACGTTCGCGTACCGGTGAAAGTGCTCGAAGTGACGCAAGAAGCGCTTGATCGAGGCATGAAGCGGATTCAGGACACGTACGCCGTGAGAGTACGGCGTGGAAGCCTCACACAGGAAGAAATGAACGAGCGACTGACATACATACAACCTGTCTTGCGATATGAGGACATCGGTGACGCCGATGTCGTCGTGGAAGCGGTGTTTGAGCGTATCGATCTTAAAGAAGACGTGTTCACGAAGCTGGACACAGTCATGAAAGAAGGGTCCCTCCTGCTCACTAATTCCTCGGCAATTGACATCAACACGATGGCGGCCGTCACACGACGTCCGCATCAAGTCGCGGGGGCACACTTCTTTGCGCCCGCGAATGTCATGAAACTCTGCGAAGTTGTTAGGGGGGAAAAGTCGTCAATTGAAACGATCCTCAGAGCAACGAAATTAGGCCGCGACCTGGGCAAAGTAAGCGTCGTTGCAGGTTCTTGCGATGGTTTTGCGGCAAATCGTAGCCGTGCACCGCTGGTGACGGAGATGATGTTGATGCTGGAAGAAGGCGTGCTGCCGCAGCAGGTGGATAAGGTCATGGTTGGATTTGGCTATCCAATGGGACCTTTTGCGGTTAGCGATTTGTCAGGCCTCGACGTTAGTTACGATACGTGCAAGCGTCGGGCCGCAGCGGATCCGACTTATAGAAAGCTCCACGTTCCCGACCGCATGGTTGAGATGGGCAGGAAAGGGCAAAAAAACGGTGCAGGTTGGTATCGTTACAACGAGGGGGATCGCACGCCGCATCCTGACGAGGAGGTTTCGAAGATCATTCGTGACGTTGGCTGTGAGCTTGGCATCCCGCAACGTGAGTTTTCTGACGACGAGATTTTGAACCGCTTGCTCTTCGCGTCGGTGAACGAGGCCTGCAAGATCCTGGAAGATGGTAAAGCTTACCGCGCAAGTGATATCGACGTAATGTGGTTGTATGGGTTTGGCTTTCCGCGTCATCGAGGCGGATTGATGTACTGGGCAGACTCGATTGGGGCAAAAAAGATCTTCGAGCAGGTCAGTGTGTGGCACGAGCAGTATGGAAAGCGCTGGAAGCCAAGCCAGTTGTTAGCGCAGATCGCTGAAGCTGGTGGATCGCTTCGAGAGGCCCAAGCGCCTAATTTTTCTTAAGTACGCAGCGCCTGCCTGAACGATAAGTAAGAGCCATCGTGGTGGACTTGGTTCTTGCAGTTGCGAACCGCGCGGCCAATGACACAAAGTTAGTTCCAGGCGCTTGTCGAACCGAGTTGCGAGGCGATGATATGACGGCTGAAAACGAAGGACAAGAACCGGAGAAATGTCGTCATCGCTGGAAACCTTAACGGATAACTGAGAGGTACCAGAAAACACTCTAATCTGCCGCTTTTACAGATGCGTGACGGAATCGAACGCCCAGCATAACTGGAGGCAATCGCTATTGCTCGGAGCGCACCATCCGAGGACAGTCATCGACGCTCATCCGTCAACCGAGTGGCTGCATCGCGGCTTGCCAAGCAAGACGTGTCTAAAGCCATGCAAGACAACGATATGCAATACTATTTAACGATAAGTTAAGCGTATAGAAAGCTAGATGCCTTAAGCGTGCCTTGTGACGATGTTTAAATCCGGCGCGAGGCGAAAAGTGCCCACACGTCGATTGTCCAAGCCGCAATGGCCGTTGTCGATCGAATCTACATTCGAAATGCGACACCCGGAGTCTCATCTATGCACCGCCGAGCCATTATGATTGCCGTGTCCGTTGCGTTTGCATTTGGCTTGTATGCCTGCGGCAGTTCACACGACGACAATCGAAGCGCGCAGGACAAGCTAGCCACCGCGACGCCGATCAAGCACCTCGTCGTGATCTATAACGAAAACGTCTCTTTTGACCACTATTTCGCAACGTATCCAAATGCAACAAACCCATCGGGCGAACCCATATTTGCGGCATCTGCGGGTACGCCAACGGTCAATGGTCTCTCGGCTTCGTTGTTGACATCTAATCCGAACTTCACCAACACTCTGAATGGCAACGCGGCAACAAATCCGTTTCGTCTCGATCGCACGCAAGCCGCGACTGCAGACCAGAATCATGCTTATACCGCTGAGCAGCAGGCTTACAACAATGGCGCGGCAGACCTTTTCCCGAGATACACGGGTAAAGGCTCGAGTGGCGGTGCCGGCGCGTTCGGCACCGCTGGTCAAGTGATGGGTTACTACGACGGCAACACGGTTACGGCGTTGTGGAACTATGCGCAAAAGTTTGCGATGAGCGATAACGCACTCACAGATACCTTCGGACCATCTACTCCAGGCGCACTCGAAGTCGTGTCCGGCAACACTAGGTCCTGTTCACATTTAAGAGCGGCCCGAAGGCAGACACGATGGAGACAAAGGTGAGGTAGCTGTGGGCGAGTTTGTCATATCGAGTGGCGACGCGACGAAAATGCTTGATACGCTTAAAGA
>NZ_LFJJ01000288.1 GCF_001189365.1 Candidatus Burkholderia verschuerenii | reverse complement strand
TTCTCGCTCCAGATTGGACACGAGAACCTCGATTCCCTTACGTCCCACGATCGTCTCCCGCACACCATAAGTCGATCATAGAACATGTTGGATTTATATAAAGTTATTTCTGGGACGGAACACTAGAAACCCGCAATCGAATCAAGCGCTTATGTTCAATCCCAGCCGCGACGAAGTTCGCCAGTTTTTCACCGAGACGTGGCGCAAGGAGCGCGCGAAGGAGATTCTGACGCCGCTCGAAAGCATGGCCGCCGACTGGATGCGCGAGCATCCCGAATATCACGACGCGCTCGCCAATCCCAAATCGCGCGATGCCGATTATTCGCCCGATCACGGCCAGACCAACCCGTTTCTGCATCTGTCGATGCATCTCGCCATCAGCGAGCAATTGTCGATCGATCAGCCGCCGGGCATCCGCCGCGCGCACGACAAACTCGCCGCGCGCCTCGGTTCGTCGCACGATGCGCAGCACGCAATCATAAATGCCTCGGGCAAGTGATCTGGGAAGCGCAGCGCTCGAACACGCCGCCGGATACCGACGCTTATCTCGCGCTGATCGAGCGACGTGCTTCGCGGGACTAAGTAAAGCGCTTTATCGGACGCATTCGCCGTTCGCGCTGCATCGCGCGCGGCTGCGAAGCGTACCGAAGACGATCAGGCTCGCCAATGCCAGCGCGCTCGCGGCGACGCCACCGTAGAGCATCACATCGCCGAAACCGTGTGTCAGCGCGCGCATCCACGCCGTTCGCACTTTCCCCTGCCGCGATGCGGTTTGCCAGCGCGCTCAGCGACGCATCGTTGGCCGACGTGCCGAGCATCGCGCGAAGCTGCTCAAGCACGCCGTGCGCGAGAATCGCACCCATCAGCGCGATGTTGATCGTGAGCGAGATAAAACGCGCGCTCATGTCGATGCCCGATGCCATGCCGGCACGTGACGCCGATACGGACCCCGTCGTCGTATTGGTGACGGGCGTGTTGACAATACCCAGTCCCGCGCCCGCGATCACACAGCCGGGCAGCATCGTCAGCCAGCTCGCGTCGGCCATGCCGCTGCCCGCCTTCATCGCGAAGAAGCCGACGCCTATCGCGAACAGGCCGCCGGGAATCACCACGCCCGCGCCATAGCGTTGCGCGAGCCGTTCGCCCAGCGGCGGAAACGCGAGCGTCGGCAACGTGTAGGCGAGCAGAGACAGGCCGCCTTTCACCGCATCGTAGCCAAGCGCGCCGGAAAAATAGATCGGCAGATAGACGATGAACGGCCAGAAACTGAAGTTCATCGCCGCCGAACCGAGCAGCGCCCCCGAGAACGCGCGGATACGAAACACCGAGAAGTCGAACATCGGATGCGGATTGCGCAATTGCGTGACGACGAATAGCGCGAAGCTGACCCCGCCCGCCGCGAGCACGGCCAGCGACGGACCGTGCATGAAGCCCGTCGTCTGTCCCTGCGTGATGTACCACGCGAGCGCGAACACCGCCGCCGACAGCGTGACCATGCCGCGCACATCGAGCGAGCACGATCGCGGCCAGCGCGATGAATATGTGCACCCAGAAGACCCATCGCCAGTTCGCAAGCGCGACGATCGCGCCGCCGACCAGCGGGCCAAAACCCAGGCCGATGCCGGTGACGATTCCCCATGCACCGAACGCACGCGCGCGCATCGCGCCGTCCGGAAACTGATGCGACAACACGGCGACCAGGCAGATCAGCATCGCGCCACCGGCGACGCCTTGCACCGCGCGCGCGCCGATCAGCGTGGCCGCGTCCTGGGCCAAACCGCAGACCAGCGAGGCGACGCCGAAAGCGGCAATGGCGACCAGCAAAATGCGCTTTCGCCCGAAGCGGTCGGCAAGCGTGCCCGTCGCCATGAGCACGGTGGCGCAGGCAATCGCATAGGCGTTCACGATCCATTGCAGTTCCGCGAAACTTGCATGAAGCACGGCGTCGAGCGTCGGCAGGATCGCCGGTACGCTGGAAATCTCCAGCCCGAACATGAGCGATGCGAGAAAGACCGACAGCAACGCCAGCACTTGCCTGCGACCGCCGAATTCACGAGATGACATGGTGGAATGCCCTTCCCTCTTCAGAAATAAAATCGAAGTGTAGGAGAATAGGATTCCCTAATCGGATCGTTTGAATCCGATTAACCGGTCCCCGCAGGAACCAAATGGACATGCTCAAGGAAGACAAACTCTCGGGTGTCGCCACCTTTATCAAGGTGGTCGAGGCCGGCAGCTTCGCGCTCGCCGCCGAACGTCTCGATCTGACGCGTTCGGCGGTTGGCAAGTCGATAGCGCGTCTCGAAACGCGGCTCGGCGTGCGGCTGCTTCATCGCACGACGCGCAGCCAGGCGCTCACCGACGAAGGACAGGGCTACTACGAGCGTTGTCTGCGCGCACTCGCCGAACTCGAAGCCGCCGAAGCCGATCTCGAGGCAGGCCGGCTGGAGCCGCGCGGCAGATTGCGCGTGAGCGTACCGCTGGCGCTCGGTCACTTCTGCGTCCCGCCCGTGCTGTTCGATCTGGCGCGACGGCATCCGCAGCTGCAGATCGATATCTCCTTCGGCGATCGCCGCGTCGATCTGATCGAAGAAGGATTCGATCTCGCCGTGCGCATAGGCGCATTACCGGACAGTCCGACGCTCGTCGCGCGACGCCTGGGCATGCAGCATGTGAGCTTCGGTGCGTCGCCGGCTTATCTGGAGGAGCATGGCACGCCGCGCACGCTCGACGATCTCGAAGCGCATCGTGGTATCGGACTGTCGGTTGCGGGCACGGTCGTCTCATGGGACGTCACCGAACCCGATGGCCGGCCGCGCCGCGTGCCGCTGCGCCCGCAACTCAGCATGGACGATATTCAGGCGGTCGCGGGCGCCGTCATCGACGGACACGGTATTGCGTGGCTGCCGTGCTGGCTGCTCGCGCGCTATGTTCGAAGCGGACATCTCGTGGCGGTGTTGCCGGCGCATCGCATCGCATCGCGTCGCTGCCGGTGCTCGCCGTGTGGCCGAAGACACGGCATTTGCGCACGCGCACACGCGTGACCATCGATGCGCTCGTCGAACAGATTCCCGCGATGCTCGCGGAGTGAACGAGCACGACGTCGGCATCGCTCCAAAAACAAAAGGGCGGCGTGCCGTCAAGACACGCCGCCCGCCCAATTCGATGCAGTTGTCGAGCTTCGCGTTACTTCTTCAGCACGAGACTGCCGTCGAGCGATTCGATATACGCCGCGAGATCCTTCAGATCGCCTTGCGACAGGTTCTGCACCTGCGCCGCCATGATCGCGTTGTTGCGGCCGAAGTTCGGGTTGCCGTTGCCGATCTGATACTGGCGCAGCGCCCAGTAGATATAAGTCGCGTGCTGGCCCGCGAGCTTCGGATAATCGCCGCTGACCGGCTTATTCAGGCCGGGGCCGTGGCAGGCCGCGCAGTTGTGGCTTTCCGACAGCACCTTGCCGTTGCCGGCATCGGCCGCGTGCGCGACGTTGAACGCCGTCATGCCGATCAGTGCAGCCGCCGCGCCCGCCGCCTTGAAGCTGATGTGAAGTGCCTTAGAGGGCTTCATGAATTCTCCTGTGTCCTTGCGTCGCCGCCTGTGACTGTTTCCTGGCGACAGGATCACTTGTCGGGATTGTTCTTCGATTTAGGGGTCTGCGCGGCGTAATACGCGGCGATATCGGCGATATCCTGATCGGACAGCGTGGTCGCGATGGCGCGCATCGTGTCGAAGTGGCGGTCGCCCTTCTTGTAGGCATGCAGCGTGTTCGCGATGTAGTTGGCGTTCTGGCCGCCCAGCATCGGCACTTCATAGACTTCCGGGTACGCGGTGCGATAGCCCGGGATGCCGTGGCAGCCGATGCACATCGCCACCTTGCCCTCTGCGGCCTTTGCGTTACCCACGACGTCGGCCGACGCCTGAGTCGCGAAGCCGGCGAGACCCGACAGCGCTGCAATCACGGCACATTTGCCGACGAAATTGTTCATAGCTTCTAACCTGGCATGAGGGGAAATCCGGCGCTCGTCACACATGGCCCGCGCCGAGCGCTTCACAACCTTCTCGGGACTGTTTGCTGCTTTCGTGACCACGCAGGCCAAAAAAATCGCGCTAATTGTACCGCGCGACCCTTCGACCGTCCACAATCGAGAACGGCCGGAAGCCTTGTCAGCAATGGGACGCGGCTGAAAAGCAGGGGGATTGGTCATTGCGCGCAAAGCGCGCATTGACGGCGGTAAATCTGCGAGCGCAAATGAATATCGTCGAAGCACAAACCGAGGTAGTCGGCCCTTCAGAATTAGTCGAAGTCAAGGGTGGCAAGGGGCCGCCGGAAGATCGTGTTTCCCAGAACTCCCAGAAGCAATATTGATCTGAATGGTTTCCTGGGAGTTTGGAACTTCGCC
>NZ_LFJJ01000287.1 GCF_001189365.1 Candidatus Burkholderia verschuerenii | reverse complement strand
TCAGCTCAACGTCATGCCTCAACCTCTACTCGTGCGCTGCAGACCTGGCTGAGATGTGCGTTTACGTCTGCACCAGACTGCGTCGTCGGGTCCATTCCGGCAAATTCAATTTTGCAGATCCGACTACGTATATCGCCATGAATCGCTTCAAGATCGTTCCCGGCGCGGAAGCCGATTTCGAACGGCTTTGGACCAGCCGCGACACGTTCCTCAAGGACGTGCCGGGCTTCGTCGAGTTTCATCTGCTTAAAGGACCGACGCGCGACGATCACGTCCTCTATTCGAGCCACACGATCTGGACGAATCACGCGGCTTTCGAGGACTGAACGCGATCGGACGCGTTTCGCGCCGCGCATCGCAATGCGGGCGGCGAGACGCGTCAGCTTTATCTCGGGCATCCGGAATTCGAAGGCTTCGAAGTGATTCAGACGGTCAAATGATTGTCTAAAGAAAGCGGTCGCTAAGGATTAACCCTTGGCAGACCACGTGCGTTTTACACTAGTGTGAAAAAACGCGCTTCTCTTAACGACATTTAAGCCGGGACGGTAGCAAGCGGCGCTTAAGCTTTAGCGCCGCGCGCCATGCGTTGCAAGGTCGTCGAATCGATGGCCGCCGCGCAGATCTTGACCGCTTCGGTAAGCGTGCGCGGCCGTCCCGCGCCGAACTGCGATTCGAGCATGGCGACTGCGCGCAGGCGTTCGTCGTTGCCGAGCTTTTCGCCAGTCGCTAGTTCCAGCACGGAAATAAAGTACGCGGCGGGCGGTGCTCCATTGCCGTGCGGCGCGCGCTTGGTTGCGCTCGCCGCGCCGCCGGCACCTTCATGCCCGTCTTCGTGTGCCGGGTTCCACGGATTCCATAGGGTGTCGTGTCGACTGTTCATGAGTGGGTTCGCTGGCTCGATTGCTATGGCGCGCCGATGGCGCCGGTCAGTCAATGAGTAAGCAATGAGCAAGGTCTGTTCCACCCGCTTAGCACGTTCATGCGTCTTTTATGGTTCTTCCGACAAAACAGCGCGTGCGACACGACACGCCGCGAGATCCCAGGCCGCACATCCGATCGATTTGAACATCACTGGACCTGCTATTTTTTGTGGCGAAGCCAACGCTTGGGCGAGCGGCGATACCGTATCCCACGCGACGCCTGCAAGAATATAGTCGCCCGCTTCATGGCGCGCGCCTGCGAGATCGTCGACGAATCGCGTGCTTGCCAATACTGTCGGTCGGCGTGGCGATTTCCGCTGCATCCGCCGTAAATGCGCCTACGCCGATCACGAGACGCCCATCCTGCGCCAGCAACGTATAGACAGGCGTTTTGCTGGTCGTCGCGGCAATGACGACATCGATCGATGCCGGAATCGCGGGCTCGCTCAACGCCACGAGCCTGGACGATACCGCCGCATACGCCTTGCAAAACGCCTGCGCACATTCCGCTCGCGAGCCGAGCACATGAATGCGCGCGTCCGGAAACACGCTCGCTAGCGCTTCGACGTGATAAGCCGCCTGTTTGCCGGTGCCGATCAACAGGACATCGCGCGGCGAATCGTGTGCGAGCGCGCGGATCGCGAGCATGGACACGGCCGCCGTGCGACGCCCCGTCACCGTGGGACCGTCGAGCATGAATTGCGGCACGCCGGTGGTCGCATCGTAAGCCGTGACCTGTCCGTGGATGGTCGGCAAGCCGCGTGCACCATTACCGGGACACACGTTGACGAGCTTGTGCATCGCGAGATCGGATGCGGTCGCGGGCATCGACAGCATCACGCCGCCTTGCGCAAGCGGCACGACCATGCGCTCGGGGCTCTCGATTCGCCCGGCCGCATAGTCGAGCATGGTCGCGGCGAGCGTGTCGACGAGACGGTCGTAAGGAACGAGACGCGCGGTCTGCGCGGGGTCGAAGCTTTGAATGACGCTGGTTGAATCGGTCATCGTGCGATACGCCTCCTGTCTTTAACTGGAATGCCACCGAAGTACCGGAACATTCTAGCTTTGCAAAACGCCGAGCCGTTTCACGTTTGGCTTTCTATGATGAAAGCGTCATATCACTGCAATCAAATAGCGTCATAATCGGCCGACCCGCGCCGCAAACCCGCCGCAAATAATCGGCAATCAGCGAACATTGCACGACCACGGAGCCCTCAGATGAACACATCGGAAAAGCAGCGCCGCTTTCATGCGGACCTGATCGACAGCTATGACGAAGAATTCGAAATGGAGGTCGACGACCGCTTTATCGACGGCGACTCCGTCTTCACCGATGAAGACCGTCTGCTGCGCAAGACCTATTTTCGTGAGCTTTTCCGCTTGCAAGGCGAACTCGTCAAGCTGCAGGACTGGGTCGTGCACACGGGCCATCGGCTCGTCGTGTTGTTCGAAGGCCGCGATGCCGCCGGCAAGGGCGGCGCGATCAAGCGTATCACTCAGCGGCTGAATCCGCGTGTGTGCCGCGTGGCGGCCCTGCCCGCGCCGAACAATCGCGAACGCACGCAATGGTATTTCCAGCGCTATGTCTCGCACTTGCCCGCAGCGGGCGAAATCGTACTGTTCGATCGTAGCTGGTACAACCGCGCGGGCGTCGAACGCGTAATGAATTTCTGCACGGACGAAGAGTACGAAGAATTCTTCCGCTCGGTGCCCGAATTCGAAAAGATGCTGGTGCGCAGCGGCATTCAGATCGTCAAGTACTGGTTCTCGATCACCGACGACGAACAGGAAGTGCGCTTCCAGGCGCGTATCGAAGATCCGCTCAAGCAGTGGAAGCTAAGCCCGATGGATCTGGAAAGCCGTCGCCGCTGGGAAGCTTATACGGCGGCTAAAGAAACCATGCTTGCCCGCACGAATATTCCCGAAGCGCCGTGGTGGGTGGTGCAGGCCGTCGACAAAAAGCGCGCGCGCCTGAATTGCATTCACCACTTGTTGAGTCAGGTGCTCTATCACGAAGTCGAGCATCAGCCGATCGACTTGCCCGAGCGTGTATTTAATCCGGATTATCTGCGTCAGCCGGTGCCGGAAGAGATGTATGTTCCCGACGTTTATTGATCAAACGGTAAAACAGTTTTAGCAGCAATGGCGGCAGGCGATGTCTTGCACATCGCCGCCGCGCAGACGCGGCATCGCGTCCCGCATAAAGTGAAAAGCCTGTTGCGATCCCTTGAGCATGACGACGAACATCACTTGCGTGAGATTGAAATCATGCGAGACCATCAGGCGCGTCAAGAGCAGCAGTGGCAGCACCACCGCCGGCTGATACAGTTGTCTTGCGATCAAGTCTTTCATCACTGCCCCCTTTCCAATGAGTTGAATTTTAAGGAACGGGCCGCAAGGGATAAATGGCTTAAAGTTGAAGACATATGTTCCGCCGACCGAACAATCGCCGCGCATGTGATAAGGCCCTGCAAATAGCAGGGCCTTATTGTTTTTACTTCTGCGCGAGACTCGGTTCGGGCACCGGACTGGGCTTGGCATCGCCCCAGCCGCCGCCTAAAGCGCGTATGAGATTCACCGTCGACACGGCCTGCGCGCCTTCGAGCTGGACCGACGCGCGCTGTGTTTGCAGCACCGTGCGCTCCGCATCGATCACGTCGAGATAGTTCACCGCGCCTTCCGTGTATTGCGTGCGCGAGAGTTGCGCCGCGCGCACCGAGGACTTCACGGCATCGTCTTGCGTGGCCGTTTGATCTTCGAGAATGCGCAAGTCCGAGAGATTGTCCTCGACTTCGTGGAACGCCGTCAGCACCTGTTGACGATAATTCGCGACATCCTCTTCATACACGGCGCGCGCATTCGCGAGATTGCCGTTGCGACGACCGCCATCGAAGATCGGCAGATTCAGCGCCGTACCCGCAAACGGTTCGAGCAGGAAGGTGCGGCTCGACCAGTTGAACAGATCGCCCAGCGTCGCCGATTCGAAACCGCCCATGCCGGTCAGCGTGAGCGACGGAAAGAACGCCGCCTTCGCCACGCCGATGCGCGAATTCGCCGCCGCCATCGCGCGCTCGGCCGCCGCGATATCGGGACGACGTTTGAGCAACGCCGAGGGCAAGCCCGGCGGCACGCGGATCGTCACCGGCCTGAGCGGATTCGCGGCCATGTTGAACTCGGCGGGCGTCTTGCCGAGCAACACGGCAAGACCATGCTCGGACGCGGCACGCAGACGCTGCACGGTCATCGCATCCGAGCGCGCGGTCGCGAGTTCAGACTTGGCGCGCGCGACATCGAGCTCGCTGATATCGCCTTCGGCAAAGCGCCGTTGCACGAGCTTGAGCGCTTCCTCACGCAAGGTGACGGTGCGCGTGAACACATCGGCTTCCGCATCCAATTCGCGCAGATTGAAGTAGTCTGGCCTGCAAAATTGAATTTGCCGGAATGGACCCGACGACGCAGTCTGGTGCAGACGTAAACGCACATCTCAGCCAGGTCTGCAGCGCACGAGTAGAGGTTGAGGCATGACGTTGAG
>NZ_LFJJ01000286.1 GCF_001189365.1 Candidatus Burkholderia verschuerenii | reverse complement strand
CCGTTCGCTGGGCCTGCCGTCGGTCGGTCCAGCGCCGATCAACTGATCCGAACCGCCGTGTACGGACCCGTACGCACGGTGGTGTGGGAGGGGTCGGGCCGCGAGGCCTGCCCCTATCCCGATCGGCCAGCAGCAACAGCGGCTCGGCGCGCAGCAGGACCGCGCGCATCGTCTTCGGCAACGCAAATGGCGGCGAAACGACGATGGCCGCATCGAGATCGCCGGCCTGCAAGGACTGGAACAGGCTCTGCGACGTCCCCGGCACGATGACCAGTCGCGCACGCGGCGCGCGCTGCGTCAATTCGCGCAGCGCGGCGGGCAGCATGCCGGTCAGCGCGGTGGAAATCGCGCCGATCTTGAGGCGGTCGCTCAGACCGTCGCGGTCCGCGTCGCCGTGCAGCAGCGATGCCTCGCGCACCATCCGTCGCGCGCGGCAACAACGCGAGACACGCTTCGGTCAGCGTCGCCGTGTGTCCGTGACGCGACAGCAGGAAGAGATGCTGATCGTGCTCGGTACGTCGTCGTCGGAAGCGGCGCTGCCGCAGCTGATGCTCAAGCTCGAAAAGCTCGGCTGCTCGCGCTCGGTCGTCGGTCTGGTCGTGCCGACCGGTTACTCGTTCAACCTCGACGGCACCAACATCTACATGACGATGGCCGTGCTGTTCATCGCGCAGGCGACCAACACCGATCTCTCGTGGGGCCAGCAATTGACGCTGCTCGCGGTGACGATGCTGACGTCGAAGGGCGCATCCGGCGTGACGGGCGCGGGCTTCATCACGCTGGCCGTCGTGCCGACGATTCCGCTCGCGGGCATGGTGCTGATTCTTGGTATCGACCGCTTCATGTCGGAATGCCGCGCGCTGACGAATATCGTCGGTAACGGCGTGGCGACGGTCGTCGTGTCGGCGTGGGAAAAGGAACTGGACCGCGAGAAGCTCAAGCAGGTCCTGACTCACGGCGTCGACGTGACGGATCGCAAAGAAGCGAAGACGGTTTAAGTCTTTCATTCGTCTCGACCGGGCACGATCATGCAAGCGGCGAAGCCTCAGTCCACGAGCGCTTCGCCGCTTTTGCATTCGGCGCCGGCTACGCCGATTACGGCGGATACGCCGAATGCCTATGCCACAATGACAGATCCTCATTCGCGGGAATCTGCTCACGTGTCGCGCCGCATCCTCGTGTTTTTCGCGTTGTTCGCCGCGCTGGTGGCGTGCTGCGCGCTGACGTGGCAGGTCGCGTGGCAGCGCGGGATCGACGAGTTGCGGCGCAATGCGGCCTCGCGCGTCGATCGCACGACCAACACGCTCAAGAGCACGCTCGACCGCTACGAATATCTGCCGTATCTGCTGTCGCGGCATCTGGTCGTGCAGGACGTGCTCGATCATCCCGATACGGCCAACGTCGAGCGCGCCAATCGCTATCTCGAAGACCTCAACACGCGCGCGCACGCGACCGTCACGTATCTGGTGCGCGCGAACGGCACCTGCGTGGCCGCGAGCAACTGGAATGGCGGCGATAGTTTCATAGGCGTGGACTACAGCTTCCGGCCGTATTTCATCGATGCGGAGAAAGGCGGCGTCGGGCGCTTCTTCGGCATCGGCACGATTTCGATCGAACCGGGGTATTACATCTCGCAGCCGGTTTATAAGGAAGGCACGAAGGAGAACATCGGCGTCGCGGTCGTGAAGCTGAATCTCGAATGGCTGCAAGCCGCCGATGCGTCCGAACCGCTCATCGTCACCGACGATCATGGCGTGATCTTCTTGTCGTCGGTGCCGGCGTGGAAATATCACACGGTGCGGCCGCTGCCGCAGAACATCGAGGCGTCGGTCTACGAGACGCGCCAGTACGCGCAGCAGCCGATCACGCCGCTGCCGATGACCATTGTGAAGACGCTGGAGGGCGGCGCGCAGATCGTGCGCGTCGGCGGCGGCCGCGATGCGCCGAGCTATCTCGCGACGCGCCGATCCATCGGCGAGCCGGATTGGCAACTGATCACGATGGCGCCGCTCGATCCCGTCGAAAGCGCCGCGCAGAATGCGGTCATCGTGACGGCGCTGGTGTTCGTCTCGCTGTGTCTGCTGGCGTTCTACTGGCGCATGCGGCGCGCGCGCGTGCGCGAAATGCTGCGCAGTCGCGAGATGCTGCAAACGGCGTATGCCGAACTGAATTAGCGCGTCGCGGAGCGCACGGCGGATTTGTCGGATGCCAACGCGCAACTGACGAAGGAAGTGAACGAACGCACGCGCGCCGAGCAGGATTTGCGCGCCGCGCATGACGAACTCATTCAGGCAAGCAAACTCGCCGCGCTCGGGCAAATGGCGGCGGGCATCACGCATGAACTGAATCAGCCGCTCGCCGCGCTGCGCAGCTTTTCCGACAACACGCGCGTGCTGATCGATCGCGGCGATCACGCGTCGGCGCGCGAGAATCTGGAGGCGATCGCGTCGCTGACCGAGCGCATGGGCAACATCACGAATCAGCTCAAGCTGTTCGTCACCAAGGCGCGGCCGAAGAGCGCGCGGGCCGACGTCGCGCGCGTTGCGCAATGTGCTGTCGATGCTGCGTCCGCGCATGAAGAACGTAGCGTTCGATCTCGCGCCCGAACTCGCCGACGATGCCGCGCCGGTCTTCGTGCGCTGCGAGGACTTGCGTCTGGAGCAGGTCTTCATCAACCTGATCGGCAATGCGCTCGATGCCGTCGCGTCGTGCGACCGGCCGCGCATCGTCGTCGAACTGGAGCCGCGCGCCGATACCATCGAGATCGTCGTGCGCGACAATGGTCCCGGCATTCCCGCCGACGCGCTGCCGCGTCTCTTCGAGCCGTTTTTCACGACGAAGGAAATGGGGCAGGGACTCGGCCTCGGGCTGGCGATTTCATCGGCGATCGCGCGGGATTACGGCGGCTCGCTCGCCGCGCGCAATCGCGAGGCGCCGATCGTCGCGGACGGTCCGGAAGGCGGCACGCAGCACGACGCGGATCAATCGCACGGCGCGGAATTCGTGCTGACGCTGCGTCGCGCGTGACGCGTTTAAACACCGATTTGAGGCAAGACATGACCACCGGTTTGCAGGTGATCTTCATCGAAGACGACGAACTCGTGCGCCGCGCGAGCGTGCAGAGTCTGCAACTCGCGGGCTTCGACGTGACGGGCCACGGCAGCGTCGAATCGGCCGCGAGCGCCGTCGATGCGAATTTCCCCGGCGTGGTCGTCAGCGACATCCGCTTGCCCGGCGCGAGCGGTCTCGATCTGCTCGCACAGTGCCGCGAGCGCGCGCCCGATGTGCCCGTGATTCTCGTCACCGGCCACGGCGATATCTCGATGGCCGTTCAGGCGATGCGCGACGGCGCGTACGACTTCATCGAAAAGCCGTTCGCCTCCGAGCGATTGATCGAAACGGTGCGGCGCGCGCTGGAACGCCGCACGCTGATTCTCGAAAATCAGGCGCTGCGCCGCGAACTGGCGGGCGCGGGGCAAAGCCGCATCATCGGGCGCAGTCCGGCGATCGAGCAGGTGCGGCGGCTGATCGCGAACGTCGCGCCGACGGATGCGTCCGTGCTGATCAACGGCGATACGGGCGCGGGCAAGGAACTGATCGCGCGCAGTCTGCACGAGATGTCGCCGCGTCGCGAGAAGCCGTTCGTCGCGGTGAATTGCGGCGCGCTGCCGGAGCAGATGTTCGAATCGGAGATGTTCGGCTACGAGGCGGGCGCGTTCACGGGCGCGCAGAAACGGCGCGTCGGCAGGCTGGAAGCGGCGTCGGGCGGCACGCTGTTTCTCGATGAAATCGAAAGCATGCCGCTGTCGCTGCAAGTGAAGCTGCTGCGCGTGCTGCAGGACGGCGTGTTGGAACGCCTTGGCTCGAATCAGCCGGTGCGGGCGAATCTGCGCGTGATCGCGGCGGCGAAGGGCGATATGAACGAACACGTCGCCGATGGCACGTTTCGGCGCGATTTGCTGTATCGGCTGAACGTGGTGACGATCACGCTGCCGCCGCTGAACGAGCGCCGCGAGGATATCGTGCCGCTGTTCGAACACTTTCTGCTCGATGTCGCCGTGCGCTACGAGCGCCCCGCGCCGATGATCACTGATCGCCAGCGCGCGGAACTGATGCAGCGCGACTGGCCCGGCAACGTGCGCGAACTGCGCAACGCGGCGGATCGCATGGTGCTCGGCATTCTCGACGATGCCGCCGCCGCTGCCGCGCTGGATACATCGGCGCAGCCGCTGAAGGAACGCACCGAGCAGTTCGAGCGCGCGGTGATCGCGGAGACGCTGGAGCAGTGCGGCGGCGCGGTCGCGGTGGCGGCGGATCGCCTGCAGGTCGGCAAGGCGACGCTCTACGAGAAGATCAAACGTTACGGCATCGCGGTGAAGGGCGATTCGTCGGAGCGATAAAAAAGCCCGCATCTGCGGGCCTTTTTGTGCGCCCAGCATGGGCGCACTCTTGCGGGTGCAAGTCGCGCGGCAAGTTGACCACAGCGAGCGAAGTGAAGCGCAACTGCGGAAGGGCGACCGACCGTGGGGAGGAAGCGTGGAGC
>NZ_LFJJ01000285.1 GCF_001189365.1 Candidatus Burkholderia verschuerenii | reverse complement strand
TTCAGCTCAACGTCATGCCTCAACCTCTACTCGTGCGCTGCAGACCTGGCTGAGATGTGCGTTTACGTCTGCACCAGACTGCGTCGTCGGGTCCATTCCGGCAAATTCAATTTTGCAGACCAGACTAAAAAGTCGATGGCGAGGTGGATCGAACGCGATCGATTGAGGTAACTTAATGCCACGACGAAAATTCCTATAACGCGATCAAGGAGTCTGCGCAGCAATGGCGAATACCAACGAATACAAGCAGCCCATCGGCGAGCCGGTGAACGACTGGACGCCGCGCGAGCGGCCCGCGCGCATCGCGATCGACGGCGCGCATTGCCGCATCGAGCCGCTCGATGTCGAACGTCACGCCGCCGATCTGTTCGAAGCGTACGGCCGCGCATCCGATGGCAGCGACTGGACGTATCTTTTCGTCGAACCGTTTTCCGACTTCGTGACCTTCCGCGATTATCTGAATAAAGCACAGGCATCCGCCGATCCGCTGCATTACACCGTGATCGATACGGCGCGCGGCAAGGCTGTCGGCACGCTCGCGCTGATGCGCATCGAGCCCGTGCATGGCGTGATCGAAGTCGGCAGCGTGACGTTTTCGCCTCTGCTCAAGCGCACGCGCATTTCGACGGAAGCGCAGTATCTGCTGATGCGCTACGCGTTCGATCAGCTCGGTTATCGTCGTTACGAGTGGAAGTGCGACAGTTTGAACGCGCCGTCGCGCAAGACCGCGCAGCGACTCGGTTTTCAGTTCGAAGGCATTTTCAGACAGGCGATCGTCTACAAGGGCAGGAATCGCGATACGGCGTGGTACGCCATCATCGATCAGGATTGGCCGCTGGTGAAGCTGGCGTTCGAGCGCTGGCTCGCCGACGACAATTTCGACGCCGACGGCGTGCAACGCGCGTCGCTCGAAAAGATCAGGAGCAGTCTCGTCTGACGGAACGCGAGAGGTGAGAGATGTTGTCCGTTTTTGCGAAGCGATGCACCTTGATGATTCTGCTGCTGGGCGCGGCGTCCAAGCCGGTCGCCGCCGACGACGATGGCGCGATCATTCGCGTGCAGGCGCAGACATCGCCGATCGGCGCGCGTCCGGCCATCGGCAAGTTCAAAGCGCGTGAGGCACGCAACATCTCGCCGACGCGTCGCGTGCTCGGCGGCGTCGCCGATGTCACGCTCGGCGGTTCGGTCAGCGCGCGTATTCCGTTGAGCGCATCGGCGGCCGCGCAAATGAAGGATGCAAGCACCGTGCGGCTCGTGCTCGATCGCGTGAGCCTCGCGCCCAACGCGGCGAGCGGCGGCTTCTTCTACAACCTCTATCTCGACCTTCCCGCGTCCGGCGATGTCGATGCCGTGAGCCAATCGCATTTCGTCGGCACGCTCGGCGCGTTCGAGTTGTCGGCGGCGCGGCAACGCGGCGGCAATGCGATCGACTTCGATATCACCGAACTCCTGTCGAAGCTCGGCCCGGGCGATCCGCGCGGACTGGTCGTGTCCTTCGTGCGTGTGAGCGGCGCGAATTCGCCGAAGGGCGACACGCTGAGTGAGCATCGGCGAATTGCGCGCGGAAGCCGCCAAAGACGCGCCCTGACGACCAACCTCGCCATGCCCAAAATCGATCTCACCGATGTGCCGCCACTCGAAGGCTCCGGCTATCCGTCGCCGTTCGATCAACCGTGCGCCGCGCGCATCCGTCAGCGGCTGGGCGATGCGGGCGGCCTCGCGGACTTCGGCGTCAACCTGGTGCATCTGCCGCCGGGAAACTGGTCGAGCCAGCGTCACTGGCATTCGCATGAAGACGAGTTCGTTTATGTGCTCGAAGGCGAACTCGTGCTGATCGAGGACGAGGGCGAAACCGTGCTGCGCGCAGGCGATTGCGCGGCGTTTCCCAAGGGCACGGGCAACGGGCATCACATGATCAATCGATCGCCGCACATGGCGCGTTATCTCGAAGTCGGCTCGCGCGTCTACGAAGACCTCACGACCTGCTCGGACATCGACATGAAAAGCGCCAACGCCGATGGCCGTTTCGTGCGCAAGGACGGCACGCCCATCGAGTAAGCATTGACGAGTACGCCATTCTTCGGCCAAAATTTTACATTGGAAAGATAAAGCGCCGAGCCACCGATGAGCGACAAACCGACGAGCCGAAAGACCGCAAAAAAAACCGTGGAAGCCAAGCCGTATCATCACGGCTCGCTGCCGCACGCGCTGCTCGATGCAGCCGAAGCCGTGTTGCGCCGTGACGGCATCGGCGCTTTGACCTTGCGCTCCATCGCGCGGGAAGCGGGCGTCTCGCACACCGCGCCTCAGCATCATTTCGGCGATACGCGCGGCGTGCTCAGCGAACTCGCCGCGCTCGGCAATCTGCGGCTCGCGGCGACGATGGCCGAGAAGGCCGAAGGCGCGCGCGGCGTGAATGCGCGTCGCAAGGGCATCGCGCGCGGTTATATCGCCTTCGCGTTGAAGAACCCCGA
This sequence comes from Candidatus Burkholderia verschuerenii, assembly GCF_001189365.1. GTDB lineage: Bacteria > Pseudomonadota > Gammaproteobacteria > Burkholderiales > Burkholderiaceae > Caballeronia > Caballeronia verschuerenii. The sequence continues at coordinate 2,313 of NZ_LFJJ01000285.1, read as the reverse complement.
TCTGATGCGCCTCATGTTGCGCAACGAGATGCTCGACGACGAACGTCCCGCGCTGATCGAATCGCGTCGCGTGGCGGGCCGGGCGCTGGCGGGCGTGTTCGGCGATGTATCGGAAGCGCCGCCGGGCAAGAGCACCTTCGGACGCATGCCCGGCGCGCAAGCTGTCACGATGACGGTCGCCTGGGCCTACGTCCACGGCCTCGCGATGCTGCTGATCAACGGCCGCCTGAAGTCGCTCGCGGCATCGGCGGAGGGCATTCGTTCGGCGGAAGATCTCGTCGATGCCGCCATCGAGCACGCGCAAATCTCGCTCGGCAAACTCGATACGCCGTGACTTCCGCGCATACGCAAATGGAATAACTGTTTAACCCACGCGGCGATGCCCCTAGAATGCACGGGTCCCGATGCTCACCCGACGAGACCTTGCTTGCGCTTCCCTTTCATTCGCGTCGCCTTCGTCGCCGTCTGTCTGCATGCGTTGCCGGCGTTCGCGCAAAGCTCGGTCACGTTGTACGGCAGCCTCGACACCAGCATCGAAGTGACCAATCCCGGCGCGAGTTATGTCGCGCGGATGGATTCGGGCGTGTATCGCGGATCGCGCTGGGGCTTGCGCGGCGTGGAAGATCTCGGTGGCGGAACCAAGCTGCTGTTCGAAATCGAAAGCGGTTTCAGCTCCGCCGACGGCACGCTGTCGACCAGCGGCACGCTCTTCAACCGGCAAGCGTGGATCGGCGCGGGCGGCGCGTGAGGCACGGTGCGGGCAGGGCGGCAATACTCGCCGATCTACATCCCGTTCAAGGGACAACTCGATGCCTTCGGCGCGGGCACGATCGCATCGGGTCTCAACAATCTCTCGAAGATCACGCCTTACGAGAGCGACGCGATCACGTATCTGTCGCCTAACATTTACGGCTTTTCGATGACGCTGCAAGCGTCGTTGCGCGACGGCACGACCGATGGCAACGGCCTCGCCGGTTCAGTCGAAACCTTCGACTATCGCAACGGACCGCTGCGCTTTTCCTACGCGCATCAGCAGACCAACGGCGATGGCGCGTTGCGCGCGAATCTCGGCGGTGTGTCTTTCGTTTACGGATCGCTGACGAGCTACCTTGCATTCTTCAATGGCGATGGCGGCACGCCGCGCTATCACAGCGACGGCGCATCGGTTTCGGCGATGCTCGCGTTGAATTCACGCTTTCGCGCTTCGCTCGGTTACACGTATCTTCGCGATCGCTCCGGCGGCGACAACGACGCCGATCAGTTCAGCGCGGCCTGCGAATACGACATGTCGAAGACGCTGCTGCTCTACGCGAGCGCGGGCTGGCTGCGCAATCGCGGCGACGCGACCTTCACGCTGCGCGGCGTGAACGTGGTCGGACTGACGCCGTCGTATGCGGGCGCGCCGGTGCGCGGCGTGCAGATCGGCATGCTGGAACGCTTCTGAACCATCAACGCGCCGCTTCCGGCCACGTATTCTCGAACACACATTCGTCGATGCCGCGACGCTCGGCCCATCGCTCGGTCTCCAGCATCGGCGCATCGTAGAAGCGGTCGACGTGTCCCACGCATAGAATCGCCACGGGGCGCGCGCCGTGCGGCATCTCGAGCAGCGTCGCGATTTCGTGCGGATCGAACAACGATACCCAGCCCATGCCGAGCCCTTCGGCGCGCGCCGCGAGCCACATGTTCTGGATTGCGCACGCGACCGACGCGAGGTCCATCTCCGGCAAGGTGCGCCGGCCGAAAACGTGGTGCTCGCGCTTGTCCATCAGCGCCATCACGAGCACTTCGGCGCATTCGCGCATCCCTTCGACTTTCAATTCCATGAACGCGTCGCGACGCTCGCCGAGCGCATCGGCGGTCAACAGACGTTCGCGTTCGACCGCCGCATGCAGTCGCGTGCGAAGCGCATCGCTAGTGATACGAAGGATGCGCCAGGGCTGCATGAAGCCGACGCTCGGCGCATGCAGCGCGGCGTCGATCAGGCGCTGCATCGCGTCGGGCGCGACCGCTTCGCGATTGAAATGACGCATGTCGCGCCGTTCGCGAATCGCGCGGTACACAGCCTTACGTTCTGCTTCACTGAATGATTGATCCATGAATGTCCCTATAGACCGCGCTCGCGCGCGCGTCGAAGCACGCGATGATACAGAGCCATGTCGGTCGATTGCAGTTTGGTCACATTGATTACATAGTCGGCCCTTCAGAATTAGTCGAAGTCAAGGGTGGCAAGGGGCCGCCGGAAGATCGTGTTTCCCAGAACTCCCAGAAGCAATATTGATCTGAATGGTTTCCTGGGAGTTTGGAACTTCG
>NZ_LFJJ01000284.1 GCF_001189365.1 Candidatus Burkholderia verschuerenii | reverse complement strand
CTTTAAGCGTATCAAGCATTTTCGTCGCGTCGCCACTCGATATGACAAACTCGCCCACAGCTACCTCACCTTTGTCTCCATCGTGTCTGCCTTCGGGCCGCTCTTAAATGTGAACAGGACCTAGCGTTGAGCGCACCGAATTTTGCCCGACACGTCCCCGTGCACCTTGATAGAAGCTTGCAGGCGAATGCCACGTGCAAGCTTCCGTCTCGCGTGTTGCGAAGTTGCGGGTTGGCTGTCCTTGAGATGAGTCCAAGTCGGTTTTCATTCAGAGACGGAACTCGTGCGAGACCTGATTTCGCTTTACGCCTTGAGATCCTTCGAGGCGGCTGCTCGGCTTTCTAGCTTCCACAAAGCAGCTGCAGAACGGAATCTTACTCCAGCTGCAGTTGCTCATCAGGTAAAGCGCCTCGAAGAGGATCTTGGGGTCGAACTGTTCCGTCGGCTTCATCGAGGCGTCGTCCTGAATGAGCATGGTCGCGAGTTCCTGCTGGCGGTTGAATGAGCGTTTTCCGAACTGCGCAACGGCGAGGCGCGCGTGCGCATGCGTCACCGATTCGGGTCGTGGCGCTACACGGATTCATCGAAAAATGGCTAGCTCCCCGTCTGGTCAAACTTCGGGCGCAACACCCGACTCTACGCATTGAGCTATCGGCCTCCGAAAAGCCTATCGACCTGGACGCTAGCACGCACGATGTCTGGATTAGCCACGTGAGCGAACCACCCTATCCAGGAAAATCAGAGTTGCTCTTCGCCACGCGGATCTCGCCTGTTTGCACTCCCGCTATCGCAAGTACCTTGTCGGATGTCGGTGACGAAGCATTTATTCTTGAACATATGCATCTGTACGACACTTTTTGGCGCGACGACTGGAGACACTGGTTTGAGACTCAGGGAAAACCCGCTCACTCAAACGGCAAGGAGTGGCTCGGCTTCGATCTTTACAGCATGGTCATACAGGCAGCGGTAGACGGAATGGGATTGGCCATCGGACACGACGCGCTCATCGAAAAAGAACTGTCGTCGGGTCTACTTGTGGCGCCGTTCGCCGCCTCTGTTGAATCCCCCAAAAGTTTTACGTGACGTATCGGTCGGGCCCGCTATCAGACGACGTAAGGGCATTCCACGACTGGCTCCGCGTCGAGTCAGCACAACAGCGAGACCGCAATTGGTCAAAACCCGCGACGTCGTGAATGCTGGGCACTTTCCGCGCTTGATAGCCAAGCATTCGCAATAAGGTAATCGTAGCTGGGTTCCAAGTATCTATTGTGGGAGATCCATGAAGAACGATAGCCATTTCGAGTCGAGGACTGATCCAGCCACACCGTCCAAGACAGTCCGCCTGAAGGCGTTGCGCGTGCTCACTGGTTTGGTATTAGTGGCCATCGGCGCTGCCACTTTGATCGATCTGATGCACTGAATGTGACTGCTAGGAAATCGCTTTATGCAAAACGCCGCCACGGTTGCAATTTGTCATCGAGGCCCGCGCGCTTGATGTACACGAGATGCGAGCGCTGAAGCCGGCGAAGCGCTACACGCTCGCCGTGCTGTTCATTCTCGCGCAGCGGCAGAAGGCGCTCGACGACGTCGCCGAGATTTTCATCAAGACCGTGCGCAACCTCGAAAACACCGGCAAGCTGCGACTTCAGCAGTACCAGCTCGCGCATGCCGACCAGTTGCAGTCACTCGTCTGCCAGTTCCGCGACGTGCTGAACGTACTGCAGGATGACGAAGCGTCCGCGGCCGCGCGGATCGCGCAGATGCGTGCGGCGCTGAACGACGACCCCGACACGGTTCTTATTCGCTGCAACGAACATATCGCACAAGCTGGGAATCACATTTTCTCGTTTCTCCTCGCACCATACAGGAATTTGCGCGCATTGCTTTTCCAGTGCGTAGAGAGTCTGCCACTTCAGGCGAGCTCGCAGGACGATGCGCTGCTCAGGGCGCTCGACTGGCTCAAGATGTACCGGTCGTCTCGACGCGAGTACCTGCTGCTCAGCGATACGGATCTCGCGCAGTTGCCGCTCGGTTGGATTCCGGAGAAGTGGGACCGTTGCGTGTTTCCGGACGGTCGCTCCGCGCGCTTGTTGCACCGCAAGTATTTCGAGTTGTGCGTGTTCAGCCAGATCCTGCGGGAACTGAAATCGGGGGATGTCTACGTCGAGGGCGGCGACCAGTACGACGATCCACGCCAGCATCAGGTCTCCTGGGACGAATTCCGCGAGGAATTACCGCGCTACAGCGAACTCGTCGACTTCCCGATAGACAGCCGCGCTTTCGTGCAGAAGCTGAAGGACGAACTCGGCGCGCAGGCCGACCAGGTCGACGCCGATTTCCCAGAAAACGATCATGTCGAAATCAGCGAGGAGCACGGTCTCATCCTCCACCGGCTCGAGAAAAAGCCCGATCCACCGAACAAATCCTTGATCGTCCAGGCCATGGAAGTGGCAATGCGTCCCGTCAGCATCCTGGATATCCTCACCGAAACGGAACAGTGGTTCGGTCTGCATCGCTCGTTCGGTCCGCTCTCGGGGTTCGAGCCGAAAATCGACGAGCCACGCAAACGCTTCATCACGACTCTGTTCTGCTACGGCTGCAATCTCGGGCCAACGCAGACGGCGCGGTCAGTGAAAAATCTCAGCCGCAAGCAGGTCGCGTGGCTGAATCTGAAATACGTGACCGAGGAGCGTCTCGACAAGGCAATCGTCAAGGTCATCAACGCCTACAACCAGTTCGCGTTGCCCAAATTCTGGGAATCAGGAAAGCGTGTCTCGGCCGACGGCACCAAGTGGAATCTGTACGAGCAGAATTTGCTCTCCGAATATCACATTCGGTACGGCGGCTACGGCGGAATCGGCTACTACCACGTGTCGGACAAGTACATTGCGCTGTTCAGCCACTTCATCCCGTGCGGCGTGCATGAGGCTGTCTACATTCTCGATGGCCTGATGAAGAACGCGTCCGACGTGCAACCTGATACCGTGCATGGAGACACGCATGCGCAAAGTGCGCCCGTGTTCGCGCTCGCGCACCTGCTCGGCATCAAGCTCATGCCGCGCATTCGCGACATCAAGGACCTCATGTTCTTCAAGGCAGACCGGCGCCGGCGCTACAAGAACATCGAGTCGTTGTTTCGCGCGAGCATTGACTGGTCCCTGATCGAACGGCATTTGCCTGACATGTTGCGTGTGGCCATCTCTATCAAGACGGGGCGAATGACGCCGTCGACGATCTTGCGGCGCCTCGGCTCCGAGAGCGTGAAGAACAAGTTGTATTTCGCGTTTCGGGAACTCGGTCGCGTGATCCGCATGATGTTCCTGCTACGGTACATCAACGATCCGGAAATGCGCCAGACCATTCACGCCGCGACGAACAAGAGCGAGCAAATCAACGACTTCGCGAAGTGGCTGATGTTTGGAGGCGAGGTCATCGCCGAAAATGTTCGGCACGAGCAGCGTAAGGTTATCAAGTACAACCAGCTCGTCGCGAATATGGTGATTCTCTACAACGTTCAGTGGATGTCTCGGTGGCTCAAAGCCTTGCAGGAGAAGGGGTTGCCGGTCGACGCTGAAGTGCTGCAGGCGCTCTCGCCGTACCGGAAGGATCACATCAACCGGCTCGGGTCCTATCTGCTGGATCTACGGCGGAGGGCGTCACCGCTTGATCCAAACATCGATTTTTCTTTCCAATCAGCAGCTTAAGGTCATTTTGGCGACAAATCCACGAATCCCGGCCGACCCTCTGTTCGGCGCGGTATCACTCAAGCGTCCACCGGCAGGACTGATTGTTCATTCCGATAGTGGCGCCCAATACTGCTCCCGCGATTATCGGGATCTGGCAAGGCAGATCGGCATAACGATGTCGATGAGCCGCAAGGGCGATTGCTATGACAATGCGCCAATGGAGAGTTTTTGGGGGGCGCTCAAAAACGAACTTGTGCATCACTGCCGGTTCGCAACACGCGCCGAGGCTCGACAGGCAGTCACCGAATATATTGAGATCTTTTACAACCGGCAGCAAAAGCAGGCCCGTCTCGGCTATCTATCTCCTGCTGCCTTCACCCAACAATTTAATAAGATGCAACTCGCAGCTTAGACCATTGCTCTCCACGATTGACGACCGACCTCAACGCCGTTCCGGCTGAAGGTGTTGGAGCACATGTGGCGCGAAGGTCTGTCGTTCCGCGAGGTCACGGCACGATATGACATCCGTCGTCAGGGCAGCGTGGCAAGCTGGGCGCGTCTGTATGATGAGGGCGGTATTGACGCTCTAGCGCCCCGTCGTCGCGGGCGCCCACCGAAGATGACCACCAGCAAGCCCAAGAAGCCCACAGAAGACAAAGCCCCTGACGCGCGCACGCGTGAAGATCTGCTCAAGGAGAACGAGTATCTGCGTGCAGAGGTGCCAGTCATCGCCGAAATCATATCGATAGGGGAAACGATGCCCTTAGTAGGCGAGTGGGTATATCCGTGCTTTGCGAGCATCCCACATCTTGGCATCTTCCGCGAACAGCTCGAGCATATTGTCGTTGTCGTTCATGGCATGCGTTCGCCCATCTACCTCGAAGTCGTGCAGATGCGCATGGTCCATCCGAAGCCTGCCGGCAGGATGTGATACAAGCTTCGCAGCGTAATGTTGCTGTCGATCCCGATTCAGCGCCATACGGGCGGTTCGGTATTGCGCAGTTACACGTGAAGCGTAAATAGTCGGCCCTTCAGAATTAGTCGAAGTCAAGGGTGGCAAGGGGCCGCCGGAAGATCGTGTTTCCCAGAACTCCCAGAAGCAATATTGATCTGAATGGTTTCCTGGGAGTTTGGAACTTCGCC
>NZ_LFJJ01000283.1 GCF_001189365.1 Candidatus Burkholderia verschuerenii | reverse complement strand
TGCCGACGCTTCGCCGATCACCTCGCGGTGACCTGCGCACGGCTCGGGGCCGATGTGGTTCGCTACTCCTTCATCGCAGTGGACTTTCACCACCTACTCCTTGCCGGTCTACCGGCGCACTTAGAATGGTGCTCGCCCGCTGACGATGCTACGATGCGAAACACGACGGGCCACGGTTCACGCCGCCGGCCCGTTTTGTTTTTGCTCGCTCGAGCCGCGCACGTCGTTGCACCCCACTCTCCCGCGTCATTCCGCGCCTCGAACGATGCCGAAGAACCAGCCCCATCCGAACGAACCGAAAGTGCGCCGCGCGCCCGCGCCGCGTCCTGCCGCGCCCGAAGCGCCGAAGCCCGTCGATGTCGCGGATGCCGTCAGGCGCGACGGGCTCGCCGGACTCGCATCGCTCAAGCGCGCGCTGAAGGCCGACGCCGACAAGCGCGACGTCGAGCGCGTGGCCGCCGCGCGCGCGGAACGTGAAGCCGTCGCCGAAGCGGACGAGTTCCGCCGTTCGATCGGCGAAGTGGAGCCGCTCAAGACGCCGCCGCGCACGACCATGACGCGCACGCCGCCCCCGCTGCTGCAAAGCCGCCTCGACGAGGAAGCGGTGCTGCAGGAAGCGCTTTCCGACGAATACGATCCCGAAAGCCTGCTCGATATCGACGAAACGCTGTCGTACTATCGGCCGGGCGTGAGTCAGGAAGTGGTCAGGAAGCTGCGGCGCGGCGCGTGGATCGTGCAGGCGCAACTCGATCTGCACGGCATGCGGCGCGAGGAAGCGCGCGAGGCGCTGGCGGACTTCATCCGCGAAGCCGTGAAGCGCGGGCTGCGCTGTCTGCGCGTGATTCACGGCAAGGGGCTCGGTTCGATCGGCAAGGAACCGGTGCTCAAAGGCAAGGTGCGCGCGTGGCTCGTACAGAAGGAAGAAGTGATCGCGTTCTGTCAGGCGCGTCCGCACGACGGCGGCGCGGGCGCGGTGCTCGTGCTGCTGCAGCCGGGCGGCGCGCCGCGGCATCATAATCACCCGCACGACAAGCCGCAGAACCGTAAGGCCGGACCCGAAAGTGCATCCTAGACTCACCCTCGCCATCTCCATCATGGATGGCGCTCGCGATCTTCGCGTACGCGTTTTCCGGTCTCATCGAAGCAAGAAAGCGCCGGCTCGATGCAGTCGGCGCTTTTTTCGTGGCGCTCGTCACCGCGTTCGGCGGCGGCACGGTGCGCGACGTCTTGCTGTCGCGCCGGCCGTTTTACTGGGTGATCCATCAGGATTACGTGCTCGTCGTCTTCGCGATGGCGATCTTCGCGCCGTACTTCCTGCGCGTGACCTCGCGCCTGTTCGACCAGCGCGCGCTGCTGATCACCGATGCCATCGGCCTCGGGCTGTTCAGCGTGTCGGGCACGTCGATCGCGCTCGACGCCCAGATGCCCGCCTTCACCGCGACGATGATGGGCGTCGTCACGGGCGTGTTCGGCGGCGTGATCCGCGACGTGCTCTGCAACGAGATTCCGCTGATCCTGCGCGACTCGCGCCCTTACGCGGTGTGCGCGTTCGCGGGCTGCTGGATCTATCTGGGACTCGCCGAACTGGACGTCGACACGATCTACAACGTGCTGATTTCGACGGCGTTCATCCTGATCGCGCGGCTGGTCACCTTCAAGTTCGATATCCGGCTGCCTCACTAGCGGGCGAACGCGCGCGCGGGCGGCCAAAGCCGTCCTTTTGCTACAATCGACAGGTTTTCTAGCCCACGCTCAGGCTTGCGGGCGTCACGCCGGCGGTCACTCCCTACGCACATAGCGCACACAGAACATGAACATCGAGCAAGCGCGTTTCAACATGATCGAGCAACAGATTCGTCCCTGGGAAGTGCTGGACCAGGACGTCCTGAATCTCCTATCGATCGTCAAGCGTGAGAACTTCGTTCCCGCCGCGTACCGCAATATCGCTTTCGCGGATCTGGAAGTGCCGCTGCCCGGCGGCCAGCGCATGCTGTCGCCGAAAGTCGAGGCGCGCGTGCTGCAGGAACTGGCGGTCCACAAGGGCGAGACGGTGCTGGAAATCGGCGCGGGCTCGGGCTATATGGCGGCGCTGCTGGCGCATCGCGGCCGCAGCGTGAAAACTGTCGAAATCTCGCCGGAACTGGCCGATTTCGCGAAGCAGAACCTCGCCGCCAACGGCGTGGCCAACGCCGAAGTCATCAACGGCGACGGCGCGCTCGGCTGGCCCGACGACGGTCCGTACGATGTCATCTGCGTGTCGGGCGGCCTGCCGGTCATGCCGCAGGAATTCCTCGAACAGCTGAAGGTCGGCGGCCGGATCGCCGCGTTCGTGGGCACCGCGCCGGTCATGAAGGCGCAGATCATCACGCGCGTCGACGAGAAGCAATTCCGCGTGTCGGACATCTTCGAAACGCTGGTGTCGCCGCTCAAGAACGCGGTGCATCCGTCGGCGTTCAAGTTCTAACTCCTTTTCACATGCCGATGCCGGGTGGTTGTCCGGCATCGCGCATCGTCCCTGCATCGAGCGCTCATGCAAAATCTTTCCGCACCCGAACTCGCCGCCTGGCTCGCCGATTCCTCGCGCCCTGCTCCCGTTCTGCTCGACGTGCGCGAGCCGTGGGAAATCCAGACCGCGAGCATGGCCAATATCGTCACCATCCCGATGCGCGACATTCCCGCGCGCAGCGAAGAGCTGGACGACGATGCGCCGGTTGTATGCATCTGCCATCACGGCGCGCGCAGTGCGTCGGTCGGCATGTTCCTGGAATCGCGCGGCTTCACCAACGTGTACAACCTGTTCGGCGGCATCGACGCCTGGTCGAAACAGGTCGATCCGAACGTGCCGACGTACTAAGTCTCAAGGCTTCGCCGGACGCAAAAAAGCCGCATGGTCTTCGTGACTCATGCGGCTTTTTCGTTGCTGCGGGCGCGGCCGATCAGACGACGTTCATCGCCAGCGCGCTCGCGCGATAATGCTCGGCGGCCTTGTCCGCATCGCCGAGTTGCTCGTGCAGCCGCGCCAGCGCGCGATGCGTGCGAATCCGCAGCGGTTCGTCCTCGGCCAGCTTCAGCGCCTGTTCGAGGAACGCCTGCGCCTTGCCCCACAACTGCTGATGCAGACACAGCCGGCCCAGCGTGAACAGCAGATCGGCGTCTTCGGTGCGCTCCTTCTGCCACGCTTCGGCGCGCTGAATCAGCGGGAAAGCGTCGCCTTCGACGATGCAATCCGGATAGCGCCGCAACAGCCGCGCGTCCCAGTTATGCGACAGCGCTTCCTCGACGATCTTGCGCGCCTCCGCGCGACGATCCAGCGCGATCAGCAACTCCGCCGCGAGATCGGCCAGACGCGGCGACTGGCGCTCGGCGGGTGTCAGCGTCTGCCAGAACTCGAGCAGCGCGTCCGGATTGTGCCGGCGATCGCGCAGCAGATTCTCCGACGCCACCTGACGCAGCCGCACCGCGACCGCCGGATGCAGTGCCTCGCGCTTTTCCAGCATGCGCACCAGCTTGAGCACTTCGCCCCAGTTCTTCAACTGCTGTTGCGCGCGCAACGCGATTTGCTGCGCATGGATGCGCCGGCCGCCCTGCGCCTGCATCTCGGTGAGCGCGACGAGCGCGCCGTCCGCGTCGCGGCCATCGGCGCGCATGTCGGCGGTGGCCATCAGGCGCGCGTCCTGCCAGTCCGCGACGGAGACTTGCGCGAGCCATTCGTCGCGCCGCGAATACTCGTGCAGACGATGCGCCGCGCTCGCGCCGACCAGACTCGCCGCGCCTTTGTTGTCATCGACGATCAAGGCATCGCGGGCGGATTTCTCGGCCTTCGAGAAGCGGCCCGCATACAGATGGCCGACCGCATCGCGCAGGGAATGGTTGGCCTTGTTCTGCTTGCTGCGCGCGCGATACGCCGCCACGCGCCCCGGCATGCTCCAGACGCCGCGAAACGCGCGGATCACGCCGTACAGCACGATGAACAGCACCACCAGCGCCACCACGAACAGATTCAGCGACACGTCCACGCGATACGGCGGAATGACCAGCAGAATCTGCCCGCCATCGAAGCCGCCGACCGTGGCGACGATCACCGCGAAGGCGAACAGCAGCGCCAGCCAGATGAGTCCTCGAATCGTCATCATCCGCCTCGCTTGAACTGATGGACGGCGGCGAGACTCGCGTTCAGATTCGGCAGCGAGACGGCGGGCGACGCGCTATCGACTTGCTTGACGAGATCGCGCACGGCCTGAACCTTCTTCGACGACGGATCGAAGTAGCGTCCGAGCGCGGCATCGGCGGCTTGCAGATCCGACTTGAGCGTGGGTTCGCTGCGCGACAGCAGCGACAGACGCGCGGACAGCAGACGCAGCTTGACGTTTTCGCGCACGAAGTAACCCTGATCCGGCGACGTCAACATGGCGTCGGCGTTGTCGATGCGGCGCACCGACACGAGGCTCGACAACTGCTGCCCGATGCCGCTCGTGATCTGCCGCCACAGCACCTTCCAGCGCGGCTCGCCGGTCGCCGCCGCGATCGATGCGCTGTCGGCCGGTTGCGCGGCCTGCGCGCGCGGCTGCGCGATCGGCGCTTCGCCCATCAGCGGCAGCTGATCGATCTGTTCGATGGCCGTATCTAGCTTGATGGCGAGACCCGTGAGATCGGTGCTCGGCGTCGACTTCAACTTGTCGATGTCGGAGGCGATCGCCTTGCGGATCACGACGACCTGCGGGCCGTTGGTCGCGGCGAGGCGCTCGTCGGCGCTTTGCAGCGCGAACAGCGCGAGTTGCACGTTGCCGGTCAACTGAAGCTGCTGGCTGGCGCTCGACAGAATCTGCTCGACTTCCGCGATGGTCCAGTCGTCGCGATTGCTCGCCAGATCCTGATATTGCTGCTGCAGCGCCTGACTGTGCGCTTCGGCATCGGAGAGCTTGCCTTGCAACTGGATGAGCTGCGTGTTGAGCGCGGCGGTCGCGCTCGCGGCCTGATCGGACTTGGCGCGCAGTTCGGCGTTTTGCGCATCGGCTTGCGCCACTTGCTGCGCGAGTTGCTGATTGTTGCGGTCGAACTTGCGGTTCAGGACGAACGCGCCCGCCGCCACCGCGAGAATGACGATGACGAGCCACAGCAACGCCATGCCCGGACTGCCGCGCCGCTTTTCCTGCTGCTCGTACGGCGTGAAAGGCTTGTTCGGCGGCAGGGACGAGGTCACGTTCGGCTGAGGTGAATCTTTCTTGGAATCGTTCGAATCAGTCATGCGTGATTGAGCCGGTTGGTGGGCCAGCGCTGTGGCCGACTGCGTTTCTGCTGCTGATGATGCCGCGTTTGCTTTAGCGTCCGCCGTCGCGGATGCGTGCGCGCTGGCAGCGGCCGCGCGCGGGAATAATGCATCGATCGACTCGACGATGCGTTCATCTCCCGCGCCGGACACCGTAATCGTATCAAAACCGCTCTGGCGCGCGGCTTCGGTGATGCGCGGGTGCGGGCAGACGATCGGCGCGCGCTTGAGCCGCGCGATTTCGTCGGCGGTGAGATGTTCGCGCGCGAGTTCGTCGAGATTGCGCACGCCTTCGGAACTGGTGAGCAGCCACGCGTGAGATTCGCCAGCGAGCAGCGCGTGGATGCGCTCCCACTTTTGCATCGACGGTTCGGGCAGCACGCGCCGATACGCCGCCACCTTTTCCACGCCCGCGCCCGCTTCGGTCATGCGTTCGGCAAGCCATTCGCGGCCGCCGTCGCCGCGCACGATCAGCACGCGCTTGCCTTCCAGACCGGCCTCGCCGAAATGCGCCTCGATAGCCGTGTACAACGCTTCGGAATCGAAACGCGGATCGGCATGTTCGGTCGACGGGCTGATGACGGTGTAGGTCGGTTCGCGCACGCCGTTGCGCGCCAACGCCGCGATGCTGCCCGGGCCGACCACCGCGACCGGTACTTCCACCGGCCAGCGCGCGTCGAGCTTGATGAAGGATTTGTCGATCGCGTTCGGCGATACGAACACGACCAGCGCGTAACGCAGCGTGTGCGGCCCGTAGAGCTCGTCGAGCGCGGCGCGCAAGGGCGCTTCGTCGGCGACCGGCGCGATGTCGATGAGCGGGAATTCGAGCGTATCGAAGCCCGCGCCGTGCAGTTGCGCGATCAGCCCGGACGAATGCCCGCCCGGACGCGTGATGACCAGGGTGGCGCGGCGCTCGCTCGCCATCAGGATTTCGTCCCCTTTGGCGCGGTGTTCGGACCGTCCGTATGGTGCATGGTGGTGAGCGCGCCGACGATTTCCATCGCGCCTTGCGCTTCGAGATCGGACGAGACGCGGCGGCCCAGTTCGAGCGCGGCGGCGAGGTCGGGCGCTTGCGCGCTTTCCTCGGCGCGCAGCACGCGACGGCCATCGGGCATCGACACGATGCCGCGTAGATGCAGCGCATCGCCCTGCCATTGCGCGAACGCGGCGAGCGGCACCTCGCAACTGCTGCCCAGCGCACGTGATACCGCGCGCTCCGCTTCGACGGCGAGCGCGGTCTTGTCGTCATGCAGCGGCGCGAGCCATGCGGCAAGTTCCGGCCGATCCGCGCGAATCTCGATGCCGAGCGCGCCCTGCCCCGCCGCCGGTAAACTCTCCGACGAATCCAGCCGCGCGCGAATCCGCGCTTCCATGCCGAGGCGAATCAGCCCGGCCGACGCGAGGATGATCGCCGCGTAATCGCCGCGATCGAGCTTACCCAGACGCGTATCGAGATTGCCGCGCAGCGGGCGCACTTCCAGATGCGGAAAGCGCATGCGGATCATCGCTTCGCGGCGCAGGCTCGACGTGCCGACGATGCTGCCCGCCGGCAGTTCGTCGAGCGACGCGTAGTGCCGCGACACGAAGGCATCGGTCGGATCTTCGCGCTCGAGAATCGCGCCGAGCGTGAAGCCGTCGGGCAGTTGCATCGGCACATCCTTGAGCGAATGCACGGCGAGATCGGCGCGGCCGTCGGCAAGCGCGGCTTCGAGTTCCTTGACGAACAAACCCTTGCCGCCGACCTTCGACAGCGTGCGATCCAGAATCTGGTCACCGCGCGTCGTCATTCCGAGGATTTTCACGTCGCAACGTGGATATAATTTGTGCAGCGCACACCGTACATGCTCGGCCTGCCACATGGCCAGTCGGCTCTCCCGCGAGGCGATGATGAGCGTCTCGGGCGGTGTCGTCGAATGCGTCTCGGAATTCATTGATGCTCGATGGAATGACGGGATGAAATAACGAACAATGGTAGCACGCATACCAAGGTCCAATTAGGGACGAGCGCCGCGCGAAGCCTTGTGCGGTGCGCCTTTCAGGGTGCTTCGACGGTTTTCGGCAGGGCCTGCGGCGGCATTTCTCCGATCGGGGAGCCGTGCATCGGCGAGCGATATCCGCGCACGTCCGTTCGCATTGCCCGGTCCACCACGACCCGGCCACGACGCGCAACGCGTCCGCTTCAATCGCCGAGCGTCGATGAATTTTGACGTTGTACCTTGGTCTTGCAGCTATAGAGGAGAACACACGTGACGTCTTCCGGACCGGCACGCAACGCGCGCCGCACTGCCGCATCGCCCGACTCTCTCTCCGACGCGCCGAACGCCGCGCCGTCGTCCCGCGTCATGCAAACGAAAGCCGCGAGCGCCGTGAAGGCGTCGAAGGCGGACGTCGCGCCCAAGGTGCCGAAAGCCGCGAAAGCACCGAAAGCCGCGAAGCTGCCGCCCAAGGCGAATGGCGACGCCGATGCCATCGACCACGCCGAGCAAGCCGCCGCGCCCGCGCGCGCATCGGGCCGCGCGCGCGACGATAAGGATCGGCCGCTGTTCGAAGACATCCGCTATCTCGGCCGCCTGCTCGGCGACGTGCTGCGCGAACAGGAAGGCGACGCGGTGTTCGATGTCGTCGAGGCCATTCGTCAGACGGCGGTGAAGTTCCGCCGCGAGGACGACATCGACGCGTCGCAGGCGCTGGAGAAGAAGCTGCGCGCGCTGTCGCCGGAGCAGACGGTCTCGGTCGTGCGCGCGTTCAGCTATTTTTCGCATCTGGCGAATATCGCCGAGGACCGGCATCACAACCGGCGCCGCCGCATTCACGCGCTGGCCGGTTCCGCGCTGCAGCCGGGCACCATCGCCTATGCCATCGAGCGGATGCGCGAGCAGAAGAACGTCAGCGCGACGCGCAAGATGCTGCAGAAGTTTTTCGACGACGCACTGATCGTGCCCGTGCTCACCGCGCATCCGACCGAAGTCTCGCGCAAGTCGATTCTCGATGCGCAGCACGATATCGCGCGTCTGCTCGCCGAACGCGATCAGGAACTGACCGGCCGCGAGCGCGCCCGCAACGAATCGGTGCTGCGCGCGCGCGTGACCTCGCTGTGGCAGACGCGCATGTTGCGCGACGCGCGCCTGACCGTTTCCGATGAAATCGAAAACGCGCTGTCCTATTACCGCGCGACTTTCCTCGAAGAGATTCCCGCGCTGTACGCCGATATCGAAGGCGCGCTGGCCGAGCACGGCCTGCCCGCGCGGCTGCCCCCGTTCCTGCAGATGGGAAGCTGGATCGGCGGCGACCGCGACGGCAATCCGAATGTCACCGCCGAAACACTCGATGCCGCCATTACGCGGCAAGCGACTGTCATTTTCGAACACTATCTCGAACAGGTGCACAAACTCGGCGCGGAACTGTCCGTGTCCGACTTGCTGTCCGGTTCGAGCGATGCCCTCAAGGCGCTTGCCGACGCCTCGCCCGATGCGTCGCCGCATCGCACGGACGAGCCGTATCGGCGCGCGCTGATCGGCATTTACACCCGACTCGCGGCGAGCGCGCGCGTGCGTCTGGGCGAAGGCGCGGTGGCGCTGCGCAGCGCGGGCCGCGGTGCCGCGTCCGTGCGCGCGACGCCTTACGCCGATGCCGCCGAGTTCACGCGCGACCTGCATGTGCTGATCGATTCGCTGGCGCAGCATCATGGCGCGTCGTTGTCGCTGCTGCGATTGGCGCCGCTCGCGCGGGCATCGGAAGTGTTCGGCTTTCATCTGGCGAGCATCGACTTGCGGCAGAGTTCGGATATCCACGAAGCCGTTATCACCGAACTGTTTGCGCGCGCGGGCGTGATCGCGGATTATTCCGCGCTGTCCGAGGAAGAAAAGCGCGCGGTGCTGCTGAAGGAACTGGCGCAACCGCGTCCGCTGCGTCTGCCGTACGCGGACTATTCGGACCTCGCGAAAAGCGAACTCGGCGTGCTCGAAGAGGCGCGCATCACGCGCGAGAAATACGGCGCGCGGGCGGTGCGCAACTACATCATTTCGCATACGGAAACCGTCAGCGATCTGCTCGAAGTGATGCTGTTGCAGAAGGAAACCGGCGTGCTGCGCGGCTATCTCGGCAGCAAGGACGATCCGCCGCGCGACGGCGTGATGGTGATTCCGCTGTTCGAGACCATCGCCGACCTGCGCAATGCGCCGGTCATCATGGACGAGTATTTCAAGCTGCCGGGCATCGATGCGCTGATCGAAAATCAGGGCAACGAGCAGGAAGTGATGCTTGGCTATTCGGACAGCAACAAGGACGGCGGTTTTCTCACGTCGAACTGGGAGCTGTACAACGCGGAACTGGCGCTGGTCGCGCTATTCAAGAAGCGCGGCACGACGCTGCGTCTGTTCCACGGTCGCGGCGGCACGGTCGGACGCGGCGGCGGCCCGACCTATCAGGCGATTCTGTCGCAGCCGCCCGGCACGGTCGACGGGCAGATCCGTCTCACCGAACAGGGCGAGGTGATCGCCAGCAAGTTCGGCAATCCCGAAATCGGCCGACGCAATCTGGAAACGGTGGTCGCGGCGACGCTCGAAGCTTCCCTCCTGCCGCACGAGAACGCGCCCGCCGAACTGCCGAAATTCGAAGCCGCGATGCAAACGCTTTCCGATTCCGCGATGGCGGCGTATCGCGCGCTCGTGTACGAGACGCCGGGCTTCACCGACTACTTCTTCTCGTCGACGCCGATTGCGGAGATCGCGGAATTGAACATCGGCAGCCGGCCGGCGTCGCGCAAGTTGCAGGATCCGAAGAAGCGCAAGATCGAGGATTTACGCGCGATTCCGTGGGGCTTTTCGTGGGGGCAATGTCGCTTGCTGCTGACGGGCTGGTATGGCTTCGGCAGCGCGGTGTCGGCTTATCTCGATGGCGCGGGTTCGGACGCCGAACGCACGAAGCGGTTTGGGCTGCTGCGCAAAATGCACAAGACCTGGCCGTTCTTCAAGAACCTGTTGTCCAACATGGATATGGTGCTGGCCAAGACCGATCTGGCTGTCGCGTCGCGGTATGCGCAGCTCGTGTCCGATAAGAAGCTGCGTAAGCATGTGTTCGATCGGATCGTTGCGGAGCATGAGCGGACTTCTTCCGTACTCGCTGAGATTACTGGGAAGCGTGATCGGCTAGCGGATAATCCTTTGCTTGCGCGGTCTATTAAGAATCGGTTTCCTTATCTCGATCCTTTGAATCACCTTCAGGTTGAATTGCTCAAGCGGCATCGGGCTGGGGATCAGAATGTGAGGCTTCGGCGGGGGATTCATTTGACTATTAATGGGATTGCGGCGGGGTTGAGGAATACGGGGTAACGGTTTTTTGGTGCCTATGGTTCTGTTTTCGCGGCTTTCTTTGCAGTAACCGCCTCCCCGGCGGTGGGGTCACTTTCTTTGCGGCGGCAAAGAAAGTGACCAAAGAAAGCCGCTTGTCCGATCCTAAGCACCTTCTTGGCCGGCCCCGGCACAGTACTGAACACTTGGCACAGCAGTAGCGAGTGTTTTCAAGTTTGGTTTGCGCGCTGGTTCCCATGCGATCAGCGCTTTCTCGCCCACCTTGGTCGGTCCCCTTCGGCTTACTCCGGCCTGCTCGCGCGGCCGGTTTTGGGCCGTTTGGGCAACCGGCAGTGAATTACCGGAACGACCTCGAATGCCTCGTCGGTTTCTTCGTTATTCGGCCCTACCTTGGTTAGTGCTCCGATAAATAATATGTGCACTTGCTGCGCATCGGCCGCGGATCGTCAGGGGCGGACGCTCGCTCCGACCGACAAACTTATGCTGACGAGCCTCTACCGCTGGCGGCGCACGGCATGACACGAGACAAACGCTGCTGCGATTGAACTGCGACAGCGAATGAATTTCGTCGAAACACTAACCAAGGTAGGGCCGAATAACGATCAAAGCGATGAGGCGTGCAAGGTCGTTTCGCAAAATACCTGCCGGTTGCCTGAACGGCCCTAAACCGGCCGCGCAGCGGGCCGGAGTAAGCCGAAGGGGACCGTTACCGAGGTAGGCGAGAAAGCGCTGATCGCATGGGAACCAGCGCCCGCAGGTCCAGCGCGAACACTCGCTACTGCTGTGCCAAGTCTAAATTCCTGTGCCGCGGCCGCTCAAGAAGGTGCTTAGGATCGGCCAGCGGCTTTCTTTGGTTACTTTCTTTGCCGCCGCAAAGAAAGTGCCCCCTCCGCCGGGGAGGCGGTTACTGAATAAACAAACCAAAAAGAGAAACAGAACTAGGCACCAAAAACCTATCCCCTAACAGAACCCTCAATCATCAAAGCATCAAGCTCAAACGAGCAATCGTGCTGTAAAGAAAAGTACTGCCGAACTTAATCCGGCGCCCGCGTCCACATATCCCGAATCGCCGCCACGCGCACATCAGAAGTCCTCATCCGCGCAACCCAGGAATCGAACTCGAGCGCAATCCGCCACCGCTCACTGACGCGCACCTGAAACCCCGCATCCTCGAACATGGCGATCCACTCATCCGCCCGATAATCGCGAATATGCGACGCATCGCGCAGCAGCTCGACAGCCTGAATATGCGTATCGAGCAAAGGATCGTCGATACCCGCGATATCGATAAACCTCACGCGTCCGCCCGGCCGCAACACCCGCCGCACCTCCGCGAGCGCGCGCGGCACATCGCGCCAGTGATGCGCGCTCATCCGGCTGATGGCCCAATCGAACGAGCCGTCCTCGAACGGCCGCGACTCGGCCGCGCCCTGCTGCGTGCGAACCGACGTCAAACCGCGCTCGCGAGCCGCCGCATCGACGGTGGCGAGCATCGGCGGCGCGATGTCGTAGGCGACCACTTTGCGCACATGCGGCGCGACCGCGAAGCTCGCGTGCCCCGCCCCGCAACCCATGTCGAGCACGCGCGCGTTGCCGCAGGTCGCCGCGAAGGTCGCGGACAGCGTCTGCAGATCCGCGCCGCTCGCGTGAACCTGACTCGTGAGATAAGCGGCAGCCGTGCTGCCGAATGCATCCGCCACCTGATCGTGGTGTTTCATGATGGTCTCCGTGTTCGGAAAGACTGATTGGGGGATCGAGCGCGCCTCGAATCGCTACAATAGAGCCCGCCCAGTACCGGTACAAGTTGTGTAGTTATCCCGGTATCCAAACCACTAGCCGGCTGTCGAAGCCTCAATGAGCCCGTCCGACAAAAACGATCCTCTCGCCGAAACGCCCGCGCGCGCGCTCGGCGATTTCATTCGCGCGCATCGCGAACGGCTGTCGCCGCAGGCGGTCGGTTTGCCGCCCGGCCCGCGCCGTCGCACGCCGGGTTTGCGTCGCGAGGAAGTCGCGCAACTGTGCGGCGTCAGTCCGACCTGGTACACATGGATCGAGCAAGGCCGCCCCGTGTCCGCCTCCGCCGATGCCCTCGCGCGCATCGCCGTCGCGCTGCAGCTTTCGCGCGCGGAACAGGCGTATCTGTTCGAACTGGCCGCCCAGCGCGATCCCGCCGAGCCCGATCCCGCCTCGCTCGATGCACCCGCCGCGTTGTTGCAAACGGTCGGGATGATCGAAACGCCCGCCTACGTGCTCGACCGCCAGTGGAACGCGCTGCGCTGGAACGCGCACGCGGCCGAGTTGTTCGTCGGCTGGCTCGACGGCGAGCACGACCGCAATCTGCTCACCTACACCTTCACGTCGCCGATGGCGCGCGATCTGATCGTCGACTGGGAAACGCGCGCGCGACGCCTCGCCGCCGAATTCCGCGCCGACTCAATCCGTCATCTGAACGATCCGCCGACGCGCGCGCTGGTCGACACGCTCTCCGCCGCCAGCGCCGCGTTCGCCCGATTCTGGGCGTCGCAGGACGTGTTCGAGCGCGAAGGCGGCGAGCGCGCGTTCAATCATCCGCAGCGCGGGCGCGTCGTGTACAATCAGATCACCTTCAAGCCCGCGCATCGAGCCCGCGCATCGCGAAGATCTGAAACTCGTGATTCTGGTCGGGAACGACTGACGCCATTTGTTAAAATCGTGGACTTCCGGCTGCAAACGGCCGCTTTCATCGCAGATCACATCATCATGACGTCCCAACTCCACAAAAAAGGGGAAGCCTGGTCGGCTCGCTTCTCCGAGCCGATGTCGGAGCTCGTCAAGCGCTACACGTCCTCGGTGTTCTTCGACAAGCGGCTCGCGCTCGTCGACATTCAGGGCTCGCTCGCGCACGCGTCGATGCTCGCGGCGCAGAAGATCATCAGCGCCGACGACCTCGCAGCCATCGAACGCGGCATGACGCAGATCAAGGGCGAGATCGAGCGCGGCGAATTCGAGTGGAAGCTGGACCTGGAAGACGTGCATCTGAACATCGAGGCGCGTCTGACGGCCCTGATCGGCGATGCCGGCAAGCGTCTGCACACCGGCCGCTCGCGCAACGATCAGGTCGCGACCGATATCCGCCTGTGGCTGCGCGGCGAAATCGACCGTATCGTCGATCTGCTGCGCGATCTGCGCGTCGCGCTGATCGACATGGCCGAGAAAAACGCCGACACCATCATGCCGGGCTTCACGCATCTGCAAGTCGCGCAGCCGGTGACGTTCGGGCATCACCTGCTCGCCTACGTCGAAATGTTCTCGCGCGACGCCGAGCGCATGCGCGACGCCCGCAAGCGCGTGAACCGTCTGCCGCTGGGCGCGGCGGCGCTCGCCGGCACGAGCTATCCGATCGATCGCCACGCGGTCGCGAAGACGCTCGGCTTCGACGGCATTTGCGCGAATTCGCTCGATGCCGTGTCCGATCGCGATTTCGCCATCGAATTCACGGCGGCGGCCGCGCTGGTCATGACGCACGTGTCGCGCTTCTCGGAAGAACTCGTGCTGTGGATGAGCCCGCGCGTCGGCTTTATCGATCTGGCGGACCGTTTCTGCACGGGTTCGTCGATCATGCCGCAGAAGAAGAATCCCGACGTGCCCGAACTCGCGCGGGGCAAGACCGGCCGCGTGAACGGCCATCTGATGGCGCTGCTCACGCTGATGAAAGGCCAGCCGCTCGCCTACAACAAGGACAATCAGGAAGACAAGGAACCGCTGTTCGATACCGTCGATACGGTCGCCGGCACGCTGCGTATCTTCGCTGAAATGGCGTCGGGCATCACCGTCAAACCGCAAGCGATGCGCGCCGCCGCGTTGCAAGGTTTCTCGACCGCAACCGATCTCGCCGATTATCTCGTGAAGCGCGGCCTCGCCTTCCGCGACGCGCACGAAGCCGTCGCGCACGCGGTGCGGATCTGCGTGGATCGCGAATGCGATATCGCGGGTTTGTCGCTGGACGAAATGCGAAAGGAACTGCCGAACGTCGTGCATCTGATCGGCGAGGACGTGTTCGAGTATCTGACGCTCGAAGGCTCGGTCGCGAGCCGCGATCACGCGGGTGGCACCGCGCCGGATCAGGTTCGGGCAGCGGCGAAAGCCGCGCGTGAATCGCTCGGTTGACGCGTTTCGTTTTACGCTGGTTTTGGTGCACAGGAAGGCTCGCTTATGCGGGCCTTTTTTGCGGGCGTTGTTATTTGGAAATTAGTAGAAAACGTCGTGCGCGAACGGCGTTTCGAGCTTTGGCGCATTTACGCCGATCGCACTGATTCGCGGATATATCGAAGCGATATGTGCGCGTCTCGCGTTTCAACTCTTCACGTCGCGATACGCAATCGACACGACGACTCTATACAAAACACATTCGCCGTGTCGATTATCAAAACGACTCGCACAGTCCGCGCGGATTGATTCGAAAATCACGCGCCGCGTTTCAGCAAGGTCAATTCAGTAAATCGGATTTGAAGGAAGCCTAATCGTCAAAACTGGCTTGTTTGTGGTTTGGCGTTGGATTATCACTGTATCCGCATCTCTTGGTTGACGAATGACAGGCAGTTTATTCGTAAGTCGCAGAGCAAAAAGCGTCGTGCCAAGCAATCTAAAACGAAACGAAGGAGGCCATTCTGATGAATCGCCTTAATAAGCAGTGCAAATCCACTGCCATCGCCTTGGATGCGTTCGTCGCCTATTCCGTCAGCGCGATCGGCGCGGAGTGGCAGGAAGGCACCACCTACCCTGCCGGCACGACCGTCACGTATAACGGACACACGTATCAGGCGCTGCAATCGCACACGGCTTATCCGGGCGCGGGATGGACGCCGTCCTCGACGCCGACGCTTTGGAAGGACCTGGGCGCATCGGGCGGAACGCCTGCGCCCGCTCCGACGCCGACGCCCACGCCTGCTCCGACGCCCGCCTGTGCTTGCTATAGCGCGTGGTCGACATCGCAGGTTTATGCGAATGCGGGATCGCGTGTCACGTACAACGGGCGCAACTATCAGAACAAGTGGTGGACGCAGGGCGAAAATCCGTCGCAGGCGGGGCAATACGGCGTCTGGCAAGACCTCGGCGCATGCTCGGGCGGTCCGACGCCCGCACCGACGCCGACGCCGACGCCGACGCCGACACCGACACCAACACCAACACCAACACCAACACCAACACCAACACCAACACCAACACCGACACCACCACCGCCACCCCCACCAACAACCACCCCCAAACAAACACCAACAACAACAACAACACAAACCACAACCACACAAACAAAACCAAAAGAAACAAAACCAACAACAACCACGAACACCAACACAACAACAAAACATAAGAC
>NZ_LFJJ01000282.1 GCF_001189365.1 Candidatus Burkholderia verschuerenii | reverse complement strand
AAGGGAGATCCAGTGTATCTCGCCGGTCGGCCCGCCGCACCGCCCACTCGCGTCCCTATGTGTGCGGTGCGATCGATGTTGCCGACGCTTTCTTTGGCGCGGCCGTTCGGCGGAACCCGCGATCGTTCGCCATGAACGCTTCGAGCATATGGGGAATCAGGGTCGCGGTATCGACGGCTTCGCCATAGGTCTGCGCATGGACGTCGGCATAGCGATCTAGCTCTGCCTTGAGCGGGGCCGGGCAAAGGAAGGTCATCTTCACGGCCCGCGTGCTTGGCAACGGGCCGAGCCGCAGGGATTTGTGGGTGGTCATGGCGTTGTGCCTCCATCGACAAACAGGGGTTGGTAGGGCCGAAGCACCAGATCCGATCGAACGATGATCCGAACCGGCAACCCTGGCCGCTCGGTGAGCGTGGCCTGGAGATTGAGGTTGCGCCGGGTCAGTTCCTGCCCGGCCTGGTTCACGCTGTCCTGCAAGCTGTCGCGGCCGGCGATGATGATCCGGTCACCGTTGCGATTCTCAGGCGCGGCCAGCTCGGCACCGACACCCAGGAGGCTGGTAAGCGCTGCACCGGCCACGAGCCGTTGCCAGTGCCAGTCCACGCCATCCTCCAGGCCGGCATAGCCGGCCGGATCGGCACCTGCGAGATTGTCGAGCATGATCGACGACGTGTCGGGCAGGATGATCCGGTTCCAGACAACCTGCACCCGGTTTTGTCCATAGCTCACCTGACTATTATATTTCCCGAAGAGCCGCGAGCCTTGCGGGATAAGCAGATATCGCCCCGTCGCGGTGTCGTAGACCGGCTCCGTCACCGTCGCGATCACGTCACCCGGCACGTCCGATTTGATGCCCGTCACCAGTGCGGCGGCGATCACCGTTCCGGCCATCACCTGATAGGGTGAGGCGGGCATGCGCAGAGTACTGGCATTGCGGGTTTCCGGTTTTGCGCTTTTCAGGAACGCTTCCTTCTGGTCCTGCCGGTTCTGCACGGCTCCCGGATCGGCGGATCCCGCCGCCTGCACCGTGGGCGACGTGCCCGACGGTGCGCCCGATGCCAACGCATCGAGGTCAGCCAGCGTAGCCGTGGGCGACGCCTTCTCCGCTTCGGTGGCGGCGACGGTCTGGACGGGACCGCCCGAGCCGGGCTGCCCGGTGCGGAAGAACACGGACGATCCCGCCGCCGCTTCGGCCTCCTTGTGCCGGGCATCCCGATCCGCGTCGCCCGGTCCTTCACCGGGCGCGGTGTAACGGGCCTCCACTGGCCGTTGGGCATTCAGCATCGGCGGCCCCAGATCGCCAGGTAACGGCGGCCCGAGCGGCGGCACCTCTGATGCGGCCTTTTGCGGCAGTTTGGTGTAGTCGGCCGGCAACTGATCGAGTTCGCCAGCCCGCTGCACGCGATCGACGTTATAGAGTCGGCCCTTCAGAATTAGTCGAAGTCAAGGGTGGCAAGGGGCCGCCGGAAGATCGTGTTTCCCAGAACTCCCAGAAGCAATATTGATCTGAATGGTTTCCTGGGAGTTTGGAACTTCGC
>NZ_LFJJ01000281.1 GCF_001189365.1 Candidatus Burkholderia verschuerenii | reverse complement strand
CTTCTTTAAGCGTATCAAGCATTTTCGTCGCGTCGCCACTCGATATGACAAACTCGCCCACAGCTACCTCACCTTTGTCTCCATCGTGTCTGCCTTCGGGCCGCTCTTAAATGTGAGCAGGACCTAGAACGGCATCCGTTGCACGATGCACGTCGACCGGATTGGCTTCCAGGCTCAGCTTCGAACGGTCTGCGGCCAACGTCTCTACTTCGTCGAGCAAGACGATCGTTGGACCGGTCATCGCCGCTTCTGCAATGGACTGTGAAAAGAGGTCGGCCACCGCCCGCTGCGTTTTGCCCATCGCGGAGCTGGTCAGACCGTGCGGGTCGACCTCAAGCAGTCGGAGCTTGACTCCCTTGAAAACCTTTGCAACTTGACTGGCGAGACCCTTTGCAAGTGAAGTTTTCCCGGTGCCAGGAGGCCCGACCAGCAGAATCACCTCGTGCATCGGAATAACACTACGGTCCACTTTGGCGCGAACCGTAAAGTTCGCTATTGCCTGAGCAAGAAGCTGCTCCTTATCGCTTTCATCCATCACAATCGAATCCCAAAGCGCGGATAAATCGGCGTCAGGTAAAGCGAATATGCGATGAATGCCCTTCGGCAGTGGTGTATCGGACGTCCCTCTGGTCATGCCGTTCTCTCAATTATTGATATACGACTAAGGCGGCGCAGCGTATGGTTTGCGGCGGCGCAACTCGGATTCGGTCTGTTTCGAAGTAGGCAAGGCCATGGAATAAGCAGCTATGGCCGCACGTCTCCCCGCGTGCCATTACAAGGAATGGCCGAAGAACGGGACTTATCCAGGTAGCCTTCAGACGTATTACGCACCATATATTATATAGTGTGCTTTTCCGGAACACAACAACTATATGTTGTGCAAAAACCATCCGTTTGTCGGAGACATCGCTCATACGGAGACAAGGTCGCACAAAATTTAGAGAATCAGCTCTAATTATTGGCGAAGAACTATTTTATTTTTGAGGAGCGCACGCTGGTCTGTGTAAAGCATATCGCCATTTGGCGGCCGTCGCCGAGTATCCGCATCATTTTTTTACTTCTCGCCTGCCTTGGCTCAACGCGGCATCGAATAAAAGATTGATGCTCGTTTGGCGACTGAAGTTGAGGTCGAAGCCAATCAGCGATTCTCTCCGGGCCCTTTCGAAAGGACGGTCTTCCAAACCCGTCGTAGCCAATCTCTTCGCTCGCTCCATTTGCCAGGTTGACATCACTTTTAAAGATCTGGGAGCGGTGCAATTCATGGCCTTAGGGCCTCAATACAGCCCGCGAGCGCGGTTTACATTGAACGACGAAGGGTCGCACGTCGGCCAAAAACTGTAGCTTTTTTATTTTCTGGCATGTTTCCCTTTCTATTGAATGTTTGCCGGTCGCCTCTGTAGACTCGGCGGCATCTATCACAGGGGGCCCCATGTTCAGGGACACTTTTCTCGACGAAGACTGCGTGCTGACAACGGAGGATGTCCGCACGCTCATTGACTCGCGCAACGCGTACGACTACCCGCGCGCATTCATGGAGTTGTCCAGCCAGCCTACAGATTTTCCTCTTGCGAAAGATGCGTGGGCGCGCCCTGTTCAACCCAACGGAGCCATCACGGACTTCGCGCTTGATGAATATCACCGGCGCCTGCTGAACGACACTTCGCCGGTGAACAACCTGCTGGGCACAACTTCCGTAATCTATTGGGGCTTCTATACGTGGAGCCCGGCCATCGCAAAAATCCGCGCGCGGCGGCATCTCCTCGGTTATAGGTCAAAGCCAGGTACTCGCCCGGAGGTGATAGCAGAAGCGCTTGCGGCAGTGGATTGCGCTGTGGATATGGGTCAGGGCTCATCCGAATATCGCGTCCCGGTGGGCTTCCTTGTCTTGCCTTCGCTTGCCATGCTTCAAATCTCCCGTTACAGCCAAGATCCGAAGTCTCCTACATTTCCGGGGCGGTTCACTTTGGCTTTGAACGCCGCTGAGTGTGTGCGTCGGCTTCTCTTCGTCATTCCTCGGTTCCTTTGCCTGCATTATCGCTGGCTCAGGCCCCGGCCGCTCCACTTATCCGACTGTCCGATTTCGCGCGGCCACCTCTGCTGCGTCATGGCGCGCAACGTCTTTCACTCTGTTGCCGCTTTTGCCACGGTCGCTGCGAGTCGCACCCGTACCACTAAGAAGCTTTTCAGAAGCTTTTCAGAAGCTTTTCGAAGGTCGCGAAAACTGCCTTGGCGTCCTTCAGAACAATGATGATTGACGGGTTGGGAAGTGTATTTCAAAAGTATGCGGCCCCATGCATTAAGATTGGGCCGACCTTTTATCGGTACGCCGCAAGTGAGCAGCTTAAAGGACACCCGGCGATTAATAATTGCTTCGAGCAAATGGTATCGATACTATTCAAAGTTGTCAGTCCGCACTTACCCTCGATGTGGAAATGCGACACCAGCGACGTGAAGATAATCGTTTTCCCTAGAGCGCCACAAATTTCTGGTAGCACTTGGTGAGCATAATTTCGTGAAATGAGCTCATTTTTTAGTGATTAAGCCTCGAAAAAAATAAAACTGCGATGATAATTTCGATCAGCATGGCGTCATTGTGGAAAACGTTTTTTCTCGCCTTGGAACCAGCCGGCATGGTCGCGGAGACACGGAATGCTTTTCGATAGCATCGCTACCATTACCATGGGCGCACCACCCAACGGAGATGTCCAATGAAGAAAAATACGCCTCCCCTGAACGCTCGTTTCATTCGTGCGCTTCTCGGTACCACCGTGCTGATCGCAGCGGTGGACGCGTCAGCGCAAAGCTCTGTCACGCTGTACGGAGCAGTCGATGATGCGGTCGCTTATGTCAATAATCAGAAAGGCAGCTCGAACGTCTATATGCGTCAGGGCAACTTGGCTGCGTCGAAGTGGGGTCTCACAGGCGTCGAGGATTTGGGTGGCGGCCTCGCTGCGATATTCGATTTGCAAGCAGGGTTCGATCTGAACACCGGGGCATCGTCGTCAAGCGGTCTGCTCTTTAATCGTCAAGCATATGTTGGTTTGCGCAGTACTACTTATGGCCAAGTCACAGTGGGCCGCCAGTACACGCCATATCTTCTTTTCGTTGGTCCGCTCACATCGAGTTGGGCTTTGACCGGCGCAACTGGAGCGCACCCTGGCGATATTGATGGTCTCGACACAACGATCCGAATCAACAATTCGGTGACGTACAACTCGCCCACTATTGCAGGCCTTCAGGCCAGCGCGATGTACGCGCTCGGAGGTCAAACAGGCAGGACGGGCAAAGGACAGACCTTCAGTGGCGCGTTGCGCTACACGTACGGCCCGTTGGCTCTCGCCGCCGGTTACCTGCAAATGGACAATGCCAGCACAAATGTGACGTCCGCCACTCCGACGCCGAACTTCGATTCAGCGTCGACGGCCTCATTCGGCGTCTCAGCCCTGAACCAAGGTTATGCATCTGCACGGAGCGTCCGGCATGCGGCACTGGTCGGCAACTACACGTTTGGCAGCGCGACAGTCGGCCTGAACTACACAAACGTAAGGTATCTGCCTGGCGCGCATTCGATCCACGCCTTCACCGACACAGCCGTCTTCAATACCTATGCCGCGACTGGCAGCTATCGGTTTACCCCGGGGTTCGATGTAGCGGCAGGCTATAGCTATACGCTGGCATCACAGGCGAACGGCGTTGACCATGCTGCTCGTTACCAGCAAATTTCGTTGAAACAAGCCTATCACCTATCGAAACGTACAACGCTCTATGCCATCCAGGCTTATCAGCACGCGAGCGGAAGCACACTGAATGCAGGCGGCGCAATTGTTAGTGCAGCTCCGTCCGTGGGCGACTCGCAAAACGCGACTCCATCATCAACGCGTAATCAATTCGTCGGCATGTTCGGCATGACCGTCCTCTTCTAAATACGGCATACGAATTGTGTTGTTACAAGGATTGAAAGTTAATTTCGTTGCATACGCATACGCACAAACATAAGACTGAATGGGGGATGGTAGCGATACCATCCCCGACTTAAGAAGGAGATAAGTCCATGCTTTCTAACACGTCGATCGGCAAAGTTGCTTCCGGACGGTACCGGTGGACCATCTGCGCGATGATGTTTTTCGCGACAACGATCAACTATATGGATCGGCAGATGCTCGGTCTGCTTGCACCGCTTCTGCAAAAGGACATCGGTTCGGACTCAAGTGCAGTACGCACAGACGGTAATGATCTTCACAGTGACTTATGCGACCGACCTAGCGGTGTTCGGACGTATAGCCGACAAGATTGCCGAAAAAGGCGTGTACGGCACCGCAATGGCGTTGTGGAGCGTCGCGGCGATGCTTCATGCGTTCCCACTGTGCCAGGGTTTGCGGCAGCGCGGGGGTTACTTGGTTTTTCCGAAGCATCTAACTTTCCCGTTGCGATCCGCACGACGGCTCTTTGGTTCCCAAAAGAGGAGCGCGCACTTGCCACAAGCATCTGGAACATGGGCGCTACCGTCGGGGGCCTCGTGGCACCGGCGTTTGTACCTTTCGTTGCGGTGATGTGGGGCTGGCGCGCAGCGTTCGTCGTTGGCGGGGCAGCCGGTTTCATCTGGCTCGTGTTCTGGATGGTGATGTATCGTCCCGCAAAATCGCACCCTCGGGTATCGGAAGAAGAGTTGAACTACATCAACGCGGACCTGGGCGATACGGTGCAAGAAGATAAGAAGGTTGGGTGGTTGTCGGTGCTCCGCTACCGTGAGACATGGGCCTTCATGGTTGGTAAGTTTATGACCGACCCGATCTGGTGGTTCTACTACCTATTCTGGCTGCCAAAGTGGTTGAACGAGTCGAATCACATCGATATCCAGCACATGGGACTGCCACTTATGGTGATCTACGGTATGTCTTGCATCGGCAGCGTGGCAGCAGGCTGGATGTCATCGCGGTTGATGGCGCGCACGCAGCGCGCGAACTTCGCACGCAAGGCAACTATGCTCGTTTGCGCACTGTGCGTGATGCCGATCGCTCTCGTGTCGCAATTCCAGTCGCTATGGTTTGCCGTATTCACCGTTGGCCTCGCTGCTGCCGCACACCAAGTGCTGGTCCGCAAACCTGGTCACGCTAGGTCCTGTTCACATTTAAGAGCGGCCCGAAGGCAGACACGATGGAGACAAAGGTGAGGTAGCTGTGGGCGAGTTTGTCATATCGAGTGGCGACGCGACGAAAATGCTTGATACGCTTAAAG
>NZ_LFJJ01000279.1 GCF_001189365.1 Candidatus Burkholderia verschuerenii | reverse complement strand
GGCATGCCTCGCCTCACATAACCTCAACTTCCCGAACCGCCCGGTGCGGACCCGCACGCCGGGTGGTGTGGCAGGGTGGTGTGGCAGGGGACCGGCCAGCTTGCTGGCCGCCCCTATGCCGATCGTCTGCTCAAACGTTTGCGGCTTTTGAAAGGTTTGAGCCTCAACGTTTCGTCCCATGCAAAAAGGGAGCGCATAAACGCTCCCTTTTGTCGTATGAAACGCAATATTCAGGCGGTTTTCGCTTCCGTCAGTTTCAAATCTTCGATCATCCGCGCGCGCATCACGAATTTCTGCACTTTGCCGGTGACCGTCATCGGCAACTCGTCGACGAAACGGACATAGCGCGGAATCTTGTAATGCGCGATCTGTCCTCGGCAAAACTCGCGGACGTCTTCTTCCGTGAGTTGCTCGCCCGGGCGCGGCACGATCCACGCGCACACTTCCTCGCCGTACTTCTCGTCCGGAATGCCGAAAACCTGCACCGACTGAATCTTCGGATGCCGGAACAGGAATTCCTCGATCTCGCGCGGATAGATGTTCTCGCCGCCGCGAATTAGCATGTCCTTCAGCCGGCCGACAATGTTGCAGTAGCCCTCGGCGTCAAGCGTGGCCAGATCGCCGGTGTGCATCCAGCCGTCGACGATGGCTTCGCGCGTTTTGGCATCGTCGCCCCAGTAGCCTTTCATCACCGAATAGCCGCGCGTGCACAGTTCGCCGGTTTCGCCGACCGCGACCGTCGCGCCGAGCGGATCGATGATCTTCACTTCCAGATGCGGCTGGATGCGCCCGACCGTCGTGGTGCGCTTGTCGAGCGGATCGGCGGTCGAGCTTTGGAACGACACCGGGCTCGTTTCCGTCATGCCGTACGCGATGGTGATCTCGCTCAGATGCATCGTCGAAACGACGCGCTTCATCGTTTCGATCGGACACGGCGAGCCCGCCATGATGCCCGTGCGCAGGCGGCTCAGATCGTACTTCGCGAAGTCGGGATGATCGAGCTCGGCGATGAACATCGTCGGCACGCCATGCAGCGCCGTGCATCGTTCGTCGTGGACGGCGGCCAGCGTGGCAGCGGGATCGAATGCCTCGCCGGGGAAGACCATCGCGCAGCCGGTCGAAACGCACGCGAGCACGGCCAGCACCATGCCGAAGC
Source organism: Candidatus Burkholderia verschuerenii (assembly GCF_001189365.1). GTDB lineage: Bacteria > Pseudomonadota > Gammaproteobacteria > Burkholderiales > Burkholderiaceae > Caballeronia > Caballeronia verschuerenii. The sequence goes on along the minus strand of NZ_LFJJ01000279.1, from coordinate 18,432 downwards.
AGTGATACAGCGGCACCGGAATGCACAGCGAATCCTGCTCGGAGAGACGCATCGCCATCGCGATATAGCGCGCGTTGTTGACGATGTTCCGATGCGTCAGCGTGCGCCCTTCGGATTGCCCGTCGTGCCGCTGGTGAACTGGATGTTGATCGGCTCGTCGGCGGCGAGCGTCGCTTCGAGCGCGTCCAGCTTCGCCCGGTCGACGCGCCCGCGATTAGCCTGCATCAGCGCATCGAAGTTGAACATGCCTGGCGATCGCGCGTCGCCCATGCGGATCACGGCGCGCAGTTCCGGCAGCTTGGCGGCGTGAAGCGCATTCGGCTCGGCATCGGCGAGTTCGGGCGCGAGCGTCTGCAACATCTCCAGATACTTCGACGCCTTGAACTGCTCGGCCGCGACGATCGCCTTGCAGCCGACCTTGTTCAGCGCGTACTCCAGTTCGGCCAGCCGATACGCCGGATTGATGTTCACCAGCACCGCGCCGATGCGCGCCGTCGCGAATTGCGTCAGCAGCCATTCCGCGCGATTCGGCGACCAGATGCCGACGCGGTCGCCCGGCCGAATACAGAGATCGAGCAGCGCCGTGGCGAAGACATCGACTTCGTCGGCGAACTCGCGCCAGGTCCAGCGGATGTTCTGCTCGCGGAAGACCACGGCGGGGCGATCGGGAAACCGGCCGACCGTCGCCAGAAGATGCCGCGAGACGGTCGCGTGGGAGAGCACAATGTCCGTCGTGCCGCGGACGTACGAGAGATTGTCGCGCGGCGCGATGAGCGCGCCGGCCTGCGTCGATTCGGTTGCCATCGTTAGTTTCCGCCGAAAAGAAATCGCCGCCCATTGAAGGCTGATTGACAGCGATTGTGCATGGCGGAATCGCGCGCTGGCATTCAGTGTTACCCGCAATGCGGTTCGCCAGGCAGAGACGATCCCGAGCGCGATCAAGGACTTACACACAACGCGCACATCGGATATGCAGTTTTGCCCAACCGAACCGGATCAAACCGGACGCGCATAAAAAAAGCAGCCCGGAGGCTGCTTTCTTCGAACTGCTTGTGCCGCGCGACGCTTAGTGCTTCGCGTGCACCTTGCGCAGACGCTGAATTGCCGCGATCTGTGCCGTCGCGTAAGCCAGTTCCGCTTGCGCGGTGGCGTACTCGAGCTCGGACTTGTTGTCCTGCATCGCTTCTTCGGCGCGCTTCTTCGCCGCTTCCGCTTTCGCTTCGTCGAGATCGGATCCGCGAATGGCGGTGTCGGCGAGCACGGTCACGACGCCCGGCTGGATTTCGAGAATCCCGCCTGCGACGAACACGAACTCTTCCGAGCCGTCTTCCGCCTCGATGCGCACCGCGCCCGGACGAATGCGCGTGATGAGCGGCGTGTGGCCCCGCAGGATGCCGAGTTCACCCGATTCGCCCGGCAGCGCGACGAACTTCGCCTGGCCCGAGAAGATCTGCTCTTCCGCGCTGACGACGTCTACCTTGATGGTTGCCATTTGATGACTCCTGGGTCAGTGTTGTTCGAGAGCGCCAGCCGACTGACCGACGCCCTTAGCGACACACTCGCCCTTACTGGATCTTCTTGGCCTTTTCAAAGGCTTCGTCGATCTGGCCAACCATGTAGAACGCCTGCTCCGGCAGATGATCGCACTCACCGTCGACGATCATCTTGAAACCACGGATGGTTTCCTTCAGCGGCACGTACTTGCCCGGCGAACCCGTAAACACTTCAGCGACGTGGAACGGCTGCGACAGGAAACGCTGGATCTTACGAGCGCGCGCGACCGACAGCTTGTCTTCCGGCGACAGTTCGTCCATACCCAGAATCGCGATAATGTCGCGCAGTTCCTTGTAGCGCTGCAACGTCTGCTGAACGCGACGCGTGATCGAGTAATGCTCTTCGCCGATCACGTTCGGGTCGATCTGACGCGAGGTCGAATCGAGCGGATCCACTGCGGGGTAGATACCGAGCGATGCGATGTCACGCGACAACACGACGGTTGCGTCCAAGTGGCCGAAAGTCGTAGCCGGCGACGGGTCGGTCAAGTCATCCGCAGGGACGTACACGGCCTGAACCGACGTAATCGAGCCCGTCTTGGTCGACGTAATACGCTCTTGCAGCTTGCCCATTTCTTCAGCCAGCGTCGGCTGATAGCCCACTGCCGACGGCATCCGGCCGAGCAGAGCGGACACTTCCGTGCCTGCCAGCGTGAAACGGTAGATGTTGTCCACGAAGAACAGCACGTCCAGACCTTCGTCGCGGAAATGCTCGGCCATCGTCAGACCGGTCAGCGCGACGCGCAGACGGTTGCCCGGCGGCTCGTTCATCTGGCCGTACACCAGCGCGACCTTGTCCAGAACGTTCGAGTCCTTCATTTCATGATAGAAGTCGTTCCCTTCGCGGGTACGCTCACCCACACCGGCGAACACGGAGTAACCGCCGTGTTCCTTCGCGATGTTGTTGATGAGTTCCATCATGTTCACGGTCTTGCCGACGCCTGCACCGCCGAACAGACCGACCTTGCCGCCCTTAGCGAACGGGCAGATCAGGTCGATAACCTTGATGCCGGTTTCAAGCAGCTCCGTAGACGGCGACAGCTCGTCGAACTTCGGCGCTTGCTGGTGGATCGAACGCGTGGTTTCCGAGGAGATCGGACCCGCTTCGTCGATCGGACGGCCAAGCACGTCCATGATGCGGCCGAGCGTCGGCTTGCCGACCGGCACGCTGATGGGCTTGCCCGTGTTCTTGACCATCGTGCCACGGCGCAGACCGTCGGACGCACCCAGACAGATGGTGCGGACCACGCCGTCGCCCAGCTGCTGCTGGACTTCGAGCGTCAGTTCCGAACCGTCGAGAATGAGCGCGTCGTAGATCTTCGGCATTTCCGTGCGCGGGAATTCCACGTCGATAACGGCGCCGATGCACTGTACGATCTTGCCTTCTACCAAAGCAGTAGTACTCATCGCATTTCCTTTAGATACTGTGTTCTTTTACGCGGTCGTCAAGATCAGACCGCAGCGGCACCACCGACGATTTCCGACAACTCTTTCGTAATCGCGGCCTGGCGGCTCTTGTTGTAGACGAGCTGCAGTTCGTTGATCACGGTCTTCGCGTTGTCCGACGCAGCCTTCATCGCGACCATGCGCGCGGACTGCTCCGACGCCATGTTTTCCGCGACCGCCTGATAGACGAGCGCCTCGACATAGCGAACCAGAAGTTCGTCCACCACGGTCTGTGCATCCGGCTCGTAGATGTAGTCCCACGACGTCTTCGGCGTTTCCGCGTCGGCTTCCTGCTTGTGCAGGTCGTCGATCGACAACGGCAACAGCTGCTCGATCACCGCTTCCTGCTTCATCGTGTTGACGAAGCGCGTGTACGCCAGGTACACCGCGTTGATCTTGCCTTCCGAATACAGGTCGAGCTGCACCTTGATCGCGCCGATCAGCTTTTCCAGATGCGGCGTGTCGCCCAGTTGCACGACTTGCGACACCACCTGCGCCTTCAGCCGGTTCAGGAAGCCCAAACCCTTGCCGCCGATCGCCGACGCTTCGATCTTCACGCCACTCTGATCGAGTTCCTTGATCTTGTTCAGCGACGCACGCAGGATGTTCGTGTTCATGCCGCCGCACAGACCCTTGTCGGTCGTGACGAGGATCAGGCCGGCCGTCTTCGCGCCGTCGTTCTTCACCATGAACGGGTGGCGATATTCCGGATTCGCCTTGCTCATGTGCGCGGCAATAGCACGGACCTTTTCGGCGTACGGACGGGCGGAACGCATGCGCTCCTGGGCGCGGCGCATCTTCGATGCGGCGACCATTTCCATTGCTTTCGTGATCTTGCGCGTGTTCTGCACGCTCTTGATCTTGCCGCGAATTTCCTTCATTCCAGCCATTGCTTACTCCTTGATCGAAGCCGCGCGGGGTTCACCGAACGCCGCGCGTAGCCTCTATGTCCCGATCAATGATCAATAAGCGCCCGACTTCTTGAAGTCCTTCAGCGCGGCATGCAATGCGCCTTCGTCGTCCTGCGACAAGTCTTTGTTGTCTTCGATACGCTTGATCAGATCGCCGTGGCTGGTCTTCAGGAATTCACGCAGGCCCTTTTCGAACGGCAGCACTTGCGAGACTTCGAGATCGTCCAGATAACCGTTGTTCGCCGCGAACAGCGACACAGCCAGTTCCCACACTTGCAGCGGCTGATACTGCGGCTGCTTGAGCAGTTCCGTCACGCGGCGGCCGCGCTCCAGCTGCTTGCGGGTGGCTTCGTCGAGGTCGGATGCGAACTGCGCGAACGCAGCCAGTTCACGATACTGCGCCAGGTCGGTACGGATACCGCCCGACAGCTTCTTCACGACCTTGGTCTGAGCGGCGCCACCGACGCGCGACACGGACACGCCGGCGTTAATAGCCGGACGGATACCCGCGTTGAACAGGTCGGTTTCCAGGAAGATCTGGCCGTCGGTAATCGAGATCACGTTCGTCGGAACGAACGCGGTCACGTCGCCGGCTTGCGTTTCGATGACCGGCAGCGCCGTCAGCGAACCGCTCTTGTCCTTCACTTCGCCGTTGCTGAACTTCTCGACGTACTCTTCCGAGACGCGAGCCGCACGCTCGAGCAGACGCGAGTGCAGATAGAACACGTCACCCGGATACGCTTCGCGGCCCGGCGGGCGGCGCAGCAGTAGCGAGATCTGACGGTATGCCCATGCTTGCTTGGTCAAGTCGTCGTACACGATCAGCGCGTCTTGACCGCGATCGCGGAAGTATTCGCCCATCGTGCAGCCGGCGTACGGTGCGAGGTATTGCATCGCAGCCGATTCCGACGCCGAAGCCGCCACGACGATGGTGTATTCCATCGCGCCGGTTTCTTCGAGCTTGCGTACCACGTTCATGATCGACGAAGCCTTCTGGCCGATCGCGACGTAGATACAGAACAGGTCCTTGCCCTTCTGGTTGATGATCGCGTCGACGGCCACCGCGGTCTTGCCGCACTGACGGTCGCCGATGATCAGCTCGCGCTGGCCACGGCCGATCGGCACCATCGCGTCGATCGACTTCAGACCGGTTTGCACTGGCTGCGACACCGACTTACGCCAGATCACGCCCGGCGCGATCTTTTCGATTGCGTCGGTCTTCTTCGCGTTGATCGGGCCCTTGCCGTCGATCGGGTTGCCCAGCGCATCGACCACGCGGCCGATGAGTTCCGGACCCACCGGCACTTCGAGAATGCGGCCCGTCGTCTTGACGATGTCGCCTTCCGAGATGTGCTCGTACTCACCGAGAATAACGGCGCCGACCGAGTCCCGTTCGAGGTTCAGCGCGAGGCCGAAGGTGTTGCCCGGAAACTCGAGCATTTCGCCCTGCATCACGTCCGACAGGCCGTGGATACGCACGATACCGTCGGTCACGGAGATCACGGTGCCCTGGTTGCGAACGTCCGCGCTCGCTTCAAGGCCCTGGATCCGGCTCTTGATCAGCTCGCTGATCTCAGAGGGATTGAGTTGCATTATTCGCTCCTGATAGTCAATTCTGTTGCGTGCCCGTAAGAGACACGATTGATCGCTTACGTTGTTTTAAGCGGTCAGAGCTGTCTGCATGCGGGCGAGGCGCGCGCGGACCGAGGTATCGAGCACTTCGTCGCCAACCGTGACGCGAACGCCGCCGATCAACGACTGATCGACGGAAACGATCGCCTTCAGCTTGCGCTTGAACTTGCGTTCGAGGCTGGCGATGAGGTCGTTCAACTGTTCGCCTTCGAGGGGGAACGCGCTCACGATGTGAGCATCGGCAGCACCCTCACGAGCGTTCTTCAACTCGTCGAACTGGACGGCGATTTCCGGCAGCAGCGGCAGGCGATGGTTTTCCACCAGCATGCCGACGAAGTTCTTCGCCTGAGCGTTGCTCTGTGCGAGCGGCGACTTCACCGCGGCGAGCAAGAGATCGACGATTTGCTGACGGCCCACCTTCGGGTTGGACGCGACCGATTCCACTTCGGGCAGACGCGCAACCTGTGCCAATTCCTCGACGAAACCGGACCAGCCCGCGAGATCGCCGGTTTCGGCCACGCGGAACAGCGCTTCTGCGTAAGGACGAGCGATGGTTGCAAGTTCGGCCATGATCAGAGCTCGGTTTTGAGTTGATTCAGCAGATCGGCATGTGCCTTCTGATCGACTTCGCGCTTCAGGATCTGCTCGGCGCCCTTGACGGCCAGCGCTGCAACTTCGGCGCGCAGCGATTCGCGAGCCTTCACGATTTGCTGGTCTGCATCTGTCTTGGCTTGCGCGACGATGCGCGCGGCTTCGGCCTGAGCATTGGCCTTGATTTCATCGGCGACGGCGGCGGCACGCTTTTCAGCGTCAGCGATACGCTGCTGGCCATCCGTACGCGCTTGCGCGAGTTCCTGGTCGACGCGCTTGTGCGCGGCTTCGAGTTCCGCTTTGCCCTTATCGGCGGCGGCGAGGCCGTCGGCAATCTTCTTCGAGCGCTCGTCGAGGGCGTTGATCAACGGCGGCCACACGAACTTCATCGTGAACCACGCGAGGATCAGAAACACGACCATTTGCGCAAACAGGGTTGCGTTGAGATTCACGGTGTTTCCTTAAACGTTGCTTGTTCGGGAGTGAAACGGTTAAAAGGCGCTCATCGGCTTGTTGAGCTCGATCAGCGCCTCACCCGTTCCGTTCAGCGCCTTCATTGAATCAGACGCATGCTTCCGAGGAACTCAGCCTGCTGCGAGCTTCGACAGCAGCGGGTTCGCGAACGCAAACAGCATTGCCACACCAACGCCGATCAGGAACGCCGCGTCGATCAGACCAGCCAGCAGGAACATCTTGGTCTGCAGCGGGTTCATCAGTTCCGGCTGGCGAGCGCACGCTTCAATGTACTTGCCGCCCATCATGCCGATACCGATACAAGCGCCGATAGCACCCAGACCGATGATGATGCCGATACCGATGGCGGTCAGACCCTGGATGTTGGCGATGAAAGCGTTCATGACTACTCCTTTGATTTAAAGACTTTGGAACTGGATTTATAAAAATGGAAAACCTAAACCTGATGCCTGAGCGATTCCGCGACCAGCGGAGCGTCAGTGCGTGTCATGCGCCTGGCCGATATACACCAGCGTCAGCATCATGAAAATGAACGCCTGCAGCAGCACGATCAGGATGTGGAAGATCGCCCAAACCGAACCTGCGATCACATGACCGATGAAGCCGAGGACGGAAGTGTCCGCACCGAAGCTCCACATGCTCCCCAGAAGGGCGATCAGGAGGAACAGCAGTTCGCCTGCATACATGTTGCCGAACAACCGCATGCCGAGCGAAACCGTCTTGGCGACGAACTCGATGATGTTCAGCGCGAGATTGGGAATCCACAGGAGCGGATGCGCGCCGAACGGAGCGGACAGCAGTTCGTGCACGAAGCCGCCGGCGCCCTTGATCTTGAAGTTGTAATAGATCATCAGCACGAACACGCCGAGCGCGATACCGATGGTGCCGTTCAGGTCGGCCGTCGGGACGATGCGATGATGGGGAATGACGTTTTCGAGACCCAGCCAGCCGATGATGCGGCCCGGCAGATCCACGGGGATGAAGTCGAGCGAGTTCATCAGGGCGACCCAGACGAACACGGTCAGCGCGAGCGGTGCGATGAAACGGCGGCTGCCATGGATCATCGACTTCGACTGATCTTCGACCATCTCGACGAGCATTTCGATAGCGCACTGGAACCGGCCGGGCACGCCCGACGTGGCTTTACGCGCCGCGAGATGAAGAATGAAGATGGTCAAAAGGCCGCACACGATGGACCAGAACAACGTGTCCAGATTCCAGACGTGGATATCGAAGATCGACGTCTGCGTATGCGTATGCGTGGAAAGATTCTGCAAGTGGTGCGCAATGTACTCGGACGGATCCAGAGCGTGCGTTCCTTCGCTAGCTGCCATATCGTTAAAGCCACCCAAATTGTCAAAAATCTTTCGCCGCCTGCCGCATCCGAGCCGGCGCTGTGCGTCGCGGCTCCGGGCGGGAGGCCCGTGCGCGGTGGGTTACACCGCGCCTGCTTTATCTGGTGCTGCTCATGCTTGATGCTACGTGCGGTCTTGTCGCTCCGCACTTACCTTGGACGTCATCAACGCAACGCCATGGCGACCCAATAGGTCTTGAGAGCGACAATGTACGTGACGAGCAGGGGTAACCACAAGGCGCTCTTGTACCAGTAGGCGATCGCCACGAACATAGCAATCGTCGCTCCCATTTTCAGCGCCTCGCCGATCATCCAGCTCATGATCGTCTCCGTTCCGCTCTTTGCCTTCAGCCGCGCCGCGAACAGCGCGCTGGGCACCCAGCAGATTGCTCCTCCCAGGAAGGCCGACAGCACAGCATCTCCCGGCGGCTTGTAGAACAGCCACCACAGCAGCGTCGCACCCAGGGACAAAACCATTTGCGCCGCCACCACCTTGAAAGGGGTGACACGCGATGGACGACTCACTTCGGGGCCAAACAATTGCTCTGCCTGGTCCCGCGTGAGCGGAACGATATTGTTATCTTGCGCTTCGGCGTCCCACGACTCGTTCGACGAACCGCGCGGCTGATTTCCGGAGGCGTGTTGAGCGCCGGATTTGTGAGCGTCGGATTGCATGTTCTGTCCGCTCTGCGGCGCTCGATTCTGCTCTCGCACCGTCTTCAAACCTTCAAGCAAAAGTCCGGAGAATCACCTTGCGCTTTCGTCGCGCTTTCGAGGAGGTGGCCTAGCTGTTAAATCCGGGCGATTGTAAGCGATTGTTGTCGGGGATTCAATAGTTTAGGCGTGTCAAAAGCCAAGCAGATCAACCTTAAAATTTGGTCTCAAAACCGCTACTTTTCTTTCGATTGCAAGCAGATATTCAGATGGCGTTCAAACCGTTGCTGAGCGTCAGACGAGCGCCCAACCGATGAGCATCGCCACGATCCAGAACGGCACCGAGACAAGGTGGAAAGGCGTCCACATGCCTTTTTCGCCGGACAGGCGCACGGCGATCAGATTCGCCAGCGAGCCGATGGCGATGCCGAAGCCGCCGACGCTGACGCCGAACGCCAGCGCGCGCCAGTCCTTCGAAAACTCCGCCAGCACGATGGCCGCCGGCACGTTGCTGATGCCCTGCGACAACAGTGCGCCTGCAACATAAGCACGAACAGGCGTGCCGATACCGAGTTGCGCGATCGCCTGATGAATCGACGGCAACGCGGCCGCGCTGCGCAGCACGATGAACATCAGCATGAAAATCAGCAGCAGCAGCCAGTCGATCTTGAACACGACTTCGCGACGCCACAGCAGAAAACCGAGCGCGATCGCGGTGAGCGCAGGGCCCGCGTGATGCGCATCGGCGAGCGCGACGAACACGGCGAACGCGACTGCGCTGACGCCGCACAACGCGCGATCGACACGATGTTCTTCCGCATCGCCGGAAAGGTCGAGCGGGGCGGCGCGGAACATGGCGATCGTCACGACGCCGAGGAGCACCATCAACGCGGCGCACAACGGCAACAGCGCCCACACGAACGCGCCGAACGCGACGTCGCTGCGTTGCCACAAAAACAGATTTTGCGGATTGCCGAGCGGCGTCAGAATCGAGCCCGCATTGACCGACAGCGCGATCACGATGACGAGCTGCTTGATCGGCAGCGGCGCGAGCCGATGCAGCGACAAGGCCAGCGGCACGACGGCGAACAACGCGACATCGTTGGTCAGCACGGTGGACAAAGCCGCGGCAAGCGCGACGAGCAGCAGCGCGATCGTGTGCTCGTTATGTATGTGATGGACGAGCCGATGCGCCGCCCACATCAGGAATCCTGACAATTCGATCGCCTTGGTCAGGATCAGCAGGCCCGCGAGCGTAAGCACCGTCTGCCAGTCGACGAGGCCGGGCAAAGACATCCACGGACGCGGATGCACCGCCTGCAGCACGACGAGCGCGACGACGAGAATGGCGAGAACCGGCTCTTTCGAAACGGCTCGCCAGATGCGCGCGAAAAACTCCGGCCGGGTGCGTTTGACGTCGAACTCGGACATCAAGCCGCCGGCGTCGGCGCTTCTTCCATGCTGCCGCGCAGCTTCGTGAGAATGCCTTCGAGCGAATCGAGATTGCCGAAGTCGATCGTCACTTTGCCGCGCCCGCGGCCGCCGAGCTTGATCTTCACGTTGGCGGACAGCAAGTCCGACAATTCTTCTTCCAGACGGCGCGTGTCGCGGCCGCCGTCGTTGGCGACCTTGGCCTTCTTGGCCGGCTTTTCCTTCGTGGTCGATGCAACGAGACGTTCGGTTTCACGCACCGACAAACGTCGATTGACGACGACGTTGGCAAGCTGAATCTGCGTGGCGGCATCGACGGCGAGCAGCGCGCGGGCGTGGCCCATGTCGAGATCGCCGGCAAGGAGCATGGTCTGAACTGGCGTGGCGAGGTTCAGCAGACGCAGCAGATTCGACACCGCGCTGCGCGAACGCCCGACGGATTCAGCCGCCTGTTCGTGCGTGAAGCTGAATTCGTCGAGCAGACGCTGGATGCCCTGCGCCTCTTCCAGCGGATTCAGATCCTCGCGCTGGATGTTCTCGATCAGCGCCATCGCGGCCGCGGCCTGATCTGGCACGTTTTTTACCAGAACCGGCACTTCGTCCAGACCGGCCAGGCGTGCCGCGCGGAAACGCCGCTCGCCCGCAATGATTTCGTAGCGATCGTCTTCGATCGAGCGCACGAGAATCGGCTGCATCAGACCTTGCGCGCGGATGCTCGCGGCCAGTTCCTGCAACGCGCCTTCATCCATACGCGTACGCGGCTGATACTTGCCTGCCTGCATCTTGTCGAGCGGCAGCACCGAGGGCGTGCCCTCGCCGCGCACGGCTTCCGTAATGTCGGCGCTGCCGCCGAGCAATGCTTCCAGGCCTCGGCCCAAACCCTTCTTCTTCATCACAGCGCTCATTTCGGCTCCTCCGTCGGCGCGCTACGCCGCATCGAATGGGTTGGCTTAATTGACGTTCAGCGCGCGCACGCGCTCGATCATTTCGTTCCCGAACTGGATGTAAGCCTGCGCGCCGCGCGACGATTTGTCGAACACGACGCCCGGCAGCCCATAACTCGGCGCTTCGGCAAGACGCACATTGCGCGGAATCACGACGTCGAACAATTTGTCGCCAAAGTGTGTCTTCAGCTGATCTGACACTTGTTGTTGCAGCGTGATGCGTGGATCGAACATCACGCGCAACAGGCCGATGACCTTCAGATCGCGATTCAGATTCGCGTGAACCTGCTTGATGGTGTTGACGAGATCGGACAACCCTTCGAGCGCGAAGTACTCGCACTGTATCGGAATGACGACGCCGTGCGCCGCGCATAACGCGTTCAGCGTCAGAAGCGACAATGCAGGCGGGCAATCGATTAGCACGAAGTCATAGTCATCGACGATTTCGGCGATGGCCGTGCGCAGAATCCGCTCGCGGTTCTCCATTTCGACCAGTTCGACTTCGGCGCCGGCCAATTCGCGATTCGCCGGCAAAATATCGTAGGCGACGGCTTCGGGACTAATGCGCGCGTCGCGCACTTTGACACCATCGACGAGTACTTCGTAGACCGTCTTTTCGCAGGCGGCCTTGTCGACGCCGCTACCCATCGTGGCATTGCCCTGCGGGTCCAGATCGATCAGCAGCACCCGCTGATCGAGCCCCGAAAGACTCGCCGCGAGATTGACCGCTGTCGTGGTCTTTCCAACGCCGCCCTTCTGATTTGCGACGCAGAAGATTTTTGCCATCGTTTAGTGTCCTCGTTTCTTCGCTGTCAGAAGATCAGCTTGGCGTTGCGCCACTCATCGGCGCAACGGAGACTTCAACCAGATGACGCTCGGCATCGAGCATCGGAACCGCCAGGCGCTGGACGCTCTCCACCGCCGCGCCTGCCGGCAAACGTGCGATTTCCCCATCGGGGCGCACGCCTTTCATCGCTAGAATGCGGCCTTCGTCGGCGACAAGGTGACGCGAAAGTGTAACGAAATCCGCGAGCTCTGCGAACGCGCGCGACACGATTACATCGAATTTTTCCGCGACTTCATGACCGGGACGCAGCGCCTCGACGCGACCGGTCACGACCGAGAGATTCGGCAGGCCGAGTTGAGTCTTGGCCTGCGATTGAAACGCCGTTTTCTTGTGGACGATATCGTTCAACGTGACACTGACGTCCGGCAGCGCGATGGCCAGCACGATGCCGGGCAACCCGCCGCCCGAACCGACATCGAGTACGCGCTTCGCCTTCCGCGCGGCAACCGCCGGGACGAGCGCGAGCGAGTCGAGAATGTGCTGGATCATCATCTGCCGCGTGTCGCGGATCGCCGTGAGGTTGTACACGGTGTTCCACTTGCCGAGCAACGCCACATAGTCGAGCAATTGCTGCTTTTGCGACGCGGACAGGTTGACGCCGAGCTCGGCCGCGCCGTCATCCAGCATCGACGCCAGCGATTCGTTACGCACCGTCATTGAACCGCCGTCGTGTTGTCAGCCTGATCGCCGCTCGCACCGCCTCGACCGTGCCGGCCGAGGCCACGCTTGAGATGCACCATCAGCAGGGAAATCGCAGCCGGCGTGATGCCGGAAATACGCGACGCCTGCCCTATCGTCTCCGGACGATGCTGAATCAGCTTCTGACGCGCTTCAAAGGACAGTCCACGGACTTCGTTGTAATCGAGACCTTCCGGCAAGCGCGTGTTCTCTTGCGCGCCGTTGCGGACAATTTCATCGGCCTGGCGGTCGATATAGCCCTGATACTTCACGCCAATCTCGATCTGCTCCTTGATTTGCGCGAGCAGAACGGGATCGTCGGACAAAGGCGCCTCGGGCGCGCACTCGCCCGCCTTCAGGCCGCAGATTCCGTCATAGGAAACGCCCGGGCGACGCAGCAATTCGGCCAAACTGTATTCGTGATCGATCGGCTTGCCGAGCAGCGCCGTGGCTTCATCGGCGGGTAACGTCTTCGGATTGACCCACGTCGTGCGAAGGCGCTCTGTTTCACGTGAAACAGCATCGCGCTTGCGGCTGAATGCGTCCCAACGGGCGTCGTCGATGACGCCCAGCTCGCGGCCGACCTCCGTCAGACGCATATCCGCGTTGTCCTCGCGCAGCGACAGGCGATATTCGGCGCGGCTGGTGAACATCCGATACGGCTCCGAGACGCCGCGCGTCACCAGATCGTCGACGAGCACGCCCAGATACGCCTGATCGCGACGCGGCGACCATGCGTCCTTCCCTTGCACCTGCAAACCGGCATTGATGCCCGCCAACATGCCCTGCGCGGCCGCTTCTTCGTAGCCCGTCGTGCCGTTGATCTGCCCTGCAAAGAACAATCCACTGATCGCCTTGGTTTCCAGCGATGCCTTCAGCGCGCGCGGATCGAAATAGTCGTACTCGATCGCGTAGCCGGGACGGAGGATGTGGGCGTGCTCGAGACCACGCATCGACCGAACGAACTCAAGTTGCACGTCGAACGGCAGGCTGGTCGAGATTCCGTTCGGATAGAACTCGTTCGTGGTCAGCCCTTCCGGCTCCAGGAAGATCTGATGCGCGGCTTTCGACGCAAATCGATGAATCTTGTCCTCGATCGACGGGCAATAACGCGGTCCGACGCCTTCGATCACGCCTGTATACATAGGCGAGCGGTCCAATCCCGAGCGAATGATGTCGTGCGTCTGCGCATTCGTGTGCGTCACCCAGCAAGGAACCTGCTGCGGATGCTGCTCGACACGGCCCAAAAAGGAGAAAACCGGCACCGGATCGAGGTCGCCGGGCTGCTCTTCAAGCTTCGAAAAGTCGATTGTCCGGCCGTCGATACGAGGCGGCGTGCCCGTTTTGAGACGGCCTTGCGGGAGCTTGAGCTCCTTCAGCCGTCCCGACAACGAGACCGCTGCGGGATCGCCCGCGCGCCCGCCTACGTAGTTATTCAGGCCAACGTGAATCTTGCCATCGAGGAAGGTGCCAGCCGTCAGAACCACCGCGCGGGAGCGGAAACTCAGCCCGACTTGGGTCACGGCGCCGACGACGCGGTCGCTTTCGACCATCAAATCGTCCACGGCCTGCTGGAAAAGCCACAAATTCGGCTGATTTTCGAGCCGATGGCGGATCGCGGCCTTATACAGCACCCGGTCCGCCTGAGCGCGTGTCGCCCGCACAGCGGGGCCCTTCGACGAGTTGAGAATGCGAAACTGAATGCCCGATTCATCGGTCGCGGCGGCCATTGCGCCGCCCAAGGCGTCCACTTCTTTGACGAGATGGCCTTTGCCGATGCCGCCGATCGACGGATTGCAGCTCATCTGGCCGAAAGTCTCAATGTTATGGGTCAAAAGGAGCGTCTTGCAGCCCATTCGGGCCGATGCGAGCGCGGCCTCGGTGCCTGCGTGACCGCCGCCAACGACGATCACATCGAATTCTGTGGGATAAAGCATGGAAATCTCGTGTGCGAGCGACACGAACCTGGAGAAGGATATCGGAGAATTATATCGGGTTCCGTTCGGCCTCGAATTCGTCAGACTCGAATAGACGAAAAAAATGGCGTGTTTCACGTGAAACACGCCATCGAGAAACCACCACTCGTCTTACTTAAGCGACCTTCTTGGTCAGCCCGAGATAGGTTTCGATCACTTGCGGATTATGTTGAAGCTCATCGGCCTTGCCTTCCAGTGCGAATTCGCCGGTTTCCAGGACGTATCTATAGTCGGAAATTTGTAGTGCGGCCCGTGCGTTCTGCTCGATCAGCAGCGTTGCGACGCCCGTCGTCTTAAGCGCGCTAATGATGTGGAAAATCTCATTCACGATCAACGGCGCAAGGCCAAGGCTCGGTTCGTCCAGCATCAGCAATTGCGGCTTGCCCATCAACGCCCGTCCGACCGCCAGCATCTGCCGCTCGCCGCCGGAAAGCGTCCCGGCAGCCTGCTTGCGACGCTCCTTCAATCGCGGAAACAGCGCAAACACATGATCGAGTTGATCGAGAAAGTTCTTTTCGCCCGCCCGCTTCCGCCGATACGCGCCGAGAATCAGGTCGTCCTCGACCGTCATTGTCGCGAAAAGCTCGCGTTTTTCGGGCACGAGGCACATTCCACGTGAAACACGACGCTCGATCGGCAGCGCGGAGACGTTCTCGCCAATATAGCGCACGACGCCGCTGGCGTGGCCAGTCGTCGGCAGCGCGCCCATGATGGCGTTCAGCAGCGTCGACTTGCCCGCACCGTTCGGTCCGATCACCGACACAATCTGCCCCGCGCCGACCGACAACTTGCCGCCGTGCAATGCCTCGACCTTCCAGTAGCGCACCGAAAGACCTTCGACCTGAAGAATCGAATTTGCCATCACTCCACCCCACCCAAATACGCTTCCAACACCGCCGGATCTTTCTGAATATCGGTCGGCAGACCTTCGTCGATCTTCGTGCCGAATTCCATCACGACGAGCCGGTCCGTCAGGTTCATCACGAAGTCCATGTCGTGCTCGACTAGAAGAATACTCATGCCTTCCGCGCGAAGCTTGCGGATCAGCTCGGCGAGTTGCTGCTTTTCCTGATAGCGCAGTCCCGCTGCCGGTTCATCGAGCAGAAGTAGCGTCGGATCGCAGCAGAGCGCCCGCGCGATTCCGAGAATGCGCTGTTGACCTAGCGCAAGACTGCCAGCCTCGCTATATAGATGCTTTTCGAGGCCGACACGCGCAATCTGCCGCGCCGCTTCCGACATCAGCCGCGCTTCTTCCGCCGCGTTCAGACGCACGACGCTGCGCCACACGCCGGTGCTTCCGCGCAGATGCGCGCCGATTGCCACGTTTTCCAGCACCGTCATGCCCGGCAGCAATTTGACGTGCTGAAACGTTCGGCCGATGCCGCGTTTGACGATTTCACGTGAAGTCAGCTTGTCGATGCGCTCGCCGTGGAAAGAGATCGCGCCGCGCGTGGCCTGCAATACACCGGTGACCAGATTGAAGGTGGTCGACTTGCCCGCGCCGTTCGGCCCGATCAGTCCGATGATCTCGCCCGCCTTGACGTCGAAACTGACGTCGTTGACGGCGACCAGACCGCCGAACTCCTTGCGCGCCTTGTCGACGACCAACAGCGGCGATCCGGCCGCAGGTTTGTTGCGCTGCGGCAAAGCATCAGCGTGATCGGGAACTTGCGCTTGCGGTCCGCGCGGAAACCATCGTGCGACGAACGGCCATACGCCCTGCCGCGCGTACTGCAGCAGCAAGACCATCACGACACCAAAAACGATAATCTCGAAATTGCCGTTCGCGCCGATGAGCTTGGGCAGCAGTGTCTGCAGGTAGTCCTGCAGAACGGTGAGGATCGTCGCGCCGAGAATCGCACCCCAGACGTGCGACACGCCGCCCACCACCGCCATGAATAGGAACTCGATGCCGTGATTCAGTCCAAACGGCGTCGGATTCACCGCGCGCTGTAAATGGGCGTACAGGAAGCCCGAGATCGCCGCCAGCACGGCCGCGTAGATGAAGATCACCACGCGCATCCAGGCGGTATTGACGCCCATCGCTTCGGCCATCGTGCCGCCGCCGCGCAGCGCGCGTATCGCCCGGCCGGGTCGGCTATTCAGAAGATTCTGAACGGAGATGACGGCCAGCAGCACAACGACCCAAATCAGGTAGTAAATGCTGCGGCCCGACTCCAGATGCCATCCGAACAGATTGAGCACCGGAATGCCGTTGATGCCGTCGTACTTGCCGAGCACATCCATGTTCCCGAACAGATAGAACAGCGACAGACCCCACGCGATGGTGCCGAGCGGCAGAAAATGCCCGGAGAGGCGCATCGTGATGAGGCCGAGCAGCAGTGCGATGACCGCCGTCAGCACGACGCCCGCGATCAGCGCGAGCCACGGCGACACCGCGTATTGCGTCGTCAGGAACGCGGTCGCGTACGCGCCGACGTCGACGAACACCGCCTGCCCGAAGCTCGTCATGCCGCCGATACCCGTCAGCAGTACGAGCCCGATCGCGACGATCGAATACAGGTCGATGTAGTTCAGCAGCGTGATCCAGTACTCCGGCACCGCAACCGCGCCCGGCAACACCGGCAGCGCGAACACGACAACGAGGAAGATCCAGAAGAATCGATGACGATGAAGGAAGTTCATGGCTTACTCCTCGTCTTCATCGGAATGCGGGCTGGCGAGACTTCGCCACAGCAGCACCGAGATGATCAGCGTGAAGACGATCACCTCCTTATAAGCGCTGGCCCAGAACGACGAATACGACTCCAGCAAGCCCACCAGAATCGATCCGGCGGCCGCGAGCGGGAACTCACCAGTCCGCCCACGATCGCGCCCACAAAGCCCTTCAGACCGATCAGGAAGCCCGAGTCGTAGTAGATCGTCGTGATCGGCGCGACCAGCACGCCGCACAGCGCGCCGAGGCCCGCCGCGAGCGTGAACGCGAGCCGTCCGGCCTGCGTCGTGCCGATGCCGACCAGACGCGCGCCCAGCCGATTCACCGACGTCGCACGCAGCGCCTTGCCGGAGATCGAGCGATCGAAATAGAAGTACAGCGCGAGGATCAGCACGACCGCCGTGCCGACGACCCACAAGCTCTGGCCCGAGATCGAGACGCTGCCGATATTGAATGTGGCATCGGAGAAAGCCGTCGTGCGCGAGCCTTCCGCGCCGAACATCACGAGGCCGAGGCCGACCATCGCGAAGTGCACGGCGACCGCGACGATCAGCAGCAGCAGCGTGCTCGCCTCCGAGATCGGCTCATACGCCAGCCGATAGACGAACGGGCCCATTGGAATCACGATCAACAGCGTGAGCGCGATCTGCTCGATCATCGGCAACGTCGTGGCGTAGACGGCTTGCGTGAGCGCCCAGACGGCCACGGGAAACAGCAGATACTTGCCGGCGAGCACGGCAAGCAAGCGCCCGATCTGATGATATCGCGCAGGATGCCGTACGATGCCCGCCAGTTCGGCGACGAAGCATCCCACGCCCATCACGATCAGCAGATAGCAGGTGGCCGGCAGCTTCTGCGTCTGAAGCGCCGCGAGCGTCAGCGCGCCATACGCGACGAACTCCCCTTGCGGGATAAAGATCACCCGTGTCACCGAAAACACGAGCACCAGCGCCAACGCAAGCAACGCGTATATCGCACCCGTGGTAATCCCGTCTTGCGACAGGATCGCCGCAATCGATAAGTCCATACTTCCTCTTAGAGCTTCTTATAAACATCCGGGCCGCTTGATACGGCCCGCTGAAACATGGGCAAACGGCGCGCCGTTGCCGGTGCGCCGCTCGCTCATCTTGAAAATGAGATCGGGATAGGGGCAGGCCTCGCGGCCCGACCCCTCCCACACCACCGTGCGTACGGGTCCGTACACGGCGGTTCGGATCAGTTGATCGGCGCTGGACCGACCGACGGCAGGCCCAGCGAACGGAAG
>NZ_LFJJ01000278.1 GCF_001189365.1 Candidatus Burkholderia verschuerenii | reverse complement strand
GCCATGGCGTAAGCCCTCCCGAGGGCAGGTTGACGAACTGGACATTCATCAACTTACACCACGGCCACCCCTGCCTCTGCGCTCCTGCCGCCTCAGCGTTTTTGCACATCATTCTGCACACTACCAGATTCAACAAGGCATCTCGACGAAACACGCTGCTTTCCGGTAAAGGGTTGGAGGGTAAGCCGGGATGCTCAGTGTGTTTCGGTTGCTTCCGGTGACGCGTTGTTCTGCACCACGGAAACCAGTGTATCCGGGGATTGGCGGTTTCAATTGGGCGAGAAAGCGGGGTTTTGGGGTTCTAAACGGGGGATTCGAAGGGGTAAGTTTTTTGGGCGCGCTGACGATTGCGGCGCGTTCGGGATGTGCCATCGGCTGATAGACAAGCTGGCGGGCCAATTTCGCCATATTGTGAAAATCGTTTGATTTGCGTTTTATTGACAATAGTAAGGATATGATTCTCGACCTGATTGAGCAGCGTTCCTTAGCAAATCATCGCCGTCGAATCGTTCACGATGTTCAAAATCGTTATTCTCAGTGTCAGCGCGGGAGCAGGCCATGTGCGCGCGGCGGATGCCTTGTGCGCCTATGCCGCGCAACATCCCGGCGGAGTCGAAGCCGTGCATCTGGATGTGCTGGATTTCGTCCCGGCAAGTTTCCGTGCGCTCTATTCGGATCTCTATCTGAAGCTGGTTTCCCATCAGCCCGCGCTCTGGAGCTATCTCTACCGAAAGAGCGAGCATGCGTCGCCGCGATCGCTTGCCGAGCGCATCCGGCGCGCGGTGGAGCGGCTCAACTGTCGTGCGCTCAAGGCTGAGATCGCGAGACACAACGCGGACGCCATCATCTGCACGCACTTTTTGCCGGCGGAATTGCTGTCGCGCGAACATCGTGTCGGGCAATTGTCGACGCCCGTGTGGGTGCAGGTCACGGACTTTGATCTGCATCGGATGTGGGTGGTGCCCGGCATGCAGGGATATTTTGCCGCCAACGATGAAGTCGCGTGGCGCATGGCGGGCCGCGGTATCGCACCCGACTCGATTCACGTCAGCGGCATTCCCATCATGCCCGCGTTCGGCCGGCCGCTCGACCGCGAGACGTGCGCCAAAGAATACGGTCTCGATCCGAAGCGCACCACGCTGCTGATGATGTCCGGCGGAGCCGGCATCGGCGCGCTCGATGTCATGGCCGAGCGCCTGCTGAAGATGGACGGCGACTTCCAGCTCATCGCATTGGCGGGACGCAACGAGGCCATGTTGCGCGCGCTGCGCGCGTTGGGCCATGCCCATCCCGGACGTTTGGTGGCGTCCGGCTTTACGTCTTCGGTCGAACGGCTGATGGCCTGCGCCGACCTGATCATCACCAAGCCGGGCGGCCTGACGACATCGGAATGCCTTGCCATGCAGGTGCCGATGATCCTCAATTCGCCCATTCCCGGTCAGGAAGAGCGCAACGCCGATTTTCTGCTCGAACAGGGCGTGGCACTCAAGGCGGTCGATTCGGTCGCGCTGGAATATCGGGTCCGCATGCTGACGGGCGATGCGGCGCAACTTGGCGCGATGCGCCAACGCATCGCGCCTCTCGCGCGTCCCGATGCGGCGCGCACGGTGCTTGATACGGTGATCGACTCGCTTCGGCGATCGCGCGCCCGGGAGGCCGCATGAATCATCGCGGAAGGTTACCTCGCGCGCGCACCATCGCATTGATTGCATGGGTGGCGCTGCTGGGATTTTTCTTCGCCAACGTCGAGATTCAGATCGATGGCAGAGCGGACTGGACGCCGAATCTTCCGACATGGCGCATCGAACATCCCTGGTTGCTCGACATTTTCTGGGGCGGCCGGCCGATGACGGGCTATCACGCGTGGGTATTTCCTTTCGTCGCGCTCTTCTTTCATCTGCCGATGATCTTTTTCGGCAGATGGTCATGGCGCATCGAGGCGCGCGCGGTTGCGTGCATCATGACGTTCTGGCTCATCGAAGATTTTCTGTGGTTCGTGCTCAATCCGGCATTCGGCATCGCCCGCTTCGACGCTGCGCATGTGCCATGGCATAAGCACTGGATCGCATTCGCGCCCACCGATTACTGGACCATGAGCGCGCTCGCGTGCGTGCTGTTCCTCTGGTCGGGGCGGTATGTCGACGGCTATCGAGGCTTGACCCGTGCATAAGGTTTTCCGGGCGCTGTTTTATGCCGCCGGTTGCGTGGCCGCCGCGTGTGCCGTAGCATCGATGGTGTCGACTCCACGCGGCGACGTGGGACACGGGCGAGGCCGTTGAACTGGGCCGAACCGATGACGTACACCGGCATCGACAATCTGCATCGCATCACGCCTTCGCTGTATCGCAGCGTGCAGATCGCGCCGAACGATATCGCGCAGCTTCGCGCGCTGGGCATTCGCAAGATCGTGAGCTTCCGGTCGTTTCATTCCGACGAGACCATGCTGGCGGGCAGCGGCATCACGCTCATGCGTATTCCGGTCAACACGTGGAATATCCGCGACAACGATATGATCGCCGCGCTGAAAGCGCTGCACGACGTGGATCGCGATGGCCCCGTTCTGATTCATTGTCAGCACGGCACGGATCGTACCGGGCTCGTGTCGGCGTTGTATCGGGTCGTCTATCAAGGGTGGAGCACGCAACAGGCGGAAGACGAGTTGCTGCGCGGCGGATATGGTTTTCATCCGATCTGGGGAAACATCAGGCGCTATCTGGAGCGTGTGGATGTCGTGCGGTTTCAGCAGCAGGTCGGTGTCACGTCAGGCAAGGCTTGATATGGCGCGGCGAACGATGCGGCTTGTCTTTATCTCATGCGTAGTCTTTGCGCTGTGCTGGGTAGTCGCAGCGGCCTTGATTTGCGTGCGCGGCTTTAGCATGCGCGATGCGCCCGCCGATATCGCCGTGGTGCTCGGCAACGCGCTGAACAGGAATGGCACGCCCAGCCCCATTCTTGCCTCTCGACTGAACGTCGCGTTGCGATGCTATCGCGAGCGGCGCTGTCCTGTGCTGTTCGTAAGCGGCAGCATCGATGGACCGGGACTCAATGAAGCGCTCGGCATGCGCGCGTGGCTGATGGACCGGGGCGTCGCCGATCGCGATATCGTCATCGACGATCAGGGCGACAACACGCTCGCCTCGGCGCGCAATGCCACGGCATACATGCGCGCGCACGGGATGACGCGTGTCATGCTGATCACGCAGTACTACCACCTCGCACGCACGCGGCTGGCCTTCGAACGGGCTCGCGCGCCGATCGTGACGGGCGATTATCCGCGTCAGTTTCGTGCGATGGATCTCTATTCGAGCTGGCGCGAAGTGCCTGCGTATGCGGTTTATTGGATTCGTCTGACGCTCGATGCGGATGCGCAACCTGTGACTTTCAGACCCATCCGGTTTCTGATGAATTTGCTGTTGGACGCGAAGTAACGGGCGTGAACCGAGATCGCGCGCAAGAGCAAGCCAAGCCCCACCAAAGAAATCGCATGAAGAAGCAACGCAAGGTCGTGATCGTCGGGTTCGGGAACATCGGTCAGGCCATCATTCCCTTGCTGAAGAAAGCGTATCCCGCGTGGCCGGTCATCGCGATCGATCAGGAAGCGGACCCGACGCGCATGACGCTCGCGAAACATTGGGACATCGATCTCATCGAGTGTCGCTTAAGCGAGAACAACTATGTCTCAGTGCTCGAACAGTTGATCGAAGCAGGCGACGTTCTGTTGAATCTCGCCTACGAGGTGAGTTCCTGCGTGCTTATTTGCTTCGCTCAGCAAAGCGGTGCGCTGTACTCGATACCGGCATCGAGCCGTGGAAGTATCGGATCGTCGCGAATTCGGATACATCGAATTATGCGTTGCGCGAGCAGGTACTCGCGCTCAAGCGCGAAAGCGAAGTCCACAGCACCGCGCTGGTTGCACATGGCGCGAATCCGGGCTTCGTTTCGGTGCTGGTCAAGATCGCCTTGCTCGATATGGCGAAGCTCGTCTGGCCCGAACGCGCGGGGACGATCCATCCCGTCGAACGAGCAGATTGGGCGCGGCTCGCCGCCGATCTCGATGTGCGCGTGATCCAGATTTCCGAACGTGACACGCAGCGAACATCCGATCCGCATCGCCCGCGCGTGCTGATGAACACATGGTCGGTCGACGGATTCATCGCCGAATGCCGGCAGGAGGCCGAGCTCGGCTGTACACATGGCTCGCAATCGACGAAAACAGAATCGTAATCCTAAGCAAAATAACACGATCGTCCATACACCTGATCTCGAACACGTGCACGCGGAGCTGGCGCTTCGTCTGTCTTCGACATCGCTTACTACAGAGGATTTCGAGCGCGCGTGCAGCATGGCAAGCGCTCATCGCGCGGACGCCGACATCCGCTGCATGCTGCTGAAGCTTGAAGAGCTCGTCGTGCCGGGCGCCGAGACATCGGATGCGTGGCTGGCGCTGCTCGCCGATGCCGCCGGTCATCGCGGCATCCTGCGCAACTGCGTGTTGCGTCTGGTGAAGGAAGGCAAGAGCGATGAAGCGATCGTTGTGATCGATCGCCACGTCCCCGAGACCGCGGACGATGCCGCGTCCGGGTTGTCGCGTGCCGAGTTGCTCGCCGATGCGCGTGCTCACGAGGCATCGGACGAACTGTTCGATCGTCTGATCGGCCTGTACGACCGGCGCGATATTCGCATTGCGTTCGCCAAGCGCCTCAAGAAGCGCGGCTTGCTGGGGCGCGCGAACGCGGTGCTCGTGCCGGTCGCGTCAAGTGTCGCGCCGGACAGCAAGGCCGGACAACTCGTGGCGACGCTCGCTGACGACTATGCGTTCTACCGCCGTTTCGAGCCCGAATTCGGTCTCGCCGATCAGGATTTCCGCATCCTCGCGATGAAGCACGCGATTCTGCAGTACCGCAATCGCACGTCGTCGATCGAGGACGCGGAGCGCCCGAGGTCGGTGGCGCTCGTCACGGGCAGTCTCGGCCCGGGCGGCGCGGAGCGTCAGTTGACGCGTCTCGCCTGCCATCTGCAGCGTGTCTGCGAAATGCCACAGTACTCGAAGGGCGAAGCCGGACGCATCGACCGCGTCGAAGTGCTGGTCAAACAGCACACGGTCCAGGGCGATACGCGCAAGGGCCATCGCATCGACTTCTTTCTCGGCACGATGAACGACGCCTGCGTGAAAGTCACGGAGATCAACACGCTGCCGTCGATCGCCGCGAACCAGCAAGCGCTTGATGACGCGGATACATTGCGTTTGCTGCAGAACCTTCCGCCGCAGGTCAATTACGGCGTAACGCGACTGGCGCCGCTGTT
Source organism: Candidatus Burkholderia verschuerenii (assembly GCF_001189365.1). Taxonomy (GTDB): domain Bacteria; phylum Pseudomonadota; class Gammaproteobacteria; order Burkholderiales; family Burkholderiaceae; genus Caballeronia; species Caballeronia verschuerenii. Next base: position 13,626 of record NZ_LFJJ01000278.1, on the reverse strand, counting down.
CCGCGAGCGACGTTTCGATGTCGTCAGTCTCTGGCAGGACGGCACGTGCCTGTTCGGCGCGCTCGCCGCGCTGATCGCCAGCGTGCCGGTGATTCATCTCGTGTTTCGCGGCCTGCCGCCGAATATTCGCGCCGAGCGTTATCGGCCCGAATACGCGGTGCTTTACAAGGCGCTCGCCGAAGTGCCGGGCGTCGTGTTCGTCTGCAATAGCCGCACGGGCGCGCAAGCCTACGCCGACTGGCTCGATATGCCGGTTACGCGCTTCAAGGTGCTCTACAACGGCGTGCCGGAACTGAGCGTCGATGGCGCTGATGAAGACGTGCAGCGTTGGGAAGCCTTCGACGCACGCTGCGCGGATGCGACCGAAATGATCGGCGGCGTATTCCGCTTCGAACCGGACAAGCGTCCGCTGACATGGATTCGCCTCGCCGCGCGCTATCTGAAGATGCGTCCGCTTGCGCGCTTCTTTATCGTCGGCGATGGGCGGCTTCAGCAGAGCGCCGTCGAACTCGCCGCCGAACTCGGCGTCGCCGACCGCATGCTGTTCGCGGATTTGTCGTCGCATGTCGGTTACTGGTATTCGAAGATGGACGCCAAGGTGCTGCTGTCGCGTTTCGAAGGCCTGCCCAATGTGCTGATCGAAGCGCAGATGCTCGGCGTCGGTACCGTGTCCACGCCTGCGGGCGGCGCGGGCGAATGTTTCGTCGATGGCGTGACGGGACATCTGCTCGAAAGTGCCGAGCAACCCGATCTGCAAGCGGCGTGCGAACGGCTGGCCGCACTGGTGGATCGCTGCCGCGCCGAACCGGCGACGCGCGATCAGGCGCGCGATCGCGCCAGCACGCTGTTTTCCGTGCCCGCGATGACCGCCATGTTCAACGATCTGTGCTTTCCGGAGACGCGTCTCGTCGCAAGCGAACACGCGCTCGCGGCTTGAGCATCGACTATCGAATCAGGATGAGAGTTGCGAAACCGATTGCCCCATTGTTCACGTTTCTTCGATGCAGAAAGGCGCATGCAGCCACTACGTTGTGCGCGGCGCTGATCAGCGTCGTCATGTTGCCTGGCTGCACGGTGCCGCGTAGCGGGCCGATGCCAGAGCGAGGTCGAGGCATCGGGCGCGAACGATCTCATTCATCTGGTGCCGGTTACGCCGCAGATTGCGAGCGCGAATCGTCAGTCCGAACAGGCGAGTTTTTCTGCGGCGTTTCTGAACGCCGCGCCGATCGACTTCGATCGCTTCGCGCAAGGCGATGGCGTCAACGTGATCGTCTGGGAACGCGACGGACTCGGTGTGTTTCCCGCTGGCGAAAACGGTGCGTCGGACCTCGGCGAATTGCAGGTCGATCGCGCGGGCGATATTCACTTGCCCTATATCGGCAACGTGCGGGCGCAAGGTCTCAGCGAAGCGCAATTGCGCACGGCGATTTTGTCGCGGATGAGCCGTCTCGTCGGCGCCGCCGATGTGGTCGTGCGCGCCACCGCGCGCAAAGGTCAGACCGTGACCGTGCAGGGCGATCTGCAAAAGCCGGGCGTGTATCCGCTCGGCCGCGATATGGTGCGTCTGAGCGATCTGCTCGGACAGGCTGCGCCGAATCAGGCGAATCCCGAGCAACTGGCGATTTCAATGCGGCGCGGCGGCGCGACCGCCACCGTGCGGCTCGCCGACATCTACCAGAATCCCGCCAACGATATCGCGCTGCGGCCGGGCGATTCCATCGTCGCACATAACGTCGTCGAACAACTGACCGTGCTCGGCGCGGCGGGCGTGCAGGGTCACGTCAAGCTGACCAAACGCGGCTATAGCGTGTTCGATGCACTCGGCGATTCGCGCGGGCTGAACGATTCGCTCGCCAATCCGCGCGCGGTTTATCTGCTGCGCAACGCATCCGACGATACGCGTCCGACGGTCTATCAGTTCGACTTCACGCGTCCCGAGCAGATGGCGCTGGCGGGCAACTTCGTCGTGCACGACAAGGACGCGATCCTCATTTCCGACGCACCGTACGCGCAAGTCCAGAAGACGCTTTCCGTGTTCAGTTCGACGCTCGGCTCGGCACGCGCCGCGGGCGCACTGTAATTCCGCGACGCGATGAGCAACGGCGATCGAATCAACAACTGGCGCGCGCGGCGCAACACGGGCAGCTATCGCGTCGGCGCGGGCGTGGCGTCCGTCAAGGAAGCCGCCACGTCCGCATCCGCACCGACGACCACGCTCGGTTCGGTACTCGATGCGTTGCGCGCGTCGTCGCATGACACGCTGGTCGAGCGTCGCCGCGTCTACGAGACACTGCAGACCCAGCGCGAAAACGAAGCTTTGCGAGCATTGTCCGACGACGAACATCTCGACTTCCAGCGCCGTCTGCATCGCACGGTGGTGCGGCTTGTCGAGGACGATATCCGCGCGGGCGTCGACGTGTTCGCGCCGGGCTATGCACCAGCGAACCTCGCCATCGACGAAGCGCGCCTCGCCGATGCCTACGACAAACGCAAGCGCCAGCGCATCGATCAGCAATCGCGCGATGCCCGCCGACGCGCGACGCGCGACGACACGCCTTTCGCAATCGAACTCGCGCCGGCCGAAGCGGCCGATCTCGCGACGCTGCGCGCCAGCACGCAATCGATGCAGGCGCGTCAATTTTCCGGCGGGCCGTTCGAATCCCGATGCCGTGCTGCCCTTGCTGATTCTGCAATTGCACATGATTCAGGGCGAAAGCCGCTTCGCGCTGCTCTGGACTTTGGTCGGCCCGGTCGTGCTGCTCACGCTTATATCGTCGCTGTACTTTCTGATGGGCACGCATTTCGTGCTCGGCATGGATGTGCCGACGTTTTCGCTGCTCGGCGCGACGACCTGGATCATGTTTCGCCAGATCATTTTTCGCAGCAGCACGAGCTATATTTCGGCGCGCGGTCTGCTGAATCTGCGCGGCGTGACGCCGCTGTTGTGCGCGCTCGTGCAATCGATTCTTTACGTGACGATCTATCTCGCGGTGTTCGGCATTCTGATCGGCGCGGGACATTATGCGGGGATTATTTCGCTGCCCGCGAGCTGGCCCGCGTTTATGTGCATGGTCGCGACGATGGGCGTAGCGGGCGCGGCGATCGGCCTCGTGTTCGGCGCGATTGCAACCGTGTGGCGCTTCTTCCTGCGGCTCGGCACCGCGCTCGAACGCATGCTGGAAATCTTCAGCAGCGTGTTCTTCGTGTCGGAACAATTGCCGGAACAATATCGCGGATATTTTCTCTGGCCGCCTTTCGCCCACGGCATGCAACTGTTGCGTTCAGTGTATTTCGACAGTTATCACTCGAGCGATGCCAGTCTGACCTACTATGTTTTGTCGCTGGTCGTTCTTGTGAGCATTGCGCTTGGCGTCGAACGTTTCGCACGCAGCAATGTTCAGCCTGTGTGAACGCCATGATCCATCTCCATCACGTTTCCGATACGCCGCGCCTGTCCGGCTCGCGCTTTCCGCTGCTGAGCGGCGCGACGCTCGATATCCCGCGCGGACGCTATGCGTTGCTGTCGCGCGCGCCGGAGTTGCATCGTCCGGTGATCGATGCGCTGGCGGGCTTGCGTCGACCAGGCGAAGGGTTTGTTCAGCATCGCGGACGCGTGTCGTGGCCGCTCGGACGACAAGGCTTTATTCGCGGCAAGGCCAACGGTCTGCGCATGATCGAGTTCGTGTGCGCGCTGCATGGCCTCGATGCGAGCGCTTGTATCGATCTCGTGTCCGATCTGATCACGACGCCCGCTCATCTGAACGCGCCGATGGAGCACTGGCCGCTTCATACGCGTCAGGAAGTGTCGTTTGCGCTTGCGCTCGCGCCGGACTTCGACGTGTACATCATCGACGGCGCGATGCCGTTCGAGCCTTGTCGCTTCACGCGCCTGTGGCTCGCGTTGTTCGAGGAACGCGTGGTGGGCCGCACGCTGATCCTCTCGACTTATCGCCAGCAACAACTGGCGGATTACTGCAACAAAGGTTTGGTTTATGAACGAAGCACCCTTCGCATCAACGACGACCTCGACGCGTGCATCCGTCGATTCCCGCCACGCCGCGCACACACCGATGCCATCGACGCCGGCCACGACATCGCCGCCGATTCCTTCGATGGAAACAGCGTCGAGTTCTGAGCCGGAAGCGGGCATCGACGCACGCCGTCGCGAACGCGCGGCCGCGATTCGCACGCGCCGCTTCGGGCGCTGGATCATGCTCGCGCTGATTCTCGCGCCGGTCGTGCTCGGCATCGTCTACGCGAGCTTTGTCGCGATGCCGCGCTACTCGGCGGAAGCGCGCTTTTCGGTGCGCGCGTCGGCATCGCAATCGCCGGTCAGCGGCGCGGTGAGTTTGCTGACCTCGGGCGATGGCGGCGGTCTCGGCACGGGTTTCGTCGATGGATGGGCGGTCAGCGACTTTCTAAACTCGCGCGATTGCATGCAGCAACTCGACAAGAAGATCGGCTTGCGTCAGAAGCTGACGCGCGGCGGTTTCGATGTCGTCAATCGCCTGCCCGCCGATGCATCGGAGGACGATCTGTATCGCGCGTATCGTTCGACGGTGAAGGTCTCGTACAACATGATGGAACAGGTCGACGTGATGACCGTGCGCGCCTTCTCGCCCGCCGATGCCGCGTTGATTTCCAACGCGTTGATCGAGCTTGCGCAGAACTTCGTCAATCGTATGGACGAGCGCGGCGTGGAAGATGCGTTCAAGGTGAGTCGTCAGGCCGTCGCGCTGGCTCAGCAGAAAGCGCAGGACGCGCGCACGGCGTTGACGCGTTGGCGCGTCAGCAATCAGAACCTAGACCCGGCGGCGAACGCGGCGATGCTGCTGAATCTGTCCGGTCAGATCGAAACGGAACTGAACACGGCGCAGCTGAATCTGGACAAGATTCGTGCGCTCGGCAATCCGGATCATCCGATGCTCGCGCCGTCGCAGGCGCAGGTCGCGGCGCTCAAGCAGCGGCTGGCGGAAGTGCGGCAGCGCATGAGCGGAACCGGCAACACGCAGGCGACGCAGCTTGAACGCTACGAGCAGTTGAAGAACGCGCAGACCTTTGCCGACAGCAATCTCAACGCGGCTCAGCAGGGCTATCAACAGGCGTTCACGGATACGCACAAGTTGCAGCGTTACCTCACGGTAATCAGCAAGCCTTTGCCATCGGATCGGCCGACCAGTCCCGATACGCTCTTGCTGATGATCGAGGCATTGGCGATCGGTCTGGCGCTCGCGCTGTTCGTCAAGGTTGCGGCGGCGCTGGCCCGCGCGTTCCGTCATGGTTGAGCCGACGATGCACGAAGCTATTAGCGACGCGTTCGCGACGTGCAAGCGTGCCGTGCGCAAGGGCGACTGGCAGGCGGGATTGAGGGCCTATTCGTCCGCCGTGACGGCGGGCGCGGTGCCGGATGCATCGGCGCGTGTGTGTCTGATCATTGCCGAAATACGTTCGGGTAATGAAGAATCCATTTCAGAGCTGAACGTGCAACTCGTGCGCAATGCCGATGCGCAACTCGATCTGAAGCGTCTGCTCGTATCGCCGCTGATCCGGCAGGGCGCGCTGAGCGCGGCGGCGCAAGTGCTATCGATCGTAATCGAAGCATGGCCCGGCAGCGCCGATGATCATCGGACGCTGTCGAGCGTGCTGGGCTGCCTCAAGCACTGGGACGAAGCGATCGCGCACGCGGATGCGGCTGCGCGCATCGAACCGGACGATACGGCCTTGCTGGCCGCGTGCCTCCGTTTGCGAATGCAAGCAGGTCAGACGAAGGACGCCGCGCGACTCGCAAGCGAGACATTCGAACGCGCGGGCAAGGACAGCCAGCACACCCATGCATGGATAACCGCGCTGATTCGCGGCGGAAACATGCCGCTCGCGGCAAGTCTCGCCGCGACGCTGGACATCGCCACGCTTCCCGACAAACGCACCGCCGCCGCGATGGTGCAGGCGCTGCTGGCCGACGAACGCATCGACACGGCAATTCAGGCGGGTGAACAGGCGCTGACTGCGGGTCACGATGGCGCGACGCTGCGTTCGCAACTCGGCCAGGCGTGGCTCGCGCGCGGAACCTTGCACGATGCCGAGACGCGTGCGCTCGCGCATCTGGCGCAAGGCGTCTCATTCGCGTCCGACGATGTTCGCCTCGTGTCGCTTTACGGCGAGACGCTGCTCCGCGCGGGTCGCTATGCCGACGCGATTCCGCATCTCGAACACGCGTGCGCGCTCGCGCCAGGTCTCGATCACACGCGCTCGCTGCTCGCGCGTGCGTTGCGCCATGTCGGGCGTCATGCGCAGGCCGCCGATGAACTGATGGCGCTAGTGTCGCGCTCGCCGCATAGCGGACGCTGGCAGCGACTGGCCGCAGCAGGTCTCGCGCAAGCGGGCCGGCGCGACGAAGCGTCCGCTCTCTACGCGACGTATCTTCGCGCGCGCGGCGCGTCCTTGCCGCCGTCCTTCGCCAATGCGCTGGCCGATCTCGACGGACGGATCGCGTACGTCAAGATTCCACGCGCGCGGCTCGATTGGGCGTGGTCGCTGCATCGCGATCCGGATCGGACGGATCGCGAGCAATGGGAACGCGCCGCGCGCTGGGGGCATCTCGTCGATCATCTGTTGCTCGAATGGCTGGAGTGCCGCGACGACCGGATCGAAGAAGCAATGGCCTGCCTCGGCGATCTCGACGACACCGAGCGCGCCATCATGCCGCTGATGGATGCGGGCAAGGGCGTGATCGTGGCCACCGCGCACGTCGGCCCAATGTACGCGGGATTGATGGTTCTGGAACTGCTCGACATTCCGTCGCGATGGTTGTCGAGCACGCCCGGCGTGAGCACGGCGAGCTATGCATCGGCGCTGATTTCCACGGCCGATCAGAGCGAAGCGCAAGTCGCGCGGGAAAGCCTGCGCGCGCTGCAATCGGGCGTTGCGTTGTGCATCGCCGTGGATGGCGCGCTGAATCCCGCCGCGCCGCGCGTGCAGTTCGCGGGGCAGGAAATCACCTATTCGAGCTTTGCCGCGCGTGCGGCGCATCGTCTGGGCGCGCCCTCGGTGTTCTATGCGCCGCGTTGGGAGAACGGCCGGATCGTCAATACGCTGGAACGGCTTCCGGATGCGCGTCCGGGCGAGGATGTCGAAGCCTTCGCCGTTCGATGGCAGCAAGCTTATCTCGGCCACTTGCGCGAATACCTTGCCGGCGCGCCGGAGAACCTGCGTCTGAGCGGCGGAATCTGGCGTCACGTGCGTCCGGTGGATCGCTCGACGCAGCCTTATGAATCACATCGTTAATGCGGCATATGGATATGACACTCGAACAGCTACTGAAGGAACCCAATGTGCCGACGTGGCTCAAACATGAGTCGCAACGCGACGTGTGCGAACGACTGGCATCGCAGCGCTATCGCTGGCTCGTGAGGGGCGCCGCGCCGGATTTATCGGCTCGAATCTCGTCGAAACCTTGTTGATGCTCGATCAGGACGTGCGCGGCATGGACAACTTCGCGACCGGACATCAGCGCAATCTCGATGAAGTCAGAAAGCGTGTCGGGGAATCGCGCTGGAGCCGCTTTTCGTTTCATGAATCGGATATCCGCGAGTCGGCCGCATGCGAGCGCGCGGTCGCGGAGCGGGACTTCGTGCTGCATCAGGCCGCGCTCGGCTCCGTGCCGCGCTCGGTGAAGGACCCGGTCACGACAAACGATGTCAATACATATGGATTCCTTAATATGTTAGAAGCGTCGCGTCGCACAGGTGTTAGACGTTTCGTCTATGCGGCGTCGAGTTCCACTTACGGCGACGAACCGAATCTGCCCAAGCGGGAGGAGCGCATTGGCAATCCTTTGTCGCCGTATGCGGTCACCAAGCTCGTCAACGAGATTTACGCAAGCGTCTACGCGCGGACGTATGGGTTCACGTCGATCGGTTTGCGTTACTTCAACGTGTTCGGCCCGCGTCAGGACCCGAACGGCGCATATGCCGCCGTGATTCCGAAGTGGATCGCCTCGATGCTTGCCGACGAAGACGTTCAGATCAACGGCGACGGCGAGACGAGCCGAGATTTCTGCTATATCGGTAATGTCGTGCAGATGAATCTGCGCGCGGCGTTGCGTGAAGACTTGCCGTCGAGCGAAGTCTACAACGTGGCCGTGGGCGGCCGAACGACGCTCAACGATCTGTTCGGCATTATCCGAGATGGTCTTGCGCAGCAAGACGTGAATTATCGAAAAGCGCCTGTTTACAGGGACTTTCGCGCCGGCGACGTGCGGCATTCGCAAGCCGATGTATCGAAGGCTCGCGCTGAACTCGGCTACACGCCGCTCTTCGATCTGCGCGCGGGCATGAGCGAAGCATTGCCGTGGTACATGTCGTTTCTCACCGATCAAGCGACGCGATGACGATGAAGCACGCGATTCGCGCTTATGTCGCGCTGATTCTGACGGCGCTGTTGACACTAACTGGCGCAACCGTGAACGCATGCGAAACAGCGACTACCGATTGCCCGATGGTCGCGACTCTGCTCGCGCAACGAGCGGGCTATGGCCGCGAAGCGACGGGCGGCACGGGCGGGAAATTTGTCCACGTTTCGTCGGCGGCGGACGCGGGCGCGGGATCGCTGCGTGACGCGCTCGCGCATGCGCGCGGCCCGACATGGATACGTTTCGACTCGGACCTGACGATCACGCTCGCATCGCAGCTTCGCGTGCCGTCCAACGTGACGATCGACGGCCGTGGGCATTGCATCACCTTGCTCGATTACGGTTTCGGCATCTACGAACGCTCGAACGTGATTCTTACGCATCTCACCATCGACGGGCGTCTGCGTACTTTCACGCAGGCGGTCGATATCGCTAATGGCTCGCGTAACGTATGGATCGATCACCTCGATCTCTCGCGTTTCGCGGCGCGGCTGGTGAACGTGAAGAACGGCGCGACCGATGTCACGGTATCGTGGGTAAAGTTTCACGACGACGACAAGGTAATGCTCGTCAACAACATCACGTCGAAGAACCTTTTCGAGAACTTCGATCGCGATTCGATCGCGCGCGTGACGTTGCATCACAATTACTTTGTCGATACGGTGCAGCGCAATCCGCGCACGCAGTTCGGCACGGTGCATCTCTACAATAATTTGCTTGAAAACTGTGACTTTTATGGCATGAGTTTCAGTCTGGAAGCGAAGGCGTTGATCGAAGGAAATGTGTTCGTGAATTCCACGAAGCGCGTGTGCAAGGAGCCGCCGTTCTTTCCGACGGTGGAAGGCGTTAATGCGCGCTATTGCGACTATATTCCGGTGGCGCTCGCGCGTAGTTCGCTCGTCAATGGCGAGTCGGACCGGAAGAGTTACGAGCAGACGCGTGGGACTTATCACTACACGCGCGACTACAAGGCGTTTCTTTCCGTGCGGGACAATCTGTATCTTCAGGACGCGAAGGCCGTGCTCGAAGACTATCAGCCGGAACGCGTGCCGCGGCCTTCGTATCGGTATGAGGTCGAGGCGGCGTCGGCGGAGTTGGCGGAGAGGATACGGCGGGGGGCGGGGAATACGGTGGGGGAGTGATCACCGTAACCGTTCCATCAACCCCTCAAGCAACGCAACAAGCCCATCCACATGCGCATCCTCCGTTCGCCACGACGACACGCTGATCCTGAACGCCGCCCGCCCTTGCCAGATCGTCGGACCGAACCACACTTCACCAGATGCCTGCGCGGCCTCGCGGATGGCAACGGTCTGCGCATCCGTTGCGGCGCGAACCAGCACCTGATTGAGCACGACGCGGTTCAGTACCTCGTAACCTACCGCGCGCAAGCCATCCGCGATGCGCGACGCCTGCGCACAATGACGCTCGATCAAAGCCGCAAGTCCCGAGCGTCCCAGTGTGCGCAGCGCCGCCCATATGGGCACGCCGCGCGCGCGTCGAGAGAATTCGAGGTTCAGGTTCTTCTGCGCATCGCGTGATGCAGCGGAATAGGCCGCATCGCTGTTTATGGCCGATGCAAGCGCGGAGGCGTCCTTGCAGATTGTCATTGCGCCGTCGTAAGGCGTGTTCAACCATTTGTGCCCGTCGGTCGTCCAACTGTCGGCGTGTTCGATTCCTTCGGTAAGCGATGCCTTCGACGATGCGCGCGCCCACAAGCCGAAAGCGCCGTCGACGTGAACCCACGCGCCGGCCGCCTTGGCGCGCGGAATCAGCGCCGCGAACGGGTCTATTCTGTCCACATGGCGCAACTCGACGAGCGACGACATGCAAAGCGATCCGACAGTCATTGATCATCTCAATGCGGAATTGAAGAACGAATTGACGGCCGTGCATCAGTATCTTTTGCATGCGCGGCTTTACAAGCATTGGGGCTTCGAGGAACTCGGCGCGCATGAATACAACGAGTCGATGGATGAACTGACGCACGCGGACAAGCTGATCGAGCGTATCCTCATGCTTGACGGCGAGCCCAATTTGCAGGACCTTCATCCGCTCAATATCGGCAAGCAGACAATCGATGCACTAAAGAACGACCTCGCGCTGGAAAAAGTCGCTCAGGTGCAGTGCAAGACCTCGATTGCCTATTGCGAGTCCGTCAAAGACTTTGTCTCAAGAGCGATCCTCGTCGAATTGCTCGATGCGACTGAAGAACATATCGACTGCCTGGAAATTCAAATCGCCTTGATCGACAAGATCGGTATCGCCAATTACCAGCAATCCGCTGTTCGCAAGATCGCTTGACGAACCGCGCCTAAGTTTGCCGTCGGCATTAATTGCATTTGTACGACTTTACGTCACGTAATTTTCATTACGGATGGTTAGCCTTTGCATCTTTTTAGAAACACCACCCGCTAAAGGAGCGCAGGGGATGTTCGATAAGAAGATGTGCTTGAGCTTGACGATCGCCTTGGCACTGGCCGCATGCGGCAGCGACGATTCGCCGGATGCAAACACGCCGGCCGCGCAAGCCAAAAAGTCCACGCAACTCTTTACGCAGACGATCGCGCCTTATACGAATTGGGGTAATGTGCCCATCGTCGGCACCGGTTACGGCTCAGCGTTCACGGCCGCGCCCAATCAGCCGGGCTTCTTCTATGGCATGACCGATCGCGGCCCGAACGTCACCGCTCCCGATGGCAGCAACAAGATCGAGCCATATCTGGAATTTCAACCTGCTATCGCGCTGTTCCAGCTTGCAAGCGGCAAGGCCAACGTATCGCGCGTGATCGGACTGTCGCTTGCCGACGGCACGCCTATTAACGGCAAGGTCAATCCCGAAGCGAGCACGGCCGAAAAAATCTACGACGTCAACGGAAACGTGCTGCCGACGAGTACCGCCGGCCTCGATCCCGAAGGTCTGGTCGCGCTGGCCGACGGCACGTTCTGGGTCTCCGATGAATACGGTCCCTACATCGTTCACTTCGATGCGAACGGCAAGGAAATTTCGCGGCTGAATCCCTATTCCACCGCGACCACGGGCAACAATTTGCCGCTGCCCGGCGAGCTCAAGAAGCGCAATCCGAATCGCGGCATGGAAGGCCTGACGATCATGCCCGATGGCAAGTATCTCGTCGGCATCATGCAGTCGCCGCTGGACAAGAACGGCACAACCGCGACGGCTGCGGGCAAGGGCGCGGTCACGCGTGTCGTAAAGATCTCGCTTGCAGACCCGGTCAACGACGCGCACGAGTATCTGTATTCGCTGCACACGAACGGCGCAGGCAATCCGGAAGGTCAGGCCGTTAGCGAGATCGCGGCGATGCCGGACGGCACGTTTATCGTCGATGAGCGCGACGGCAATTTCGAAGGCACGGCGACCGGCAAGGCCAACGCCGACAAGAATCTTTGGAAGCTCGACCTGAGCGCCGCCACCGATGTCGGTCCGAAGTCCCCGCTGATCGGCACGACCATCGCGGGCGGCGTCGTCACGTACGACTCGACCAACGGCTTGAAAATCGGCGGCAAGACCATCGAGGATATCGCCGGCACGGCCGATTCCCCGGCCGCCGTGCAGGCGCTCGCCACGGCGGGCATCACGGTCGGCGCCCGAAGGCTTGTTCCTCAACTACGCCAAGCTCTTCACGACAATCGATCCCAAGGGCATGTATTTCGGTCACGACAAGGTCGAAGGCATTGCGATCGATCCTGCCGATCCGACCAAGATCTACATCTCGAACGATTCGGACTTCGGTATCACCGATGAGCCGAGCACGGTGCCGATGGCGACCGCATCGAATCCCTTCCCGCCGAGCGAGAAGTTCCTGCCCGATGAAAAGACGCAGGACTTCGGCGAGATCGTCAGGATCGATATGACGCAGGTTCCTGTGCAGTTCAAGCAGTAAGTGGAAAAGCGCCCGCCGGCTTTTCGGTCGCGCGGGCGCTCGGGCATAGGACTGCGCGGATTCGAAGCGCTTGTTCCGGGGCGAAGACGGTGGCCATCACACCGCTGCCGCCACTCCCGCCTGACTCACCCGCCTCAAAAACTCCTTGGTCCACCCATGCTTAGACGCAGCCACCAACTCCTTCGCCGCCCCCTCCTCCACAATCAGCCCACCATCGATAAATACAATCTGATCCGCAATCTCGCGCGCGAAAGCAATCTCATGCGTAACGACGATCATCGTCATGCCTTGCTCCGCGAGTTCCCTCATGCAGTTCAGCACTTCGCCGACGAGTTCGGGATCGAGTGCGGAAGTCGGTTCGTCGAATAGAATGGCAACCGGATTCATCGCAAGCGCCCGCGCGATCGCCACGCGTTGTTGCTGCCCGCCCGACAGACGCTGCGGATACGCATCGGCCTTCTCCGACAAACCCACGCGCGCGAGCAATTCGCGCTGCCGGACGGCGGCGATTTTCGTTGTGATGGCAGATATTCAGCACGGAATGGCGAGTTTGCGCGGTTGCTAACGACGCATTATCGGCTCTTGCGGACGTTCCTTTGCCGCTGGCAGGAAGGCGACTCGGGACATCTGCAGTCATTCGTAATTGCGCAACCATGACCATTGGGCTCGTTGCGACCAAGCAGACGTTGGTTGGGAGATCGCGACGCGATGCGTATAGCGCGAGAGGTATGCGAGCACTGCTTCAGGTCCAATGAATGGGCGCTTGGCACACCGATTACACATTGGGCCGCTGCGAAACGTTCAATTCACGCTTACAACGAGTCTGGACACGTATGCCAAGCCGATCGCGCTCTACAGCGACAAAGCGAGCGTGTCCAATGTGAAGGATCTGGAATTTTCTGGCATGTCCCTTCCACCAGCCAAGTACTTTTGATGCCAGGATCGCCAACGCGCTTCGACAGGCGTGCCAAACCGCATGTCGAATTCACTGACGATTCCCTAAAAGACTTGCGCCGGTTCCAGAAACTCCACCAACAAGGTTTCGATACCGACATCAAGCGCTTCCAGTTCAGCTTGAACGTCGTGTTGTTTTTCGTTCAGGATACGGTAGAACGCGAGGTTATCGTCACGAGACTCAAACAGTTCTTCCAGTGAGAACGACAGGCAATTAATAAAGTTTCTGACTAGTGTTCCGTCCCAGAAATAACTTTACATAAATCCAACATGTTCTATGATCGACTTATGGTGTGCGGGAGACGATCGTAGGACGTAAGGGAATCGAGGTTCTCGTGTCCAATCTGGAGCGAGAAC
>NZ_LFJJ01000277.1 GCF_001189365.1 Candidatus Burkholderia verschuerenii | reverse complement strand
ACTCGATGCCATCGACTGGAAGCCGAAGTCGGAAATCGTCGTCAACGATGAATTCACGCTCGGCAGCGTGCTGTCCGTGCACACCGCGCGCGATGCGATGACGCGCGGCGGCAACGTGCTGCTGATGGACGCCGACGTGCTCTACGACGAACGCATCGTCGAGCCGCTGGTGGCGGGCGGCAGCGTCAATCGTCTGTTGATCGACCGCGACTTCGAAGCGGGCGACGAGCCCGTGAAACTTTGTGTCGAAAACGGCGTGCCGGTCGAATTGCGCAAGCAGGTCGCGGCGGGCCTGAAGTACGACACCATCGGCGAATCGGTGGGCTTTTTCCGCTTCGATCACGCGACGGCCACGCGCCTCGCGGACATCTGCGCGGATTACGTCGCGACCGGCCGCGCGAAGATGCCGCACGAAGAAGCGGTGCGCGATCTGTTGCTGGAGAAATCCGCCGTGTTCGATATCGCCGATGTCACCGGCGCACCGTGGATCGAAATCGATTTTCAAAACGACGTGAAGCGCGCGGCGGACGAAGTATTGCCGTCGCTCAACGCGCTGAGTCAGTTTGCAGGAGCATCACAACAATGAACGCACCTACTACCATTCCCGTCGGCTATTCGCGCACGCTGCGCCTGCGCGAGATGCTGCAAAGCAATCGCCTCGAATTCCTGATGGAAGCGCATAACGGCATCTCGGCGCGCATCGCGCGGGAAGCGGGCTTCAAGGCAATTTGGGGCTCGGGCCTGTCGATATCCGCGCAGTTCGGCGTGCGCGACAACAACGAAGCGAGCTGGACGCAGGTCGTCGATAACCTCGAATTCATGGCCGATGCCAGCGATCTGCCGATCCTGCTCGACGGCGACACCGGCTACGGCAACTTCAACAACGTGCGTCGTCTGGTGAAGAAGCTGGAGCAGCGCGGCATCGCGGGCGTGTGTATCGAGGACAAGCAGTTTCCGAAGACCAACAGCTTCATCAACGGCGAAGCGCAGCCGCTCGCCGATATGGACGAGTTCTGCGGCAAGATCAAGGCGGGCAAGGATTCGCAGAGCGATCCGAACTTTTCGATCGTCGCGCGTGTGGAAGCGCTGATCGCCGGCTGGGGCATGGAAGAAACGCTGAAGCGTGCCGAAGCGTATCGGCAAGCCGGCGCGGATGCGATCCTGATTCACTCGAAGCTCTCGAAGCCCGACGAAATCCTCACCTTCGCGCGTGAGTGGGCGGGGCGCGGTCCGCTCGTCATCGTGCCGACGAAGTACTACAGCACGCCGACCGACGTGTTCCGTCAGGCGGGCATCTCCTGCGTGATCTGGGCGAACCATCTGATTCGCGGTTCCGTGTCGGCGATGCAGGCCATCGCAAAGGAAATCCACGACAGCGACACGCTCGTCAACGTGGAAGACCGCATCGCGTCGGTGAACGAGATTTTCCGTTTGCAGGACGCTGACGAATATTCCGCCGCCGAGAACATCTATCTGAGCGCGGCGAACGAGAAGCGCAGCGCGGTCGTGCTCGCCGCGAGCCGTGGCGCGGGACTGGAAGCCGTCACCGCCGATCGTCCTAAGGTCATGCTGCCGGTCGCGGGCAAGCCGTTGCTGCGTCATCTGGTCGAGGCGTTCAAGAAGGAAAGCATCAACGACATTACGGTCGTCGGCGGCTATCGCGCCGATGCGATCGAGAAGGGCGGCATTCGCCTGGTCGTCAACGAGCAGCACGAAACGACCGGCGAACTCGCCTCGCTCGCGTGCGCCGTGAAGCATATGAACGGCGATACCGTGATTTCCTACGGCGATCTGCTGTTCCGCAGCTATATCCTGCGCGATCTGGTGGACACGGAAAGCGACTTCACCGTCGTGATCGATTCGTCGCAAACGCCGCAAGCGGGCGACAACGCAACTGACTTCGCTTATTGCTCGACCGCCGACGACCGCGCGCTGTTCGGCCAGAAAGTGTGGCTCGAAAGCATGGTCGGCGCGGGCCAGAGCCTGAAGGAAGGCCGCGCGCCGCAAGGCCGCTGGATCGGTTTGCTCAACGTGCGCGCGAGTGCGCGTCAGCGTCTGCTGACGACGCTCGAAACGCTGCAGGCGTGCGCCGACTTCGACAAACTCGACATGGCCGCGCTGCTGAACGCCTTGCTCGCGGCCGATCAGAAAATCGAAGTGCAATACGTGCACGGCCACTGGCGCGGCGTGAACGACCTCGACGATTTCCGTCGCGCGGGCGATTTCGCGCACGGTCAAACGCCGATCGGTCAGGAGAACACGCGTGATTGAGGCCGCTCAGTTCGTCGAGGCCGCGCGCGAGCGAGGCTTCGACTGGTACGCGGGCGTGCCGTGCTCGTTTCTGACGCCGTTCATCAATTACGTGCTGCAGGACGAATCGCTGCATTACGTGTCGGCGGCGAACGAAGGCGATGCGGTCGCGTTGATCGCGGGCGTGGCGCTCGGCGGCGCGGGATTCGGTGGCGCGTTGGGTGCGCAACCCCGTCGCGGCATCGCGATGATGCAGAACTCCGGGCTCGGCAACGCCGTGAGCCCGCTGACGTCGCTGACGTGGACGTTCCGTCTGCCGCAATTGCTGATCGTCACATGGCGCGGGCAACCCGGCGTACACGACGAACCGCAGCACGCGCTGATGGGTCCGATCACGCCGCAAATGCTGGAAACGATGGAAATTCCGTGGGAGCTGTTCCCGACGGAAGCCGATCAGATCGGCCCGGCGCTCGATCGCGCGACGGAGTACATGGACAGCACCGGCCGTCCGTATGCGCTCGTGATGCAGAAGGGCAGCGTCGCGCCGTACGAGTTGAAGAAGACCGGTTTGTCGGGCGTCCGGACCGGCGTGACGGCGGCGCGGGTTGAGCGTTTCGAAGGCGATCGCGTGTCGCGTCACGATGCGCTCGCCCGAGTCATCGCGAATACGCCGAAGGATTCGACGGTCGTTTTGGCATCGACGGGATTTTGCGGCCGCGAGTTGTACGCGATCGACGATCGCGAGAACCAGTTGTATCTCGTCGGCTCGATGGGCTGCGTCACGCCGATGGCGCTCGGTCTCGCGCTGTCGCGTCCGGACTTGCGCGTGATCGCGCTCGATGGCGACGGCGCCGCGCTCATGCGCATGGGCGCATTCTCGACGCTCGGCGCGTATGGTCCGTCGAACCTCGTCCATCTGCTGCTCGACAACGGCGTGCACGAATCGACCGGCGGTCAGGCGACGGTCTCGCGCGAAGTGGATTTCGCGGCGATCGCATCGGCATGCGGCTATGCGCTCGCGCTCGATGGCGACGATATCGGCGTGATCGATCGTCTCTTCGAAGCGAAGGACGTGGACGGCGCACGCTTCGCGCGTCTGTCGATCAAGACGGGCACGCCGAGCGACTTGCCGCGTCCGAAGATCGCGCCGGAAGACGTTCGCGCGCGCTTGCAACACCATATTGGAGGCCGTTGATGCTGCTGCTCAATCCGGGTCCGGTCACGCTCAGCGAGCGCGTCCGCAAGAGTCTGTTGCAAACCGATCTGTGTCATCGCGAGTCGGAGTTTTTCGATCTGCAGGATGAGGCGCGCACGCGGCTCGTCGCGGCCTACGAACTCGATCCGTCGAAGTGGAGCGCCGTGCTGATGACGGGTTCGGGCACGGCCGCCGTCGAAAGCATGATCGCGGGTCTCGTGCCGGACGGCGGGCGTCTGCTCGTCGTGGAGAACGGCGTGTATGGCGACCGTATCGCGCAGATCGCGGCGCAATACGGCATCGAGCATAAAGTCATCAAGTACGAGTGGATGCAGGCGCCGGACACCGACGCGATCCTCGCGCGGCTCGATGCCGGCAAGTTCACGAATGTCGCGATCATCCATCACGAAACGACGACGGGCCGTCTGAACGATATCGCCGCGCTGTCGCGTGCGTGCGCGTCGCGCGGCATCGGCTTGCTCGTCGATGCGGTCAGCAGCTTCGGCGCGGAAGCGATCGATTTCGCCGATGGCGGCATCGTCGCGATCGCGGCGACGGCGAACAAGTGTCTGCACGGCGTGCCGGGCGCGGCGTTCGTGATCGCGCGCCGCGATGCGCTGGCGAAGGCCGCGAGCCGCACGTATTACCTCGGCATCGCGCGGCTGGCGAAGTTGCAGGATCAGCGCAATACGCCGTTCACGCCGTCCGTTCACGCGTATTACGCGCTGGTCGAGGCGCTGCGCGAATTCGAGGAAGAAGGCGGCTGGCGCGCGCGGCATCACCGCTATGCGGCGCTGGCGGAGCAGGTGCGGGCGGGATTGGCGTCGCTCGGCATCGAGAGCGCGTTGGATCCGGCGCAATCGTCGGTGGTGTTGCGTGCGTATCGCCTGCCTGCGGGCGTCACGTATGAAACGCTTCACGATGCGCTGAAGGCCAAGGGCTTCGTGATTTACGCGGGGCAGGGCGGTTTGTCGAAGGAACTGTTCCGTATTTCGACGATGGGCGCGGTGGACAAGGACGCGATGGATCGGTTGATTGCTTCCGTTGCGGAATTGCTGCGGTAAATCGCTACTGCTTGCAAAAAATCGCCGTAATGAAAGGCGCGACGTGGTGCACATCCGCGTCGCTGCCTGCCTCGCGCACCTTCTGCGTCACCTCGTCATCCCCGCCCCAGACGACCGCGCCATACGCCGAATCGGCGATCGGCTCGCCCTTGCCGCGCTGGAACAGCGGATCGTCCTTCTGATACGCCACGACCGCGTAGACCTTGAACCCGTACGCCGTCAGCGACACACCGTTCGCCGGACGAAACGCATTCACGGAATTCGCCTCGACGCGCATCGGCTTCGCCTGAATCAGATTGTTCGCCAGGAGCGGCGCGATGAAATCGTGTCCGCTGGATTTGCAATCGAGTTGCGCTTCGATCGGCTGCGCGTGGACGGCCGTGCCGAGCGCGAGCAACACCGGCAGCGAAACAATACGAATGATTCGGGCAACGATATTCATGACGACGCGTTTTTCGAGACAGCTGGCACTTTAACGAGGATGCGGGAAAAGTGCTCAAACCGTCGAGCGAAAGGGCGCGCGCCGCGTGCCCGAACCAACAAAAAAGCGCCCTCCGCGAGAAGGGCGCTTCGCTAATTAGTCGGATCTGCAAAATTCAATTTGCCGGAATGGACCCGATGACGGTGCAGTCTTGTGCAGAATTAGTCGGGCCTGCAAAATTGAATTTGCCGGAATGGACCCAACGACGCAGTCTGGTGCAGACGTAAACGCACATCTCAGCCAGGTCTGCAGCGCACGAGTAGAGGTTGAGGCATGATGTTGAGCTGAAAACGTGCCCACGCGAGCAGCAAAAAGAATATAGGGCCAAG
>NZ_LFJJ01000276.1 GCF_001189365.1 Candidatus Burkholderia verschuerenii | reverse complement strand
CCCTGCCGACGCTTCGCCGATCACCTCGCGGTGACCTGCGCACGGCTCGGGGCCGATGTGGTTCGCTACTCCTTCATCGCAGTGGACTTTCACCACCTACTCCTTGCCGGTCTACCGGCGCACTTAGTATTTGCTCCGCAATTTCCCGAGCGTCTGTTTCTTCGTCACCTTCCCGACGAGCAGGGAGACAGCAACGGAAATGGGCAGATCGGCCCTGTGACCAACCAGGCGACTGAGTCGCCGGTGTATCCAATAAACTACGCGAACAACCTCGATAAGGCGACGGTCGTGAGCGGACATGGCACGCATGTCACAGGGTTGGTCATGGCGGTCCGAATTTTCAACCATACCTGTCATTGTTCGACCAAGTTGATCAAAACAACGACAATACATGGCTGAAACTGTGGATCATCAATGTCGGCGAAGGACAACAAACGTTGATTCCGAACTCGACGAGCGAGCTAAGCGTCGTGGTCAACATGCTGAAGGATAGCATCGTCAATATGAGTATCGAGTATCCGCCAAACGCTAACGGGAACGATCTCTATTTTCTCCAGTTAATGAATACAACGAACAACAACCTGTTCGTAGTTTCGGCGGGTAACGACGGTAGCGCGGACGTGGGGGAGGCGCCCTACTATCCAGCAGTGCTCGGCGGAAATGGACAGAAGAACGTGATCACCGTAGCCGCCAATTTGCCGGATGGACACATTGCCCGCTTTAGTAATCGCGGCGCCACTCATGTCGATCTGGCTGCTCCCGGATGCGAATTATCGTCCTGGTTAGACGACAGTGGCCGGATATCGAAGGTGAGCGGCACGTCGCAAGCGGCAGCGGTGGTTACTTTTGCAGCCGCGTTGATCAAGTCGCTCGGAAGTTTGCTTCCAGTGGAAATAAAGAATCGCTTGATAGTGAGCGGTGATCCGCTGCTGCACCCGGGAACGCCAGCAGCAAGCGGTGAGGCATCGGCTTCTGAGCCGGCACCCGAGGAAATTTTGTCGCGGTCGCGACTGAATCTCGCCACATCGCTGTATTTGTTTGACGACTACATGCGCTATCGGACGCCGGATGGCCAAGTTCACGAATCGCTTGGCTTGTTTCAAGGTGTCAGCGGGATTTCATGTGAGCAGCCCATCGGATGGAAAAACTTATGGTCGTTAAAAAAAACCGATCGAGGGCTGCTGGTCTTTAAAGGCCGGATGACTCCGCAACTGATCGCTGGAGAGCCTTGTTTGGCGAAGTCATCGCCCGACGCGATGCTTCGTCTGAAAGTTCGAGCCGATATCGATGAACACGGCACTCCTGAGCCGGTTACGATGCCGCGCACGGTCCAGATACGTCTGGCTGATCTCGAAGAATACGTGGCAGCTTCGAGATCGCATCGCAAGACGGGGCAATAGGCTGGAGCGCGACTGCTCAGAAGGGCACTATGCGGTCCACGCGCCGGCATGCAACGACACCTAACTTCGTGCGACTACATGCCTGCATGAGGCATATACGGAATCCACAAAACAAAAAGCCCGGTCGCGATGACCGGGCTATCTGCTTGATTCTTTGGTAGGCCGTACGGGATTCGAACCTGTGACCAACGGATTAAAAGTCCGCTGCTCTACCAGCTGAGCTAACGACCCGAACGAGGCAAGATTATAATCGGCGATTGCGAATTCTGTCAACCCGCAGCCGCCGAGACGCTCTCGCCGCTCTTACTTCACCTGCGACATCTTGCTTTGCGCCGTCTGCGCGGCTTCGGTGCCCGCGTACTGCGAGACGACCTGCTGCAACGTCTGCTTGGCCGCTGCCTTCTGACCTTGCTCGACCTGATTGTTCGCGATCGCGAACAACGCCTCGGGCGCGCGCGGATGTTGCGGATACTGCTTCACCAGATCCTGCCAGATCGCAGTCGAACCCTTGTAGTCGCGCTGCGCATACAGCGCATTGCCGAGCCAGTATCGCGCCGTCGGCTGATACGGGCTCTGCGGGTACTTCGACACGAACGTCTTGAAGGCCGCCGAAGCGCCCTTGTAGTCGCCGTTGCGGAACTGAGTCGACGCTGCGTTGAACGCTTCCGTCTCGCCGGGTTGCACGGAGCCCGTCACGCCGTCGATGGTCTCTTGCTGCGGCTCGAATTTCTTCAGACGCGTGTCGAGATCGGCGTAGTAGTCCTTCTGCTGCTTCTGCAGCGTGGTGACCTGGTTGGCCAGATCCTCGTTCTGGCCTCGAACCGTCGCGACCTGCTGGTTGAGCTGGTCGATACGGTTCTGCTGATCGAGGATTGTGCGTTGCGCGGCCGACAGCTGATTGCTCAGGCTGTCAGTCTTGGTGCGCAGATCGAGCACGGCTTTACGCGCTTCGTTGTCGTCGAAGACGCCGGCGTGCGCGGGCACGCTCAACATCGTCGAACCAACCACGCATGCGGCTGCGGCGACGCGCAGCAAGGGGAAGCGATACAACATAGGGCGACTCACCCGTTTCTGGTTACGTTACTTGGATTACTGCTGGTACACGAGATCCGCGCGGCGGTTCTGTGCCCACGATGCTTCGTCGTGACCCGTCGCCGTCGGCTTTTCCTTGCCCAGCGACACGGCTTCCATCTGCGAATCGGCCACGCCCATCAGCGACATCGCGCGACGCACGGCTTCGGCACGCTTCTGACCGAGGGCCAGGTTGTACTCGCTCGTGCCGCGTTCGTCGGTGTTGCCCTGAATCAGGACGTGACGTTCCGGATGGGTCTTCAGGTACGACGAGTGTTGCTGCAGCAGCGGCTGATAGTCGTCCTTCACGGCATAGCTGTCGAAGTCGAAATAGATGCTGCGCTTGGCGAGCGGGCTGTTCGGATCGTTCAGCGGGTCGATGTTGACCTGCTTCACGTCGTTCGGATTCGGCTGCGTACTGACCGCACCCTTGTTCGCGCCTTCATCGAGCTTCACGCCCGAATGACAAGCCGCCAATGCGCCGACCATCGCAACTGCCAGGCCGATACGAAGTTTCGACATCATGGTACCTCTCCTTGTGTTGTAGCTGAACGTTGTATGTGAAACGTTATTGCTGGACTTATTGCATGAACGGACCCCAGGACGGCTCGCGCACTACACCGCCCTGAACTGACAAGACTTGCCGCGTGCGACCATCGGTCGACACAGCCGCCAACACGCCACGTCCGTTCACTTGGGTGGCGTAGAGGATGTACTGACCATTCGCCGCAAAGCTCGGCGATTCGTCATGCGTCGTGTCGGTCAGCCCCGTCGCCGTGCCGGACGCGAGGTCCTGCAGATACAGCTTGAAGCCGCCGCCAGTGCGCGAAATGTACGCGAGTTGCTTGCCGTCAGGGCTCACGCGCGGGCTCGTGTTGTACGCACCCGTGAACGTGACCCGCTGGGCCGCGCCGGCGCTTTCCCCCGCCGCCGGCATCTTGTAGATCTGCGGTTGGCCGCCGCGATCGCTCGTGAAATAAATCGAGTTGCCATCAGGAGAGTAGAAGGGCTCAGTGTCGATGGAACTGCCTTGCGTCAGGCGTCGAAGGCCGGAGCCGTCCGTGTTGACTTCGAATATTTGTGTATTGCCGGTGCGCGACAAGGCGACCGCGAGCTTGCGGCCGTCAGGCGACCACGCCGGCGCACTGTTGTTGCCCTTCTGATTGGACACGACCACGCGACGTCCCGTCGGCAGATCGTGGATGTACACCACCGGCTTCTTCTTCTCGAACGACACATACGCGACCTTCGTGCCGTCCGGCGACCACGCCGGCGAAATGATCGGCTCGGGGCTGGAGAGGGCGATCTTCGCGTCCTGGCCGTCCGAGTCGGAAATCTGCAATTGATAACGTCCGCCCGTCTGGATGACGTAGGACAGACGCGTTGCGAACACGCCGCGCGAACCGAGCAGCTTCGCGTAGATATAGTCCGCGATCTTGTGCGCGCTCATGCGCAGGCCGCCTTCGCCCGACACCAGCGACAGGCCGCCCAGATTCTGCTGGTTCACCGTGTCATACAGACGGAAACGCACTTCGTACTGGCCGTTGGGCAGCTTGTTCACGCTACCCGAGACGAACGCGTTCGCGCCTTTCGCCTTCCATGTGCCGAGATCGACCGAATCCGCGTCGGAAACCGGCGTGCTGCCCGCATCGACATTGGTGAATTTGCCGCTGCGCTGCAGATCCTGACGGACGATCGCGCTCACCTGTTGCGGCGAGCTCGCTTCGTTGGCGAAATTGGCCGTCGCGATCGGGAATTGCGTGGAGCCGACGCCGGTCACGAGCACGTTCAACTGGGCGTGCGCAGCGGTGCCAACTGCGATCAGGCAGGACGCGACCAGCGTTCTCAGGCCAAGCTTCGTCATCAAACTCATGCTGTTTTAGGTTCCAGTAAAAGCGTTTTTCAGGTGTCGGGAGACTGCACAAACAGACCCCCGGACGCACAATTCGTTCCCAATCCCCAGACGAACGGCAGACCTCAGCCGCCCGCCGGACGCAGCGTGATCGTGAAGTGATCCGGCGTCGGTTTGTCGCCGACATCGCGCGGCATCGGATCGGAGCGCTGAACCGCGCGCAGCGCCGCCTGATCCCACTGCTCGTTGCCGCTCGAGCGCGTGATCGCCGCGGACAGCAGCGTGCCCGTCGGCGAGCAACGAACCGACACCACCGTTTCCAGGCCCGACGTTTCGCCCGACCACACGATATTCGGCCGCACGCGACGCTGAACCAGTTCCGCGTATCCCGCCGACGCGGCGTTGCCGCCCGCGCCCTTGCCCGTGCCGCCCTTGGCGAGCCCTTGACCGCTCGCCGCCGTGCCGCCGCCAAGCTGATCCTGCAACTGGGCCATGCGCGCCTTGCGCTCGGCATCGAGCTTGGCCTTCGCTTCAGCCGCCGCCTTCGCCTTGGCTTCGGCGGCAGCCTTGGCTTTCGCGTCGGCTTCGGCCTTCGCGGCCTTGGCCTGGGCATCGGCCTTCGCCTTGGCTTCCTGCTGTTCCTTCTGCTCTTTCAACTGCTCCTGTTTCTGAGCTTCGGCTTGCTGCTGCTGGCGCTGCTTGTCCTGCTGCGCCTTCTGCTGTTGCTGCTTCTGCAAATCGGCCTGACGCTGTTGCTCGATCTGCTTCTGCTTGTCCTGCATCGCCTTCTGCTGCGCGGCAGCGGCGGCGGCTTGCGCGGCCTGTTGCTGCTGACGTTTCGCTTCCGCTTCCTGCTGCGCCTGTTCCTGCTGACGACGCTGCTCGGCGAGCTGCGCCTCGCGTTGCGCGGCTTCCTGCTGCTTACGCTTCTTTTCTTGCAGCGCGATGTCCGCGTCCCCGTCCTTCGCGGGCGGCGGCGCGGGCTGCGCCTTTACCGCGGGTGCGGGCGGCGTGGGCGTGGGGCGGGGCGTCGG
>NZ_LFJJ01000275.1 GCF_001189365.1 Candidatus Burkholderia verschuerenii | reverse complement strand
CCCCTGCCGACGCTTCGCCGATCACCTCGCGGTGACCTGCGCACGGCTCGGGGCCGATGTGGTTCGCTACTCCTTCATCGCAGTGGACTTTCACCACCTACTCCTTGCCAGTCTACCGGCGCACTTAAGATTTATGCTCATTGCGAAAACTTTCCTAAAAGCGTGATTGCATCAGCCCACTGAGGCCGTCGCGATTATAGGTTTGGGGTCCTCTCGTTAATTGGCGCGCGCAAACAATCGGATTTGTCTCAGCCAAGAATGCTTTGAGAATCTGCCGAGTCATTTTCGGCAAGCGCGCGCGAGGCGCGGACATGAAGGCGGCGCGCGGCTTATCATCGAAAATCGAGATAGCGCGGGAGACCGACGATGAACTCGCCCGACACAGCCGACCTGCCCTTCGGCCGGACACACGAAGTCACCAATCAGACGCCGCCGCTCTGCGATTACGACGCCTTCGCCGCCGATGTCGCGCTCGCGGCGGCCGTCGCGAGCGAGGGCGCGCAATGGCACGCCGACGCGCTATCCGCCGATGCCATCGCGCTGACGCAGCCCGACGTGCTGGCGCTCGCCGACTTGGCCAATCGGCATACGCCGGAACTGCACACGCACAGTCCGCGCGGCGAGCGGATCGACGCGGTGGAATGTCATCCGGCGTGGCATGAATTGCTGCGACGGTTGCGGCAGGCGGGCTGTCACGCACTGCCGTTCGAAGCCGGCGCGCGCGCCGGTTCGATGGCCGCGCGCTGCGCCAGCTATTTCCTGCACGGGCAACTGGAATCCGGCTCGCTGTGTCCGATCACGATGAGCTTCGCGAGCATCCCCGTGTTGCGCAACGAACCGGCGCTGTTCGCGAAGATCGCCGGGCCGCTGTTGTCGCGCGAGCACGATCCGCGCGATATTCCGCTCACCGCCGGCAAGCGCTCGATGCTGATCGGCATGGGCATGACCGAGAAACAGGGTGGCTCGGATGTGCGCAGCAATCGCACGCGCGCGCATGCGCTCGGCGCGGGCGGTCGCGGCGGCGAGTATCGGCTGATCGGACACAAATGGTTCGATTCGCGCACACCCCAATCCCGGGGTTTCCTGAACGCAATATTCAGGAAGGCCGGAATACTGGCGCTGGCTGGCGTTATCACGGCCGGCGCAATCTTCTCCGAAACGGCGGACGCCAAGCGCATGGGCGGCAGCCGCAGTATGGGCCGTCAGTCGGCGACCGCCACGCAGCAGCATCAGGCCACGCCGCCGTCGCAGTCCATGCAGCAGAATCAGGCCGGACAGGCGCAACGCGCGCAAGCCGCGCCGTCCACGCCGCCTGCCGCCACGCAGCCCGCGCGTAATCGCTGGCTCGGGCCCATCGCCGGTCTCGCGGCGGGTCTGGGTATCGCGGCGCTGCTGTCGCACTTCGGGCTGGGCGAAGCGTTTGCCGGCGCCATGGCGAACATGATCATCATCGCGTTGATCGTGATCGCGGCCGTCATGCTGTTCCGCTTCATCATGCGCAAGCGGCAGGGCGCGAACGGCGGCCCGGCATACGCGGGCGCAGGTTCGGGCTCGCCGTTCGGCGGCAGCGCGCGCACCGGTCTCGGTCAGGATTCGCGTCCGATGATGCCGCCCGCGACCACCGCGTACGGCTCGCCCTCCACGCTCGACGCCCCGGCGCAGCAAGCCGTGCAGCCAAGCGTGCCTGCCGGTTTCGACACCGAAGCCTTCACGCGTAACGCGAAGGTGTACTTCATCCGGCTGCAGGACGCGTGGGATCGCGGCGACGTCAACGATATCCGCGAGTTCACGACGCCCGAGATGTACGCCGAGATCAAGCTGGATGTCGATGCACGCGGCGGCGCGCCGAATCGCACGGACGTCGTGCAGCTCAACGCCGATGTGCTGGGCGTCGAAGACCGCGATCCGGAATATCTGGCGAGCGTGCGCTTCCACGGCCTGATCCGCGAATCGGAAGGCGCGTCGGCGGAACCGTTCGTCGAAATCTGTAATCTGTCGAAGCAGAAGACGGGCAACGAAGGCTGGCTGCTGGCGGGTATTCAGCAGGTCGGCTGAACGTAGGCCCAGGCACGACGAGGAACCCGCGTGACGGAGGCTGCTCGCGCGGAATTACCCCGTAGAATAGAACCCGCGCGAGCTGTCGCTTGCGCGGGTTTTTTTATTTTTTTATCTCACAGCCGATGATCAACGCAGACGAATCCGCCCGTCCCGTAGCCAATCCCGCCTTGAAAACCGCATCGAGCGCGTTCGCGGCCGCCGTGAACCATTTGCTCGTGCGCGAGCCGTGGGCGCTGGAGCGCGTCAAGCCGTACGCGGGCAAGTGCGTGAAGCTGACCTGCGCGCCGGTTCATATCGCGCTGGTCGTGCAGCCGGACGGCCTGTTCGCGGCCACCAGCGACGCTGAAGCCAGCCGTTTCGACGTGACCATCGCCGTGCCGCTCGACGCGCTGCCCGCGTTTCTGCAAGGCGGACAGGGCGCGGTGATGAAGCACGTGCGCATCGAAGGCGATGCGGAATTCGCGCAGACGCTGGCCAAGCTCGCGGAACATCTGCGCTGGGATCCGGAAGAAGATCTCGCGCGCGTGATCGGCGATGCGCCCGCGCATCGCGTGGGCCGGATCGCGCGAGCGGTTCAGGATCAGGCGCAGCGCACCGGGCGCAATCTGCTGGACACCTTCGCGGAGTATTTCCTCGACGAAAGTCCGCAACTCGTGCGCCGCAGCGCGCTCGACGGCTTCAACGCGGAATTGTCCAAGGCGCGCGATGCATTGGCGCGGGTAGAAAAGCGAATCGAAAGAATCGAACAACGACAGCCGGACCGCGGCGCTTCAGCGCGGAACGGTGGCGAGTCAAAGCGCGACTCGCGCGAATAACGAGCTGAAGCCAATCCGAACATGCGTTTTCTGCGTTTCCTCAAGATTTTTTTCACCATCGTCCGCTTCGGTCTGGACGAGCTGGTGATGAGCGGCATTCAGGATCGTCGCGTGCGTCTGCTGATGCGCATCACGACGTTCGGCCGCAAGTTCGATATCGAGCGCGGCATCCGCTTGCGTCTCGCGCTGGAAAGCCTCGGCCCGATCTTCGTGAAGTTCGGGCAGGTGCTGTCGACGCGGCGCGATCTGCTGCCCGTCGATATCGCCGACGAGCTCGCCAAATTGCAGGATCAGGTGCCGCCGTTCGAATCGGCGGTGGCGATCGGCATTATCGAGAAGGCGCTGGGCGCGCCCATCGATCATCTGTTCGACGATTTCGAGCGCGTGCCGGTGGCGAGCGCGTCGATCGCGCAGGTGCATTTCGCGAAGATCAAGAATGGTGAGCACGCGGGCAAACCGGTCGCGGTGAAGGTGCTGCGGCCGAACATGCTGCCCGTGATCGATTCCGATCTCGCGCTGCTGCGCGATGCCGCGTTCTGGGCCGAGCGTCTCTGGCCGGACGGCCGGCGTCTCAAGCCGCGCGAAGTCGTCGCCGAGTTCGACAAGTATCTGCACGACGAACTCGACCTGATGCGCGAAGCCGCCAACGGCAGCCAGTTGCGCCGCAATTTTCAGGGACTCGATCTGCTGCTGGTGCCGGAAATGTACTGGGACTTGTCCGCGCCGACGGTGCTCGTCATGGAGCGGATGGTCGGCGTGCCGATCAGTCAGGTCGACACCTTGCGCGCGGCAGGCGTGGATATTCCGAAGCTGGCGCGCGAAGGCGTCGAGATCTTCTTCACGCAGGTATTCCGCGACGGCTTTTTCCACGCGGACATGCACCCCGGCAATATTCAGGTGAGTCTGGACGAAGCCACTTTCGGGCGCTATATCGCGCTGGATTTCGGTATCGTCGGGGCGCTGTCGGACTTCGACAAAAACTATCTCGCGCAGAACTTTCTCGCGTTCTTCAAGCGCGACTATCACCGCGTCGCCACGCTGCACCTCGAATCCGACTGGGTGCCGCCGACCACGCGCGTCGAGGAACTGGAAAGCGCGATCCGCGCCGTCTGCGAGCCGTATTTCGATCGCGCGCTGAAGGATATTTCGCTCGGGCAAGTGCTGATGCGGCTGTTTTCCACCTCGCGCCGCTTCAATGTCGAGATTCAACCGCAACTGGTGCTGCTGCAAAAGACGATGCTCAACGTCGAAGGACTGGGCCGCTCGCTCGATCCCGAACTCGACTTGTGGAAGACCGCCAAGCCGTATCTCGAACGCTGGATGAACGAGCAGATCGGCTGGCGCGGCTGGTACGAACGTCTGCAGATGGAAGCGCCGCAGTGGAGCAAGACCATTCCGCAATTGCCGCGTCTGATCCACGCGATTCTCGCGCAGCATCACGACGCGCCGAAGAGCGGCAACGACGACACCGTGCGCCAGTTGCTGGCCGAGCAAAAGCGCACGAACCGGCTGCTGGTGACGCTGCTGGTCGTCGGGCTGGTGGCGATCGCGGGCGCGGGCGTGGTCATCGCGCAGTGGTGGTTCGGCAATCCGTAATCGTGCCGCGAGGCGTGGAGGCGACATCATGAGCGATCCGTCATTCGACAACCGCGATCCGAATTCGCCCGGTTTCTGGGACGAGCGCTTCGATCAGCGCTTCACGCCGTGGGATCAGGCGGGCGTGCCGCAGGCGTTCGCTTCGTTCGTCGATGCCTGGCCGTCGCAGACGCCGCCGAACGAGCTGATTCCCGGCTGCGGCAGCGCCTACGAAGCGCTCGATCTCGCGCAACGCGGCTGGCCGGTGCGCGCGATCGACTTTTCGCCGAGCGCGGTCGCGGCGGCGCGCGAGCAATTGGGGACGCATGCAGCGATCGTCGAGCAGGCGGATTTCTTTGCCTACGAACCGCCGTTCGCGACCGATTGGGCCTACGAGCGGGCCTTTTTGTGCGCGCTGCCACGGAACCGCTGGCCGGACTACGCGGCGCGCATGGCGCATCTGCTGCGGCCGGGCGCGTTGCTCGCGGGCTTCTTCTTTATCGGCGCGACGCCGAAAGGGCCGCCGTTCGGCATCGATCGGACGGAACTGGATGCGTTGCTGACGCCGTATTTTGCCCTCATCGACGATCGCGAAGTCAGCGGCTCGATTCCGGTTTTCGCCGGGCGCGAGCGCTGGATGACGTGGCGGCGCGTCTGAGCGCATCGGACGCGGCTTGAAAAACGTGGCCGCCGCCATTTATTCGGGAATCCGCGTTCAGGAACACACCCGGGAGCACACCCGAAAATCGCGGGTCAAAAATGGTTTGCGGCTATAATTCAAGGCTTTGGTGCGACACGCACGCTCGTGTCCGGGCAGTCCCAACGTAAGGGACATCGACTAGCGGTTCGAATAACGTCTATATGAGTTAATCGACTGCGATAGGCATGGTGTAGAGCATCTCGATGGGGCGCGA
>NZ_LFJJ01000274.1 GCF_001189365.1 Candidatus Burkholderia verschuerenii | reverse complement strand
CTTACCCGGAACAATGGACTCCAGTCGTCCCCATATCTCATCGGTCAGCAACATTCGACTCATCTTGATCGCTTACGCAAAAGATGAGATGTAAACACATTTCTTCAAATGTGAACAGAGCCTAGTCCTTCGCCCCATCAGGCTGGACAGGGGACTTGCACCCCCAAGCTGTTGCGCATGCTCGGCGCACAAAAAGAAGGGCGCCGCGCGCCCTTCGTTGCCGCTCGAATCATCGACGATTCGAGCGCGCCCATCACTCGGATGACGAAGCGAAACCGTTCGCCTCGCTCTCTTCCATTTACATATGTTCGCCGAGAAAAGTCAGCGTGCGTCCGTGCGCGAGCGCCGACGCCTTCGCGTTGAACGACGCGCGATCGCCGCAGTTGAAGCCATGATCGGCTTGCGGATACACATACAGCGCGGAATCCTTGCGGCCCGCGAAGCGCTGACGTACCGAATCGACGGCATCCATCGGGATGTGCGCGTCGAGTTCGCCGTAGTGGAACTGGATCGGCGACTTGATCTGATCGGCCTGGTCGAGCGCGTTCTGGATGCCGCCGCCGTAGTACGCCACCGCGACATCGATCGTGCCTTGCGCTGCCGCGAGGTACGCCAGGCGTCCGCCGAAGCAATAGCCGATCGCCGCGACCTTGCCGGTCACTTCGGGCAGCGCGCGCAGCGCCTTCGCGGCCGCGCCGACATCGGCGACTGCTTTGTCGAGGTTGGTCTTGTTCAGCAGCTCCATCGCCTTTTCGCGATCCGCGCCTTCATAGCCGAGCTCGACGCGCGGCTGCACGCGCCAGAACACGTCCGGCGCGAGCGCGACGTAGCCATCGGCCGCGTATTGATCGGCGACGCTGCGAATATGGCCGTTCACGCCGAAGATCTCCTGCAGGATGATCACGGCCGGCCCGCTCCCCGTCTTGGGCACCGCGAGATAGCCCTGAAAGCTGTCGGTGTCGGTGGGGATGTCGATCCATCGGAAAGTCACGGAAACGGTCACGTCGATACTCCTTTGCCTTGGTCGGGAATGATGAGAACGGGAAGAAAAATCCTAGGCGAGTGAGTGTGCCAGTTTTCCCTTTCAGTCGCCTGAGCGTGCCACGTTCTGCGACCGATAGACGCTGGCACGTCCTTTGACGACGACGCGATTTTTTAGAGTCACTGGTCTAATGCAAGCTGAAAATAAGCTTTAAAGAAGCGGCCTATCCGGCGAGTCGCCGGTGATTATCCGAATCACGCCGATGCGTATGAATGTCGCGTGATACGAAGTGCGGTGACACCTCGGAAACCCGCATGCACCGGACGTCTTCGAGGAAACGTCACCACAAACACGCGCATATCACAACCGGACATTAATCGGTAGTGACACCAGTATCTTAAAAAACTTCCCTAAATTAATTTGACAACCCTACACTTGCGCGCAGTGCGAATGGCGGCCGCCAAGAACGGCTGGCCGGAAGGACTTGCCAAGTGCATGACGATGCATCCGGCGTGGTCGTCCACGGGACTGAGCGATCGTGATGAAAGACGGGGCACAGGGCGAACACGTTGTTTTTGGGACCGAAACTGGAGACTTACGAATGAACACCAAGCTTCACAAGTTGTTGCCGATCAGCGCCGCAGCCGTGCTGTTCGCTACGTTGGCAACGTCCGCAGCAGCCGACCAGACGGTCAAGATCGGTCACGTCGCTCCGCTGACCGGCGGTATTGCTCACCTGGGCAAGGATAACGAAAACGGCGCGCGGCTCGCAGTCGAAGAGATCAACGCCAAGGGTCTCACGATCGGCGGCGAAAAGATCACGCTGCAACTGGATCCGCAGGACGACGCGGGCGACCCC
The DNA here is from genome assembly GCF_001189365.1 of Candidatus Burkholderia verschuerenii. Lineage (GTDB taxonomy): Bacteria > Pseudomonadota > Gammaproteobacteria > Burkholderiales > Burkholderiaceae > Caballeronia > Caballeronia verschuerenii. The sequence continues at coordinate 25,120 of NZ_LFJJ01000274.1, read as the reverse complement.
CGTATCGCCACGCAGGTCGCGCAGAAGCTGGTCGACGACAAGGTCGTCGCAGTGGTCGGTCACCTGAATTCGGGCACGACGATCCCGGCATCGAAGATCTACAGCGACGCGGGCATCGTGCAGATTTCCCCGTCGGCGACGAACCCGACCTACACGCAGCAAGGCTTCAAGACGACGTATCGCGTCGTCGCAACCGATGCGCAGCAAGGTCCGGCACTCGCCAACTACGCAGCCAAGGGCATGAAGGTGAAGTCGGTCGCCGTCGTCGACGATTCGACCGCTTACGGCCAGGGCCTCGCGAACGAGTTCGAGAAGACCGCCAAGTCGCTCGGCATCAAGGTCGTGTCGCACGATGCGACCAACGACAAGGCCGTGGACTTCCGCGCGATTCTGACGAAGATCAAGGGCGAAAACCCCGACGCTGTGATGTACGGCGGCATGGACGCGACCGGCGGCCCGTTCGCCAAGCAAGCCAAGCAGCTCGGCCTGCGCGCGAAGGTGCTGGCAGGCGACGGCGTCTGCACGGAAAAGCTGGCTGATCTGGCCGGCGACGCAGCCGACAACGTCGTGTGCTCGGAAGCCGGCATGGCGCTCGAGAAGATGGACGGCGGCGCGGCGTTCCAGGCGAAGTATCAGAAGCGTTTCGGCCAGCCGATCCAGATCTACGCGCCGTTCACGTATGACGCGGTGTACATCATCGTCGACGCGATGAAGCGCGCGAACTCCACCGATCCGGCCAAGATTCTGGCCGCGATGCCGAACACGGACTACAAGGGCGTGATCGGCGAGACGACCTTCGATTCGAAGGGCGACCTCAAGCACGGTGTGATCTCGCTGTACGACTACAAGAAGGGCAAGAAGACGCTGCTCGACGTCGTGAAGATGTAATTTCGCGGTTGTCGACAAGAGAAGCGCGCGGTTCCGACAAGGACCGCGCGCTTTTTTATATCTTCCAGCGTTTCAGTATGCGCGGCCCGATCACGGTGATGATCAGGCAGCACGCCGCGACGACGTACAGGCCGATCGGCAGATTGCTGATCTGCGCGACGCCGCCGATCAGCACCGGCCCGAACAAGAGGCCGAAATACGCGAGACCCGCGACGTGCGCGAGGCCTTCCGCCGCCGTCACGCCCTGCACGCGCGCGCCCGCCGCGAACAGCACGGGCATCATGTTGGCGAGGCCTAAACCCATCAGCGTGAAGCCGGTCATCGTGACCAGCGTGATGGGGAACACGACGAGCGCCATCACCATGCCGACGAAGGCCAGGCCCGCGCTGCCGAACACCAGTTGCGGCGCGCCGAAACGCGCACGCACCGCGTCGCCGCCGAATCGGCCGATCGCCATGCCGCCCGAAAACGCCGCGCTCGATACCGACGGCGTCGCGTGCACCACGTCGCGCATATAGACGGTCGCCCAGTCGTACATCGCGCCTTCCGCGATCAGCGCGATCAGCGCCATGCCGCCCAACGCCCACAGCGCGCCCGAGCGCCAGCGATTCGACGTCGACGCCTTCGCGTGCTCGTCCTGATGCGGAACGTGCGGCAGAACCGCCGGAATCGACACCAGCAGCACGATCAGACTGACCGCCGACGCCAGCGCCAGATGCGCCGCCGGCGCGAGTCCGTGCGCCAGCAGCGCGCCGCCCGCCGCCGCGCCCGCCATGCCGCCGACGCTGAACATGCCGTGCAGCGACGACATGATCGGCCGGCCGAGCGCCTCCTCGACGGCGCTGGCTTCGGCGTTCATCGCGACATCGAGCGTCGCCATGCCGAAGCCGAACAGCGCCAGCACGATCAGCAGCATCCAGTAATACGGCGTCAGCAGGATCAGCGCGCCGAACACGATCAGACCGCCGCCGCCCGCGAGACACGCGCGGCGCGATCCGACGCGCGCGATCCACGACGCGTTGGTCAGCATCGCGAAGATCGAGCCGCCCGCGACCGCGAGCAGCGCGAACGACAGCATGCCGGGGCTGAGCGCGAACTTGTCGCGCACGGTCGGGACGTGCACGCCCCAGGACGCGTACATCATCCCGGCGATAAAGAAGATCGCCATCGTGGCGTAGCGCGCGCGTTCGCGCGTGGCGGGCGGCAGGCTGCGATGCAGCGCGAGCGCGGCGCTGGTTTCGCGCGCGTCGTGGGCGGCCTCACGGGCTGCCTGAGCAGAAGATGCGGATGTGGAATCGGACACGGAAACGCCGTTGGGAGGAGTGCGCAAAGGCGCATCGACACGCGATGCCGCCGGACGCGGAAGCTTTCGATTCTATCGAACGGCCCGGCCGCACGCTCGCGCGCGGTGCATTACCATCGAGAGCATTCATCGATGCGCGCGGTTCGCGCGGACACCCATGCATATTCCATCGCAGGCCCCGATTCATCTGCTGCATCGCGCATCCGACGGCACGCTCGCCACGCATACGCGCGAGCCGCAAGGCTTTCCCTATTCGACCGCCTTGCCGTTCGCGCCGACCGCGACGCACGCGCCGATGCTGCTCATCAGCCGTTTGGCCGAGCACACACGCAATCTCGAAGCCGATCCGCGCGCGGGATTTCTCGTCGCGCACGCGGAAAACGGCAATCTGCTCGAAGGTCAGCGACTGACGGCGATCGGCACGTTCGCGCCCGCGCCCGACGATCGGCAGGCCGATCTCGCGCGGCGTTATCTGCGTTATCACCCGGCGGCGGAAAGATATCTCGCGCTCGGCGATTTTGCGTTCTGGATCATGTCGATCGAGCGAATTCGCTTTATCGGCGGATTCGGCGCGATGGGCTGGATCGACGCAAAAGACCTCGATCCGCTGACGCCGCTTTCCATCGCGGAAGAATCGGAATTGCTCGATTTCGCGGACGCGCATTCAACGCGTCCGGCCAATCTCGAATTATTGGGGATAGACCGATACGGATGCGATTTGCAGTTTGACGGCATCCGCAATCGTTTTACCTTCGATGCGCCTAAATCCACCGCCGAAGCATTGAAAGGCGCGATGCTCGATTGTTTTGCGCGGCACGGTTGAATTTTTGCGAAATCGATAACGGAAGGTCTGAATCGAATTGCATGCTCTAAAGCAGAAGTTCGACCGCAGACGTGAAGTTGTCATCGTATGACACGTTCGATTCAGAGAATCGGCGCGGCTCGCATCGCGTGGCATGGCGACGCGCTAATTCGCGGACGACGCGCCTATTCCGCGCATCGGCGGCTTTCATCCCGGAAATAGGATTTGTTCGGCAAATGTTACGAGGATAACGACTTGAACGATTTACGTGGCAATGCGCACATGCCGACTTTAATCGTTTTGTGTTGATCTGCGTGCCAATCCGAGGCTATACTCAAACTGAATTAAGCGAGCGGATCGACTTGCAGTCAGCAAACCACTTAGGGAATTGCCATGCCTTCATACAAGGAACTTCTCGCACAACGCGAGTCTCTCGAACGTCAGATTGAGGAAGCGAAGGCGCGTGAATACGCCGAAGTGCTTAATGAGATCAAGCAAAAAATGGCGGATTACGGCATTACGCTTCAGGAACTGGCTGGCGGCCGAGGCGCAAAGGCGGCGAAGGCATCGCGCGGCGGCCGCTCGGGCGTGGCGCCTAAATATCGCGATCCCGAAAGCGGCAGCACGTGGTCGGGCCGCGGTAAGCCGCCGAAGTGGATCGCAGGTCAAGATCGCGACAGCTTCCTGATCGGCAAGTAAGTTATTGCTGGCAATAAGATGTAATAAAACTGCGTCTTTTGGGCGCGGTTTTTTTATTGCGCGGATGAACCGCATCGGGCTATCGACTGTCCATAAGACAATGATTGTTCGACGCCCGCGCAATCGAAATTGACTATCGGGGCGATTTACGTTGCCCTTTCGAGAATCGGTCGCCGCGCGCGGGCGATGGCAGTTTAAACGATAGCGCGCTTTTTTCGGAATCCTTTACAGGACATACAAAAGGTCGCTTTGTCGACGATTCGCTGAAAATGCGAAATCTCCGATGCACGTTTTGCCCACGCTAACTGTCTCGCAAACGATTGCGCCGATCGTCGCAATGCCGGTGCGCAATCGCAAGAAAATGGAACCGAGCGTGTTCTGCTTTCGAAAGGGAAAATCGAATGCTCGTTCGTGGACGATTCTCGCAAAGTAATCCGCGAATCCACATTCGAGGGAGATGAATCGCCGGCGCGAAGACTCGGAATTATCGTTCCGACTGTCCGCCCCGGCGATGCACTACAGCGGCAATTGCGTATCGAATTTAATCTCGCGCAACACGACGCTGGTACGCACTTGCGCCACGGCGGGAATCTTGAAGATTCGATCGTGCAGAAACGCGTCATACGCCTTGATATCCGGCGCGACGATCTTGAGGATGTAGTCCGATTCGCCCGTCGTGCTGTAGCACTCGGTGACTTCCGGGCAGGTGGCGATTTCGCGTTCGAACTGCTCGACGCCGCCTTCGGTATGTCGCGTGAGATGGATATGCGCGAGCGCGCAAACATGCAGACCGAGCTTCTCGCGATCCAGCAGCGCGGTGTAGCGCTGAATCACGCCGGACTGCTCCATGTCCTTGATGCGACGCCAGCACGGCGTGCTGGAGAGGCCAACCTGATCCGAGATTTCCTGAACAGAGCGCCGGGCGTCCAGTTGCAGAAGACGCAGGATTTTTTGTGAGAATGTATCGAGTGTCAACTGCGCCTCCGTTAGGTCGCCATCTCCTTCTCATGTTAGAGGCGTAGAAAAAGAAACGCAATGCAACTCGGCCCGACTGAGGTAGTTTCCCTAACTCCTCGCTCTCACGGCGCGGTTTTACCTTCAGGTGCGATACCCGAATCCGGCACATCGGCAGGATTCGTTTCGGCGGCCGCCAAAGCCGCCGCGGCCTGTGTCGCGCGCAGTTCGGCGAGCATGTTGCAGAAGAGCGCGCCTTGTTCGATGGCGTCATCCAGCGCGACGTGCGTATGCGGATGCTCGTCGAACCAGTGCTTCGGCAGACGCGGCTTGATGGCCTTGCGATACGGCAGGCCGGTCATCGCGAAGGCGAGCGTCTTGATGTCCAGCGCCGACCACGAATACGGACAGCGCTCGGCGAAGCGCATCATGTACCAGAACATATAGGTGAAGTCGAAGCCCGCCGGATACGCGACGAACACCGGCTTGCCTGGCAGCTTCTCCACCCATTCGACATACGCCGGCAGCGCGATCTCGGGCTTCTGCAAATCCTTGCGGCTGGCGGCCCACGCCTCCGGCTGCGTCTTCCACCACGCGGCCTGCACCGGATGCGCCGTCGCGCCCGCGAGCGTTTCGAGATTCGCCGAGAAGGTGCCGACGAGTTCCTTGTCCGCCGTGTACGCGGCCGACGCGAAGCTCAGCATCGAATGCGGACCGGGGATGGGACCATCGGCTTCGACGTCGGTGCTGACGTAAATCTCCGGAATGGCGTTCATGCCGCGACTCCATCGCCGACGAAGGGATTGGTGCGACGTTCGTCGCCGAACGTCGACGCGGGACCGTGGCCGGGCACGAAAGTGATGTCGTCGCCGAGCGGCCAGAGCTTGTCGCGGATCGAGCGGATCAACTGGTCGTGATTGCCGCGCGGAAAATCGGTGCGTCCGATGGAACCGGCAAACAGCACATCGCCGACAAACGCCAGCCGATGCTTCGCGCTGACGAACACGACGTGGCCGGGCGTGTGGCCGGGACAGAAATAGACATCGAGCGATTCGTCGCCGAAGCGGATGGTGTCGCCGTTGTCGAGCCAGCGATCGGGCGTGAACGCCTGAGCATCGGCGAAACCGAAGCGCTGCGTCTGCGCGGGCAACTGATCGATCCAGAACGCGTCTTCCCGATGCGGTCCTTCTATATGAATGCCGTAATGCTGCGCGAGCGCGTGTGCGCCGCCGCAATGATCCAGATGCCCGTGCGTCAGAAAGATCTTCTCGACCTTCACGTCTTGCCGATCCACCTCGGCGATGATCCGGTCGATATCGCCACCCGGATCGACGACGGCGGCCCGCCGGGTCGCCTCGCAAATGACGATCGAGCAGTTCTGCTGAAACGGCGTGACGGGGACGAGAATGACTTTCATGGGACTCACGCCGCAGCGAGGCAGTCTGTAAAAACGTCCATTATACCGGTGTCGGATCGGCGCCCGCGTGGGCCGCCAAAAGGCGCGCAAATGCCTGAAAATTCAGCAATTCTTGCGGTCATAGCGAAAATCAATGAGGAAAATCGCAGTTCGGCGGGACGAACCCCTCGTTTTTTGTATAATGTGACGGTCCGGCATAGGAATAGGATTTTTCCATGCCATCAATGGATGCAGGTCGAAGCGCCAGTGCGTTTTTACAAGCATCATCAGTACGCCGTTGGGGGCCACAAACCTCGTAACTGCAACTCAAGCACCGTCAGTTGGTGCACACGTCTTGTCCGGTCAGACGCCGCGCGTCTGTCAGACGGCCTTTGCCGCCGTCGTATCGGATGAGGCCTACGCCGCCGTTCCTGCGCTGGTTGATCGCGCATGAATGCGAAGCCTGTCTGCTTCGCGTTCGACTTGGCGGCATGTGGGGTCTGGTCAGGCTGCCGGGAAAGGTCCGGCCAGACGTGAACAATAACCGGGCGTTTGCGGCGCCATTTTCGCCGCACCCGAGCATGCTTGCGCCGTTCGGTCGACCGAACGGCGTTTGTCGTTTGTTGCTCGGCCGCCTTGAGCGTTGCTGTGCGCGCCGACCAGCGCTGCGCGAACGCTCCTTACTGCCAACAATACGACCATGAATGCTCGAATTTTTCGACATATCGGTGGCCCTTTAGCCGTCATCCTCACGGGCTGCGCCGCGCCGGGTTCCAGCGACGTCGCGTCCAATCCTCAGACGACTAACGTCGTCAGCACGGCGAATGCCCGCTCGACTTCGACCGCGCCGCTCGCGTTCGACAACAGCCTGAAGAACCTGCCGGACGACAAGTCCAAGCAGGGCGAATCGTTGTCCGACGCCGAGCCGATCACCAGCGGCCCCGACGTCAGCGACTTCGAACAAAAAGGCCGCGCGTCCTGGTACGGCCGCATGTTCCACGGCCGCAAGACCGCCAGCGGCGAGAAGTTCAACATGAACGCGCTGACGGCGGCGCATCGCACGTTGCCGCTGGCATCGTATGTTCGCGTGACGAACGAGGCGAACCACAAGACCGTCGTCGTGAAGATCAACGATCGCGGGCCGTATGTGAAGGGCCGCATCATCGATCTGTCGTATGCGGCGGCGGCCAAACTCGGTATGCGCAGCGACGGCACGCAGAAGGTGAAGATCGAAGGTTTGTCGCAGGAAGAAGCACGCACGGCGCGCGAGCAATCGCAGTCGCTGGCGGCGGATAATTGATCGTCGCGGAATATCGCTGACAACGCAAAACGGGCTGCTTCGGCAGCCCGTTTTTTATTCGTCTTCCTTGTCCGTTTGGCTAGATTTGGCGAGCAGCAGCGCGCGTTCGTAGAGCGCGTTGCGCGGCGCGCCCGTCAAGGTAGCGGCAATACGCGCCGCGCTTTTCACCGACAGCTCCTCCAGCAGCGTCCCCAGCAGCGCATCATGCGCGTCGTCAGCGTCCTCGGTTTCGGGCGCGCCTTGCACGACCAGCACGAACTCGCCGCGCTGACGGTTCGCATCCGCCTCGAGCCAGCTAGCCGATTCGGCCAGGGTGCATCGATGCAGGCTCTCATGTAACTTCGTCAACTCGTGTGCGATGAGAATCTGCCGCGCGTCGCCGAACGCGTCGGCGAGCGCGCGCGCCGTCTCGACGATCCGATGCGGCGCTTCGTAGAAGACCATCGCGAGCGGATGACCGGCAAGCGCGCGCAGTTGCGTCGCGCGCTGCTTCGCCTTGGTCGGCAGAAAACCGATGAACGAGAAGCCGCTCACGAATGCGCCCGCCGCGCTCAATGCCGTGGTGAGCGCGCTCGCGCCCGGCAGCGGGACGACGGGGAAACCGGCCTCGCGCACGGCATCGACCAGACGCGCGCCGGGATCGGAGATGCCGGGCGTGCCTGCATCCGACACGCACGCGATGCGCTCGCCTTCGCGCAGATGCGCGATCACGCGTTCGGCCGCGCTGCGTTCGTTGTGCTCGTGCACGGCGATCGACGGCTTCGAGATGCCGTAGCGCGAGAGCAGTTGCGCGGTGTTGCGCGTGTCCTCGGCGGCGATGCGATCGACGAGTCCGAGCACATGCAGCGCGCGCACGGTGATATCCGCCGCGTTGCCGATCGGCGTCGCGACGACATAGAGCGCGCCCGTCGGATACTGCTGCCCTTCGGCCAATTCGGAGATCTGAAGCATGAGCGCGAACGCGATGTGCACGATGGGAAAGGACGTCATTGTGCCACGCGTCGTCTTCACAACTTTTGCGGGAAGCGCATGTCCAAAGTGCTCGGCGATACCTTCGAAACGCGCGCGCTCGAATACCTTCAACGCCGCCGCATGCAGCTCGTGGCGCGCAACGTGCGATGTCGCGGCGGCGAGATCGATCTCGAGATGCGCGACGAATGCGGCGCGCTGGTTTTCGTCGAAGTGCGGGCGCGCGCGAGCCGGCGCTTCGCCGATGCGGCGACGAGCATCGGTGCGACCAAGCGCATGCGGATCGTGCGCGCGGCGCAGCACTATTTGATGCGATGGCGCGGCGCGTTGCCGGTCTGCCGCTTCGATGTCGTCGCCTTCGATGCGGGCCGTATCCGCTGGATTCCCGATGCCTTTCGCGCCGATGGAACCTGATCGAACGGTTTCGCGCGCGACGCATGCGGTAAACTCGCGGGATTCAAAAGTAACCGCCGCATCGCGCGGCCGATCAACAGAGTCGATGTCAGTCGAACGCATTCAACAGCAATTCCGCGACAGCGCGGCGCTCACGCAGGAAGCACTCGACACGCTCGCGGTCCCGATCGCGGCCGCCGTCGATACGCTGTTCGGCGCACTCGCCAACGGCGCGAAAATCCTCGTCTGCGGCAACGGCGGCTCGGTGGCCGATGCGCAGCGCTTCGCGTCGCATCTGATCGGCCGCTTCGAACGCGAGCGTCCGGGCTTGCCGGCCATCGCGTTGACCACGGATACGTCGATCCTCACCGCCATCGGCAACGAGTTCGCGTTCGAGCAGATCTTCTCGAATCAGGTGCGCGCGCTCGGTCAGGCGGGCGACGTGTTGCTGGCGATCTGCTCGTCCGGCGATTCCGTCAACGTGCTCGCGGCGATTCAGGAAGCGCACGAGCGCGAGATGATCGTGATCGCGCTAACGGGCGGTACGGACGGGCGGCGCGATGAACGACGTGCTCGCCGATACCGATATCCCGATCTGCGTGCCGTCGACGCGGACGGCGCGCATTCAGGAAGTCCATCTGCTGACCATTCACTGTCTCTGCGACGGCATCGACGCGATGCTGCTCGGCGAAGACTGAGTCCAAGGAGAAACGGAGTTGATGAACAAGACACGCGTCAAGTCGACGCTGGCCCAGGCCACGATCGTGGTGAGCATGTTGTCGGGCGTTGCCTTGACGTTGCAGGGATGTGCGCTGGCGGTGGTCGGCGCGGTCGGGGCCGGCACGCTGGTCGCCACGGATCGCCGCACGCTCGGCGCGCAGACCGAGGACCGCGAGATTCAGGTGAAGGCGAGTTCGCGCATCGGCGAGAATCTGCCCGATACGGCGCACGTCAACGTGACCGTGTTCAACCGTCGCGTGCTGCTGACCGGCGAAGTGCCCGACGATGCGTCGAAGCAGAAGGCCGAAGCCGTCGTGCGCGATATCAACAACGTGGCCAGCATCGTCAACGAACTGGCGATTCAGGGCGCGAGTTCGTTCTCGTCGCGCGCCAACGATTCGTATCTCGAAGGCCGCGTGAAGACCGCGATGGTCGGCAAGTCGAATCTGCGCGCGAACTACTACAAGGTGGTATGCGAGCGCGGCATCGTCTATCTGATGGGCCTCGTCACGCAGGACGAAGGTTCGCACGGCGCGGATGTCGCCGCGCAGACGCCGGGCGTCGAGCAGGTCGTGAAGGTGTTCCAGTACATCAAGCCGGAAGAGGCGACGGCGCTCGAAGCGGCGGTTGCATCGGATGCGAGCGCGGTGTCCGCCGCGAGCGCGCCGGCCGCAGCCGAACCGACTGTCGGCGCGATCCCGGATTCGTCGGTGACGTCGCGTCCGCTGGACAAGCAGGCGCCCGCGCCCGTGAAGGACTCGAATGTGCATTCGGGCAATCCCAATCCCAGTTCGACGGCGAAATGATGACGGTGCGTGCGATGTTGGGCGCGGCGGTGCTTACCGTCGTGTCGTTCGGTGCGTCGGCGGCGGAGCAGCCGGTTTCCGCCGCGAACGCGATGGCGATCGCGCGGAGCAATGCGTGCATGGGATGTCACGCGGTCGATCGCAAGCTCGTGGGGCCATCGTTTCAGCAGATCGCGGACAAGTACAAGGGCGACGCGCAAGCGCCCGCCAAGCTCGCCGCGAAAGTGAAGAACGGCGGTTCCGGCGTGTGGGGCTCGATCCCGATGCCCTCGCATCCGCGCATGAACGACGCGGATATTAAGACCGTGGTCGCGTGGGTGCTGACAGGCGCGCAGCAGAAATGATGCTGCTCCGGCGCTTGCTGGAAGCGGATGCGCCTGTGGTATAGTTTTGGCTCGTTGGGGGGTAGCTTAGCTGGGAGAGCGTCGCGTTCGCAATGCGAAGGTCGGGAGTTCGATCCTCCTCCTCTCCACCAATAGAATCAAGGGCTTAGCCGATGGCTAGGCCCTTTTTCTCTGGTAGGTTCGATTTATTGCGCCAATTTTGCGCCACTTGGGCTGTCGAAGCCTTAGACGCAACACTTGAGGAGCAGTGAATGGCATCTATCACCCGTCGAGGCGATCTTCAGTGGCAGGCCCGCGTTCGCCGCAAGGGCTACCCGGTACAGATCAAGACGTTCAACACACGAGCTGAAGCGGAGGCCTGGGCTCGACTGATCGAGTCGGAGATCGATCGCGGCGTCTTCGTCAGCCGGGCCGAAGCGGAATCGACCACGCTCGCGGAAGCGCTCGATCGATACGACCGCGAAATCGCCGCCTCCAAAAAGGGCTACGTGCAGGAGGCGTCTCTGCTGCGCACTTGGAAGAGCACGGTCATCGCGTCTAGGCCAATGGCTTCAGTGCGAAGTGCGGACATTGCCAAACTGAGGGATGATTGGTTGAAACAGACCAATCCTCCACTGAAGCCAGCCAGCGTGGTGCGGCGCCTCGCTGTTCTCTCCCATGTCTTCAGCATTGCCCGGAAGGAATGGGGTATGGAAAGTTTGCTCAATCCCCTCGAGCTAGTGCGCAAGCCACCGGCCAACAATGCACGTACCCGCCGGATTGCTACTGCCGGAACCGACACGGACTCTCCGCGCCAAACAGAGGCGGGGGAGCTGGAGCGCGTCGTGGCGGCAAGTGGTTCGGACTTGCTGCCCGCCATCATCTGGGTCGCCGTCGAAACGGCCATGCGCCGCGGGGAAATCGTCGATCTAAGGTGGGAGCACGTCGACCTGCGCCGGCGCGGGTTGCACATCTGCCGGACACCAAGAATGGGAGTTCCCGAGACGTTCCCTTGTCGACACGTGCCGTCGAAGTGCTCAAAGAGCAACAGAAAGCCGCCAGGACACGTAGTAACGACGGCAGGGTCTTCCCAATCCGTAGCGACGCGGTAACCCGGGCTTTTGAACGTGCTGTTGAACGTGCGAGGGCCGTCTACATCACCGAGTGCAGGGATGCCGGGATGGCTCCTAGCAAGTCGTATCTGATGGACCTCCGATTTCACGATCTTCGCCATGAGGCGACCTCTCGCTTGGCGTCGATATTTCCGATGCACGAGCTCGCCAAGATTACCGGCCATCGTGATCCGCGGATGCTCATGAGGTACTACCACCCTCATGCCGAGGAACTGGCGAAGCGACTAAAGTGACACGCGACATAGGTACGTAATTGCGTACATACGTGCGTACATAATTACGTAAGTCATTGTTTTATATGGATATTGACGAATTCGCCGCTTTGCTCTAAATTGATCTGCACAATTCGCAGCTTCGGTTACCCATCTGGGCCGCGATGATGCTGGTGCCGCTGAGTCAAGTCAGTGAAGGGATAACTCAGATGACGGCTGCGCTCTGCACGGGCGTAGGGAATCAATAAGGCGCTGCAATATGCGCGAAGTTGCAGCATGCCGATTTGGTTCGGGAGTCCGCTAGCCACCTGCAAGGGGCCCTCACACGTGGAGAACGACCCTCCACCCGCGCTTCATCCCGTGTGTGAGAGCCAAACATGTTCTCCCTTTCCGCCGAGCGCGGCAGTTCGCCGCGCGTCTTATTTGTTGAGCAGCTCGCCGAGTTGATCGGTAAAACTCCAGCCACTATTCGCACATTCGCGGCGAAGGAGCGGTACAAACACCTCATCCCCGCCCCATTCAAGATGCCGCATAGCCGCAGGCTGTGCTGGTACGAGCATGAAGTTTTTGCCTGGATGGAGCAGAACCGTCGGGGGCAGCAATGATGCGACACCCCAACGACAAAACGCCGGCCCCTTCTGCCATGACAGGGAAAACCGAATCCTCTTCGGCGCCGCTGTGGGCAAAACGAAGATGGATGATCGCACTCGCGGCCTGCATGATGGCCGCCGTCCTCTTTCGCCCCTTCAACTGGATTTGGTTGGCATCAGCGGCAGTCTGTCTTGTCATCGCGCTCGACGCACATGAGCACCTTCGAGCCACCAACGGAGAACCGTGCAGGTGGAGGGATGTTTTCGACCTCGAGGTCGACTTCGCGGCGTAGTTCAGCAAAGGAAATTCGCGCAAACGGGGGAGCAAGTGATGGACGTGAAGCAAACCGCAAAATCCGTCGGGGTTGAGATTGCAAAGCGCCTCTTCCTCCCGACCTACGCGTTTCGAAAAAACGTGCAGTCTCTCAAGGCAGCGTCGCAGCAGCACGGAGAAAACGTTGTCTTCATCAAGGATCTGTACGAGCGCGCGAAGAAGAGGGCTCGCGCCGAACAGCCGATCGATGGCAGCACCACTAGCGAGCTGGGGTTCGAGGAAATGATGTGCAACAGATCTACCGGTGCGCCAAGCATTGTGGATCTGGAGCGGCGGTTTCGTTTCCAAAAACGGCTTGCTGTTGGAACAGGGACAATATTCCTCCTGATGGCCGTCTATGCCATGGCACGCGGTAACGTGCTCGGTATCTTCACGCTTATAGCTGGGCTGCCCGTGATGTTCATGGCCAGCCTCGAAGCGCAATTTCGCCTCTGGCAGGTCCGTAACCGCCGCCTATCCCGAGCTGAACACGGCGGCTTGAGCAACTTCATTCGAGAACCCGGTTTGTTTGTCAGCGTGCTCGACCCGGAGCTCAGGAAGCACCAGAAGGGAGAGCAAGCATGAAGCGCCGAACAACCCTTTTCCTTGCCGCGTTCCTGAGCGGTTTCATTGCGCTGCCCGCATTCGCTGACGGTACGACGCTCGGAGAGATCAGCCAAGCGGCGAATCGCTCGGGCGACTACAGCCGTCAAGCCCTCGTGAGCGTCTTCGGTAACGTTGTGAATAACCCGTTGGCTACGGGCGGGGCCGGAGGCGGAGATACGATCCTTGCCAGCATCTTCCAGGTGACGAATGCCGGGCTGCTCGTCGTAGGCGCCTTCTTCGCTTGTTATGTATGGTTCAAGAAGCTGTCGCAAGCAGCGCATTCCGGGGCAGTGTATGGAGAGAACAAGGGCACCATGTGGGGGCCAATCCGGCTCGTGTGGGGGCTCGCGTCGCTCGTTCCCACGGCGAACGGCTGGGGACTCGCGCAACTCCTGATGTTGTGGGCAGCATCAGTCATGGGAGTTGGGCTCGCCAACATGGGAACCGACGCAGCAGTCCAATTCTTCTCTGACGGGAAGAGCATGGTGCTGCAGCCGGCGATGCCCAGCACGATACAGCTCGCGCGAGATTTGTATCAGGCAAACCTGTGCATGCACGCGTACAACGCGAGCCTGGCTATGGTCGGCGCAAATGGGGGCTTTCCGCCGGATCCAAATGAATATGTGCAAAGCACGCACGGCCCGCAAGGCCTCGTATTCAAAAACGGGCTCGGTACAAAATTCTGCGGGGGAGCTGACATCGATGCATCGAAGTTGACCCCGCAAGATCAGTCCACCAACTGGTTCAGCGGCGGCACCATTGACACGACGACGCTGTATCAAGCGCACCTGCAGGCCCTCAGTGCCATGGAAAGCGCGCTGTCGGCCCCGGCGGCCGCATTCGTGCAAGCCGTTATTGATCAGCAAACGAACGCTGATGCCGTGATCCCGGATGCCGAGGTCGCGATCCAGTCGGCCGCACAACAGTATGAGGCTACGATACAAAGTCAGGCTGCGACGACTGCAGGCAACATTGGCAATCTGGCCAGCCAGTTGAGCACGTCGATCAAGGAAGGCGGGTGGTGGACTCTAGGTGCCTGGTATCAGACGTTTGCGCAGGCCAATAGCAAGCTTTCCGATGCGGTCTCGGCCATCGCTCATGTGTACAAAGAGCAGGTAGGGGGCGATCAAGGTGTTTTCCAACTGCGCGACCAGGTCGACAGGGCGTTCCAACTCTAGGAGGCTGGCTCGACCGCATCCCAACCACTCGGCACTGCAGGGAATGGTGCAAAGGATGGCGGTAAAGTCCTCAGCCAAATTTTCTCCGGCTCTCTTGGCCAGAAGATCATCTATTGGATGACCAAGAGCGGGGACGCAGAGCGTGGAACGATGAACCCGCTCATCACGATGAAAAACCTGGGTGACTATGTGTTGGGTGGCGTTGAAGCTGCTTTCGGCACGTGGGTAGGTCTGAACGTAGTTGTCGCTGGCGCGGATGCGAGCATCTGGGGCACGCTCGCCAACTTCGCGGCTGGACTCGGGAAAGCAGCAGGCGCGGCTCTGCATGCAACGGAGCCGATGTTCTTCATGTTGGCTATCCCGCTCTTGCTCCTCGGTGCCGGCCTGTCTCTGTACCTGCCGATGATCCCGTTCATCACCTGGTTCGGGGCGATCATCAATTGGCTCGTCATCGTCGGCGAAGCCATTGTGGCCGCTCCACTGTGGGCGATGACGCACTTGGGCGGGGAAGGCGATGGCATGGGTCAACGCACGGCGCACGGGTACATATTCCTGCTGAACGTGATGGTACGCCCGATCCTGATGGTGATCGGCTTCTTCTTCGGGGGAGCCGCCTTAATCACTGGAGGGACGGTGCTCAACAAGTTCTATGGGATCGCGGTTGCCAATGCGCAGTTCGATTCGCTCACCGGCATCGTGAGCATCATTGGCTATCTCGCGATCTACTTCATGCTCTGCACGAACCTGATTCACACGTGCTTTAGCCTCATCCTCGTTGTACCCGACCAGGTGATCAATTGGGCAGGTGGTGTAGCGACCGCGACGCTCGGCCGCGAAACGACGGGTGAAGTGCGTGGCGCACTCAACGTCTTCATGGGCAAGCTCGAGAACCTGGGATTTGGTGGTAGAAAAACCTCGGCACCGAAAGGCGGAAGCCGTCCGAGTGAGACTGACGGAATGCGCTCGTGAGGAGATAAGTCATGCTTAATTTAGCTATTGCATTGATCCCCGTCATGCTGGCCCTAGCGTCGCTCGCCGGCCTCGCCTTCGGTGGATTTGGGCTGTTCATCGGTGCAGGGAGCAGCGGAATGCAGTGGATCGTTGCGTCTCTAGCAGGGCTGGTTGTAGCCGTTGTCTGGTTCCGGTGGTTCGCCAGGCACGTGACCACAAAGCTGGAGCGGCAGGTGCAACGCATCGCTCCGGCGGGTTTTCATGCAGCCGTCGAGGCCAGCACCCCGACCGAAGGTCAGTATGTCGGGATCTCGTCGGACACCGGAAGTGTAGTGGTGGTCGACAAGACGAAAGGCATCGCGAAGCAACTGCCGATCGACAAGGTGTTGCGATGGGAGCTCGAAGAGGCTGAAAGGGGCAACACGTATCTCGTCCTGTGGTTCAACGATTACGCGTTGCCATCCATACGAGTGCTTGTGCCTCGCCGAAGGGTCGATGACACAGCGTCGCGGTTGCGAACGACGCTGGGGTTCTAGTAAAGCACGACCGGGCCTGATGGCCCGGTTTTGCTATGCGAGGGTAGTGCGGATCTCGTGCAGCGTAAGGATTTCATGCTCAGCCAGGCCTCACCGGCGCTGCTCGAGCGAGGCAGTCGATCGCAGCGTCTGGTGCTCGAGCTGCTGCTGCTCGAGCAGCCGGCCCGGCAGGATCAACTCGCCTTCGGCCTCGAGGACCCGGAGCTGCGCCGGGCTCTCAAACGCTCAGCGATCGAGGATTCGCCAGCCGCGGCGATGAAACGACGGCAATCGGCAAACGCTGGCCAGTGTGGCCGGCGTCAGCACGGCGGCCGCGATCGACAGCAACCGGGTGGTTTCAGCGTGCATGGGGCCCTCCAATCGATCGCAGATAGGTGATCATGCGCGTGTTGTTGCCGACTGACGTCGACCGAAAGCCACCGCGCTTCTGCAGCTCGTCGACGTGCTCCGGCGAAAAACCCATGTCGACCAGGGCAGTGCCGTCGCCCTTCGCCAGCGCTTTGTTGGCCGCACGCATGAGGGCGTTCGCCCCTTGGAGGCGTGCGATTTCGGTCCGGATTGCATCCGGACTGATAGGATATTTAGTTGCCATGTCACCACCTCTAGTCCAGTTGGTGTTGTGGAAGTCCCGCCCGCGTGCTTCAACACGCGGGCGGGGCGCCTGATTCGGATCAGGTAGACGGCGGGGCCTCCCGGTCCAGGTTCTTTCGCTCGCCGAGCTTGGCGAGGATGTCGGGCTGCAGCTCGAGCCGGCCGGCAAAGACCAGCAACGTGCCGCAGCGTGTGTGATCGTCACTCATTGCTTTTCTTGATTCGTACCAGCAACTCGGCTCGCTTCTTGGCAAAGCTGGCTCGCGCTTCTTTGTCGGATACCCATTTGGTATTCGGGTCGTTCGCTTCTTCAAGGCCCTTACGAACCTCTTCCACATACCACCGGTCATAGGCTGTCGCATCGACAAGGAGTTGCAACGTGGGTTCGTGTCGAACTGCAACCCACTCCAGAATCAAGCGATACGCCTGCAGGGGCGTTAGCCCTTGCTCGGCTAGAATGGCCGCCGCGTCGTCGTGGAGCACGGCAATCCGTGCCTTGGCCTCGTCGTCAGTCACGGTCGGTATCCCGTTTCCTTCGAGCGCCACACAGCCAGGATCGTGACCGTATCGCCATTGAAACGATACCGGGCCACACAACTAGCATCTCCATTGATGGGCCGTTCCGTTTGCATTACGCGTCCCGTTGGTCGATCCGCAGGATGGCTTGCTTCAGCTCCACCAATACCGCCGCGTATTCCTTCGAAAGCACACCTCCTCCCTCATTGAACAGATGCTTTTGCAGGCCACCGAGCCTGCGAAGCTCATTGATGATGTGCGCGTCGATCTTCGAGCGAGTGCGACGGCCGAGCGCCGCCGCGAGCACGAACTCGCCGACGCTCATGCCGCAATCCTTCGCCTTCTCCCGGACTAAGGCTTCCTCGTCTTCAAAGCACCGTATCGGTGGAAGCGTGCCGGTTCTCCTTTCGTTGTTCGCTGGTACTCACAATTTCACCCTTCTCTCTCGAAGTCAGGGTCTCGGGGCGACGCCCTGAGCAGGGACGGTAGGCTGCGCTTAGGGAGTGAAACGACTGGTGCGCTGCCGGTTGTAATAGCGCCAATTTGGCGGTATTACAAATCCTACCCTGTCCTAGTCCTAGAACTTACGCAGCAGTTTGCTGAAGTTTGAAGGTAGCTCGTGCGAACAGATTTTTCCAAGCAGAATTGACGGCTTTGAAGAGGTGCTCCGCATAGGTCAAAGTAGCTCCTTGTGCATATGTCTCGCCGAGTGAAAATGTGTTGCTTGTGCCAGACATCGGGCTGATCAGGTGAACATTTTTCAGTCATTAAATGGCACCGACTTACTGTCGGCATATTTGCATGCCGATGGAGCAGTCTAAGGGAGGCAAGCAACGCCGATCGAGGGATGATGGAACGGCCGGCGTGGCGACGATGGAAGTGCGCTTGGCGAGGTTGCCCAATTGCGAGATAAGGTCAATCGTGACTGGCTGTATGGATGGACGAGAACGAGGCATGCGATGAAGACCTGGACGGATGACCAACTGGCGGACTACGAGACGGCACTCGAGACGATTGGCAACGTGGTTGCGATCGCGTCGCGTGACATTGGCGAAGAGCGGGAAAAGTCGCGTCCGGACGTGCGTCGCATTGATGAATTGCTCGAGCTGCAAAGGCGACTCAACGACGAGCGCCGGAGCTTGCGTATCGACGATGAAGCGGCTATTCAAAAGGCCATCGAAAGTTATGGCCGAATCGTGTGTTCGGGCGAGCTCGCTAAGTAGTCTCCTGGGGGGCGTAAAGGCGAGCATAGGTGCCGTCGATGCAGCCGCTTTGATTGCGGATCGTACATATCGATAGCTGGGAAAGCGGAATGTGGGCAAAGGCCCGACGGGTCGGTACGCGTAGCACATTGTCCACATGCAGCGGATAGGCCGGTGGACCCTGTGGGCAAAGGCGTCGGACTGTGGGCAACCGCTTGCGGTTGTCCACGGGGCCGTCGACGGTGCGCGAAGCGCATTGTCCACAAGTCCACGGGCACCAACTACCAGAAGAAGTTACAAGAATCTTTACAAGCAAACCTTACAGGTTTAGGGGAGGTCCGATTTAACGCGTCCGTGGGGGCCGATCTAACGTGGATAACTCGCTGAGTCCACAAGCTTGCTAACAGCATGCACGGCCGGGCGAATCGGCGGTGGCGATGCCATTAAGAGGAGCCCGCCTGTCACGCGTTTGACCCTGGCTTTTGGGTAGACCGTCATCACCGCTTGCAACGCTGGCAGGAATTTCTTCTTGAAGTCTTTGTCCGGGTCTTTGCCCTTGTATTCCTGGCCGAATTGCTCGCGTAGGCTTCGCCAATGAACGGTCGGCGGACGTCCCTGTATCTGGTGAAGGCGATAGGCTAGCCAAGCATAGACATCGAGAGCCAATGCTGAACCCTTCTTGTACTTCGTCGCGATCCACATCAGCTCGCCGCCCACGGTTCAGTCGCGGCCGAGGCGCACGTCCGCGCCGGCTTCCGCGCCCTGAAATACCGATTCGCCGTCTTTCACGTAGATGTTGTCGGCGTTCGCATACTGCGCGCCGCGTTCGATGCGGAACAGCGCGGCCGTCGCGCTCCAGCGCTCGTTCTGCGTCTTCACGCCGACTTCGTATTGCTTGCTGCGCAGCGGATTGAGCACCGCGCCCGAGTTCGCGTATGTCGTGCCGACGACATTGCCCGCTTCGAGCGATTCGACATAGCTCGCGTACAGCGTCGTGCCGGGCGTGAGCTTGTACATCAGCGCGACGGACGGCGTTACCACGCCGTTTTGCGAATAAGTCGAGGTCATCGTGCCGTCGATGCCGTAGCCGTGCTGCTCGTAGTTGGTCAGACGCACGCCGCCGAGCACGGACCAGCGCGACGTCAGCGCGATGGTATCGCTCGCGAACAGCGCCTTCTGCACGATATCGGCGTTGCGATAGGTGTAGAAGCCCTGGCTGTCGTAACTGTTGAGGTTCGGCTGATAGATGTTGCCGGTGCCGATCTGTCCGTAGAACGAGTTGGCCGTGTAGTCGCTTGTCTGCTTCTGATACGACGCGCCGAACACGAGCTGATGCGAGAACGGCCCGGTTTTCACGAGACCTTCGGCCATCACCTGCCACTGGTTCAGCTGATGCCCTTCCTTGCCTTCGAAGCGCGTGTCGTCGTAATCGCCGGCAAGGTCGGTCAGATAAAACGTGCTCTCGTTGCGATAACGCGTGCTCTTGCTGAAGCCGTAGGTCGCGGAAATCGTCCAGTCCTGATTCAGGTTGTAGCGCACGCCCGCCGTGTAGATCTGCAGATTGGTGTTCAGATGCTGATCGGGCGTGACTAGCGTGCTGCTGCCGCCGCTCAAGGGCACCGGCAGCGCGTTGCCGACGCCCGTCAGGTTCGCCGTCGAAATCGACGTGTTGATACCCGACGCATGGCGCTCCTGATACAACGCGCCGAAGGTCGCGGTGAGATCGCGCGTGATGCGCGCGTCGGCGGCGAGCGAGAACGAATCGCGGCGTACGTTGCCGTCGTTGTAGGTCTTGCCTTCTTCGTGCGTCGCGTTGAAGCGATAGCCGAACATGTTGTTCGGACCGACGCGTCCGCCGAGGTCGAGATGCTCGGACCACACGTTGGTCGATGCATAGCCGACATCGACGCTGGCGATCTGCTTGTCGCCGACGGGTGGCTTCTTCGTCACGTAGTTGACCACGCCGCCGGGCGCGCCGAAGCCGTACATGAAGCCGGACAGGCCCTTGAGCAACTGCACGCTTTCGAGCTGCTCGTAAGGCATCGTGATGCCGTACGCGTTGATCTGCTGCCCGTCGATCCGAAAGCCGTTCTGCCAGTCGAGCTGCATGCCGCGAACGGTGATGTAGCTCGCCCACGCGTTGTACGGATTGCTGTTGTCCGAGACGGACGCGTCTTGCGCGAACACGTCGCCGAGCTTCTTGGCCTGACGATCCGCGAGTTCTTTGCCGGTGACGATGGTCGTCGAGTAGGGCGTGTCGAGCTGCGTGCGCGTGCCGAGCGCGCCGCTGCTGATGTCTTCGCGCAGATGCTGTCCCTGATCGCGTTCGGTCGTCGACGTGACGGAGACGGCGGGCAGCGTGGCTTCGGTCGCGCCCGATGCGTCCGCGGGTGCGTCGGCGTCGGTCGTTTGCTGCGCGAGCGCCGATTGGGTCGTGGCGAAAAGCAGAAGAGCCGCCATTGTCGATGGCCGCAAGGTCCATCCGCCGCGAGTGCCGGCGCTGCGCGCTGCTGAAGTCATGTTTCTCCCGTCGTCTCTCGAGTGTCATTAAATGCGAACCATTCGCATTTAATGACGGGAATTCTGACGAATCGGCATCGGTTTGTAAACAATTGTCCGCAATTCGCGTGGTTACGGACACTTTCGCTATGTATTCATCTGCTTAAACGCGCAATGTAAAGCTTTCGAAAGTCTTGTGACGAATCCTGCTCGCCGCTAGAATTGCGAACAATTCCCATTTCGCAGAGATGCTTCATTCATGATCGACGTCGACCACGTGCGCGGTTCCAGCGAATCTCAACCGGGAGCGCACCGGACATGAGGCCGATTCTGGTTCGCGTGCATCGCTGGCTCGGCGTCGCGACGGCGCTGTTTCTGTTCGTCTCGGGGCTGACGGGCGCAATCATCGCGTGGGATCACGAGATCGACGGGATGCTGAATCCCGTGTTCTTCGAGGCGAAAACCGCCGCTCCGGCCTTGCCGTCGCTGGAACTGGCGCGACGCGTCGAAGCCGCCGATCCGCGCGTTGAAGTGACATATCTGCCGCTGTCGGTCGAGCCGGGCCATACGCTGCAGATGATGGTGATGCCGCGCACGAATCCGGCGACCAAGGCGCCGTTCGACGTCGACTACAACCAGATCGCCGTCGATTCCGCCACCGGCGACGTGCAGGCGCGCCGCATGTGGGGCGCGGTGTCGCTGGCGCGGCTCGATCTGATGCCGTTCCTCTATAAGCTGCATTACACGCTGCATCTGCCGATCGTCGGCGGCTTCGACATTGGGACGTGGCTGATAGGCATCGTCGGGATTCTGTGGTTTTTCGATAGCGGCGTCGCGCTGATCCTGTCGTTTCCGAGCGTGAAGGCGTGGCGCAAGTCGTTCGCGTTCCGCGTCAAGCGCGGCGGCTATGCGCTGACCTTCGATCTGCACCGCTCGGGCGGCGTGTGGATCTGGGGTCTGCTGCTGATGATGGCGTTCACGTCGATCTCGATGAATCTCTCCGATCCGGTCGTGAAGCCGATTGTGTCGGCGTTCTCGAAGCTGTCGCCGGGCTTCCTCGGCAACCCGGCGCTCGTCAGTGCGGCTCCGGCGGGAAGCCTCGACATCACGAAGGAGCAAGTGCTCGCCAACGCCGCCCGCGATGCGAAACGCGAAGGCATCGACACGCCGGCGGGCGCGCTGTACTTCGTGCCGCAGATGCCCGCGTACGGCGTCGGCTTCTTCAAGCCGGGCAACGAACACGTCGATGTCGGGCTCGGCAATCCCTGGCTCTATTACAACGGCCACACGGGCGCGCTCGCCGGATCGTCGATTCCGGGACGCGGCACGGCGGGCGATATCTTCATGCAGGCGCAGTTTCCGCTCCACTCGGGACGCATCATCGGCTTGCCGGGGCGCATTCTGATCAGCGCGGTGGGCGTCGCGGTGGCGGTGCTGAGCATCACCGGATTGATGATCTGGCTGAAGAAGCGCTCGGCGCGCAGGCGTTCGTCGGAAGCCGCGGTCACGCGCGGCGGTCGCGCTGGCGCGCAATAAACGCCTTACGTTTCATCGCTTTACGATCGGTCGCGCGGTTCGGCGGCCGATCGCTTACGCTGATAAAAGCTGATAAAAGCTGATAAAAGCCAGCAATTTTGACTTAATCGAATAAAGCAGCAAACGATTGTCGTTCGATCGCGAGATGTTGCGCCATTGCAAATCGCGTCGATATTGAATGATAACGAATCGCATTTAACTTATACTTTCGCTCCACAAAGAGCGACGACATCAGCGCGGCCACGCGCACGGTCGGACGACTCGACACAACGCCGCCCGGATTCCACTGATGCCCCGGGACGGAAGACCGACCACTCCTGAACTGCCCGATTCATGCCTGTTTTCCGTACGCATTCCTCGCAGGCCGGGCCTGCGAAGACGCTGGCGCATCGCGCCGCGATCGTCGCCATCGCGCCCGCCGTCGCGCTGCTGTTCTCGCTCTCCGCGCCCGCTCAATCTCAATCGACCGAAGCCGCTCCGGCCGACAACGCGCTGCCCGCCGTGAAAGTGCAGGCGTCGAAGGAACAATTGCCCGGCGATCTCGCGCCGACCTACGGCGGCGGTCAAGTCGCGCGCGGCGCGGATTACGGCGTGCTCGGTCAGCAGAAGAACATCGACGTGCCGTTCAGCATGACGACCTACACGTCGAAGCTGATCGAAGACCAGCAGGCGCGCACCATCGGCGACGTGCTGGCGAACGATCCGTCGGTGCGCACGGCGAACGGCTACGGCAACTTCGCGGAAACGTACGTGATTCGCGGCTTCCAGTTGCAGGGCGACGACGTGTCGCTCAACGGCCTGTACGGCATCACGCCGCGTCAGCTCGTCGCGACCGACGCGCTCGAACGCGTCGACGTGTTCAAGGGCGCCAACGCGTTCCTCAACGGCGCATCGCCGACGGGTTCGGCGGTCGGCGGCGGCCTCAACCTGCAACTGAAGCGCGCGGACGACAAGCCGGTCACGCGCGTGACGCTGGAAGGCACGGCATCGGGCGAAATCGGCGCGCATGTGGACGTAGGCCGTCGATTCGGCAGCGAAGGGCAGTTCGTCATCCGCGTGAATCAGGCCAATCACGATGGCGAGCAGGCCGTCGACGGCGAACATCGTCGCGACAACACGACGGCGGTGTCGCTCGACTGGCGCGGCGACAAGCTGCGTCTGTACGGCGATTTTCTGTATCAGCGTCAGCGCATCAACGGCGGCCGTCCGGTCGTCAACGATTACGCGAACTACATTCCCGAGCCGCCGTCGGCAACGTACAACTACGCGCAGACCTGGAGCTATAGCTCGATCGAGGACACGGTCGGCATCCTGCGCGCGGAGTACGACTTTCTGCCGGGCTGGACGGCGTACGTGACCGGCGGCACGCGTCATACGAACGAGCACGGCGAATACGGGTCGCCGAATATCACGACGGCGGGCGTGACCGGCGGGCGTCTCGGCGTGCCGCACAAGGAAGACGGCGAATCGGCGGAAGCGGGCGTGCGCGGGCACTTCAATACCGGACCGGTATCGCATTTCGTGACGGCGGGCGCGTCGATCGTGCGCGTCGATTCGAAGTCGGCCTACACCTTCGGCAGCTCCTATGCGACGAGTCTCTACGACACGCCGCAAGTGCCGTCGCTGGCGACGATTCTCTCGGGCGGCAATCTGACCGATCCGGGCACGACGTCGCTGAACCTGCTGCGCAGCGTATCGATCTCCGATACGCTAGGATTCCTGAATGATCGTGTGCTGTTCACGGTCGGCGCGCGTCATCAGGAAATCAACTCGGATGCCTACGACTACACCGGCAAACAGACCGAAGCCTATAACCAGTCGATCACGACGCCGGTGTTCGGCCTCGTCGTCAAGCCGTGGCAGAACGTGGCGTTCTTCGCCAACCGCAGCGAAGCGCTGACGATCGGCGATACCGCGCCGAGCACGTCACTGAATTTCGGCCAGCAACTACCGCCGCAGAAGTCGAAGCAGTGGGAAGTCGGCGCGAAGTACGACAACGGCCAGTACGGCGCGACGCTCGCGGCGTTCCAGATCTAGAAGCCGCTGACGTATCAGAACAGCGTCGGCTATTACGTGGCGGACGGCACGGAGAAGCATCGCGGCATCGAATTGTCGGTATTCGGCGAGCCGGTGAAGGGCGTGCGGCTGATCGCGGGCGGAACGTACATCCACGGCACGGAAGAGAACACGGGCACGCCCGCGAACGACGGCAACATGCCGATCGGCGTGCCGACCATGATGTTCAACGTCAACGCGGAATACGACGGCCGGTGCTGCAAGGCCTGACGCTGACGGCGCGCTGGATTCACACGGGCTCGCAGTATCTGAACGTGGGTAACACGCTGTCGATTCCCGCGTGGGACCGCTTCGACCTCGGCGCGCGTTACGCCACCGCGATCTACGGCCGTCCGACGACCTTCCGCGCCAGCGTGCTGAACGTGGCGAACAAATCGTACTGGTCATCGACCATCGGCGGATATCTGACGATGGGCGCGCCGCGCACGCTGTTGCTGTCGATGACGACGGATTTCTGATTAGCCTGAAGCGATAGAAGAACGCCGCTGAACCAGCGGCGTGTTTTTTGTGCGCCCAGCATGGGCGCACTCTTGCGGGTGCAAGTCGCGCGGCAAGTTGACCACAGCGAGCGAAGTGAAGCGCAACTGCGGAAGGGCGACCGACCGTGGGGAGGAAGCGTGGAGCGAAA
>NZ_LFJJ01000027.1 GCF_001189365.1 Candidatus Burkholderia verschuerenii | reverse complement strand
CGCGAAAGCGCACGTCCCGCTCTCGTCGATGAGCGTCGTCGTGCAGCGCATCGGCGCGCCGGTGCCGCTGGTCGCCATCAACGCCAATCAGCCGATGCTGCCCGCCTCCACGATGAAGCTCGTCACGACCTACGCCGGTCTGTCGATGCTCGGGCCGGACTATCGCTGGAAGACGACCGCCTACGCCGATGGCCAGATCGATCCGCAAGGCGTACTGCACGGCAATCTGTACATTCAGGGCACGGGCGATCCGAAGCTCGTGCCCGAGGAACTGATCGATCTCGTCGATCAGATTCGCAAGAGCGGGATCAGCGGCATCGACGGCGCGCTGGTGCTGGACAAGCGTTACTTCGACGCTTCCACGCGCGATCTGCCCGCCTTCGATACTGACGAGACCGCGCCCTACAACGTCGGCCCCGATCCGCTGCTGTACGCGTTCAAGTCGCTGTCCTTTACGCTGACGCCGAACACCGATGGTCAGGTGTCCATCGATGTGCTGCCGCAACTCGCGCAATTGCAGATCGATAACGAATTGCGCGTGACGCGCGGCACGTGCACGGGCTCGCTGCAGGCGGCGTCGCCGAGCGTGGCGCAGACGCAGGGCGGCTTCGTGCAGGCATCGTTTATCGGCGACTATCCGCTGCGCTGCGGGCCGCGCACCATCAACGTCGCCGCGCTCGATCATTCGACCTTCTTCGCGGGCGGCTTTCTGGCGCTTTGGAAGCAGGCGGGCGGCACGTTCCAGGGCACCACGCGCGAAGGTCCGACGCCCGTGTCGGCGCGGCTGGTCGGCACGCATCGCAGCCCGGTGCTCTCGGACGTGGTGCGCGACATCAACAAGTTCAGCAACAACGTGATGGCGCGCAACCTGTTCCTGACGATCGGCGCGGCGGAATCCAAGCCGCCCGCGACGACCGCGAAATCCTCCGCCGCGATCCAGACCTTCCTGCGCAAGAGCGCCCTGCCGATGAACGGTCGTCTCGTGCTCGACAATGGCTCGGGCCTGTCGCGCGAGGAGCACATCAGCGCGGCATCGCTGGCCGATCTGCTGGTCGCGGCGAATTCGAGCCCGGTCGCGCAGGTGTTCGTCGAATCGCTGCCGATCGCCGGTGTCGACGGCACCATGCGCAACCGCCTGAACAACTCGGGCGCGCTCGGCAACGCGCATATCAAGACCGGCACGCTGCGCGACGTGCGCGCCATCGCGGGCTATGTCGGCGCGGCGAATGGCGAGAGCTACGTCGTGGTGAGCTTCATCAACGATCCGCGCGCGGAAGCCGCCCGCGCCGCCCACGATGCGCTGCTCGAATGGGTCTACGACGGCGCGCGCAAAACGACCGAACTCGAGTGATCGGCGCGTCCGGCTTTTGACCACGGGCGAGGCACGACTCGCCCGTGGCGGCAATCCATCCAAACCCGCGTGCGGGCACGCCCGGACGCGCGGCACCGAAGATTTCTTCTACGAAGTCCCGCCCGGCTCGGGTCGCGCGCCGTGTACGCTGTCGGGCACGACGCGGTCGCATGATGCCGGAGTATGGTTCGTACGGCTCGACAAGCGCCGCGCATGGGGCACAATGCGATGCGGCGGACGCGCAATCCGTCGCCGTGAAATGACAAAGAAGCACACAGTAGTACCGCAGAAGTATGGTAGAAGCACAATGAAGCACGAAGATGCGTGACACGAGGCAAGGCTTGACGCCGCGCCCGAACTACAAAACACCGTTCAACGGAGACGAGGTCCATGAAGAAGCAACGTTCGACGCGCGCCGCACTGGTACGCTACGCCCGCATCGCCACGGCGAGCGCCGCATTCGCCCTGCTCGCGGCTTGCGGCGGCGGAAGCGATGACAACAACTCCGCGCCGGCGGGCGGCGTCAAGCTGCAGATCGTGTCCTTCGGCGACAGTCTGTCGGATGTCGGCACCTATGCGCCCGTCGCGGCGGCGAATTTCGGCGGCGGCCGCTTCACGACGAATCCGGGCCAAATCTGGGTGCAGGACGTCGCGCAATACTACGGCGACACGCTCAAGCCCGCGATGACCGGCGGCTTCGGCGCCGCGCCGGCGGCGCAGTCGGGCTTCGGTTATGCGCAGGGCGGCTCGCGCGTGACGAACCCGATCGGCATCGGCCACGCGAGCACCAATCCGGCCAACTACACGGGCGCGCTGACGGTGCCGGTCGCGCAGCAATTGACCAACTATCTGACGACGCACGGCAGCTTCAACGCGAACCAGCTCGTGATCGTCAACGGCGGCGCGAACGACATTCTGTACAACTTGCAGGCGGTCCAGGCGAGCGCGATTACGCCGGCTCAGGCGACGGCCGCGATCGGACAGGCGGCGATCTATCTGGCGGGCGTCATCGGCAAGATCGTGCAGGGCGGCGCGACGCATGTGCTGGTCTCGAACGTGCCGGATATCGGCGCCACGCCGCAAGGGATGATGAGTTCGGCCACGACCAAGGCGCTGCTGACGCAGGCATCGCTCGGCTTCAATCAGGCGCTGTCGGCAGCGTTGACGCAGACGGGTTTGATGTCGAAGGTCATCTACCTGGATATCGTGCCGGCGCTGGCGAACATCACGGCGAATTACGCGCAGTACGGCTTTGCGGTGTCGAACACGGGCACGGCGTGCAATCTGCAGGCGATGGCGGCGGCAGCCGCGAAGTACGGCGAGCCCGACCCGCAGGACTTCGCGACGTCGCTGTTCTGCTCGCCGCAGAACTACACGACGGCAAACGCGGATCAGACCTACATGTACGCCGATACCGTGCATCCGACGACGCATCTGCATGCGCTGTACGCGCAGACGGCGGAGCAGACGGTGGCGAAGTCGGGGTTGGGGAAGTAAGGTTTTTGGGGTTGATGGGAAAGCCGTCCGGCGAGGGATCGTCGGGCGGTTTTTTTAGGCTGTGTGGGGCGCAACACGCCTTAGGGCTCGGCGATCGAGCCCGTTTTCTGCACCTTGAAAACACCTGAAATCTGTATTAAATAAAATTTAAGTCACTTAAATTTTGTTTTATTAAAATTATGCGACGGACCCAATCGCTGGATTTACTACCGTTCGAAGCCGAGGAAGTCCTCACTTCGATCGGCGAAAACATCTCGCTCGCCCGGCGCGCGCGCGGATGGACGCAGCGCGATCTCGCCGCCAAGATGAACGTCAGCGTGAACACCGTCGTCGATCTCGAAAAGGGACGTCCGACCGTCGCCTTCGGCCAGGTCGTCAAAGCGCTGTGGACGCTCGACAGGCTCGATGATCTGCGTGAAGCGACGCGTGTCGATCGCGACCCTGTTATTCAAGAGGAAAGCCTTAAGCGCCTTCCGCGTCGAGTGCGAGGTTCTCATGGCTGAGAAAGAGCGTCCGGTCTGGGTGTGGCTGCCGGGAGAGACCGCGCCCGTTCTATGCGGCACGTTCGGGTGGTCTCCGCGTCTCGGCGAGTTCTCGTATAGCGACGCTTACCGGACGCGCGCAGACGCGCTGCCCATCGACCCGATCAATCTGCCGTTTTCGCGCGCGCGCCGGCCGGCGACCACGACCAACATGAATGGCGTGTTCGGCGTGTTGCGAGACGCGGCGCCCGAAGGGTTTGGACTCGATCTGCTGCTCGCGATCCACGAAAAAGAAACGCTCGACGAAGTGGAGCGCATGGATCTGGCGCCCGGCGATGGTGTCGGCGCGCTGGAGGTTTGCCTGCCCGAGCATATCGAGCGCAAGGTCGATTTCAAGCCGCCTGCGTTTCAGCTGCTGAAGGCCGGGTTGGAGAATGTCGATCCGGGATACTCGGCCCGAAGCGTGGTGCAAAGCCTGTCAGGCGCGGACGATACGACGAGTCTCGGCGGCGAGAAGCCGAAGCTGACCGTGTCGCTGAAGGCGGACAATGCAACCGCGTGGTGGATCGCCAAACTTCAGGAGCGCGGCGGTTCGCCGTTCCTGCCGGCTCGCGAGTTCGTGGCGATGACGCTTGCCCGGATGTGCGGACTCGAAGCCGCAGACGTTCGCTACGAGCGCGTGGGCCCGCACGAACTCGTGCTGGTCAGGCGCTTCGATCGTAAGGTCGTGGACAGCGGCGTGCACCGGTCGCTTTTCGCAAGCACGGCGACGGTCTTACGATTGCGCAGCGATCAAACACCGGAGGACGCGGATCGCTCGTACGTGAAGCTCGCTTATGAACTGCAGCGCTGGTGCGGCGACAGGAGTCAATCCTTCGCGGAACAACAGCGCGAACTGTGGCGCCGGATGGCATTCAATGCTTTGGTCGGCAACTACGACGACCATCCGCGCAACCACGGCCTGCTGTATCGGAATGGTTCGTGGACGCTCGCGCCTGCTTACGATGTCGTCGCGTTTCCGCGCAGGCGCGGCGTGCAGGCGATGGCAGTGAACCGGAAAGGCGAGCGCACGGCAACGCCCGAGAATCTGGTCGTGGATGCGCCGTCGTTTTCGTTGACGGTATCCGAAGCGTGGGACACCTTGCAGGCGATGGCTCACACGGTGCATTCGTCGTGGCGCCAGCTTTATGTCGACGCGTGTGGGATGTCGGAGGAGAACCTCGAAGGGCAGCGACCGGCGTTCGAGCTCGCGGAACAGATTGCGACTGGCGCGAGTGGGTTGGACCCATCGGCGGTTGGGCGGCGATCAAGGCGCGGTGCGCGGTGATGCGACCGGAAATACCTTATAAATTGGGCAAAAAGCGTTTATTGCGCCAATTAATAAGGCATTGGGCCGCAGCGCGCCCGCTTGGCGGGATTCACGCGTAAAGACCCGTCATTCGCTTTCCTCAAACGCCGCCGCCCTTCCCAACCGATCATTCACCGCAATCCACTCCACGCTTTCCGGCAGCTTCTCGATCAGAATCCGCTCGACATTCGCCCGATCCAGCGCCCGCAACAAGCCATAAAGATCGCGCGCATACGACTGCGGATCTTCCGGCGCGGCGACGAAATGCACATGCGCCGCATCCGCCCAATCCTTCGCGCTCGACGCCCGCGCCACCAGCGCGACCTTCTTCCCGCTCGACCGATCGAACGCCGCAATCAAAGGCTCGATCGATGAAAACGGCAGCAGCGCCAACGGCGTTCTCGGCGCGTAATGCGCCTTCAGCGTCCCCGATGCGCGCGGCGCCGTGGCATCGGTGCCATCGGGAAGACGCGGCGCGATGCCGATCACATCCGCGATCTGCTGCGGACTCACGTGCCCCGGCCTGAGCAGAGCCGGAAAACCGCGCGACAAATCCAGAATCGTCGATTCGATGCCCACGTCCGCCGCGCCGCCATCGACGACATGCACGGCGCTGCCGAATTCCTCGCGCACATGCTGCGCCGTCGTCGGGCTCACATGTCCGAAGCGATTCGCCGACGGACCCGCCACGCCGCCCTGCTTGCCCGTCCCGAGCCGCCGCCGATGAAACGCCGACAACAACGCCTGCGCCACCGGATGCGACGGGCATCGCACGCCGACCGAATCCTGTCCGCCGCTCACCGCCGCCGGAATATGGTCCGCGCGCTTCAAAATCAGCGTGAGCGGGCCGGGCCAGAACGCGTCGATGAGCTTCTGCGCATCGACGGGCAATGCGCGCACCCAGTAACCGGGATCGGCTTCCGGCGCGAGATGCACGATCACCGGATGATTCGCCGGCCGCCCCTTCGCCGCATAAATACGCGCGATGGCGTCCGCGTTCTCGGCGTCGCCGCCCAGGCCGTAGACCGTCTCGGTCGGAAACGCGACGAGTTCGCCCGCGTCGAGCAGCGCCGCCGCTTCTTCGATCTGCGCGGCGCTCGGATGGATGATGGTCATTGCAAACTGCTTCTTCGGTAAAACTTGATCAAGCGCTCAGTCAAGCGCGATATGCAGCATGCGCGCGCAATCGCGCGCCGCCGTGCGCGCCTCTTCCAGCGTCGCCGCCGTGAAATTGATATGCCCCATCTTGCGGCCCGGACGCGCGTCTTCCTTGCCGTACAGATGCAGCCGCGCGGTCGGCATCGCGACGACCTCGGTCCATGCGGGCGGACGCGCCTTCTTGCCGTCAAACCAGATATCGCCGAGCAGGTTCAGCATCGCGGCGGGCGAATGCTGGCGCGTGTCGCCGAGCGGCATGGCGGTCATCGCGCGCACTTGCTGCTCGAACTGGCTGGTGGCGCAGGCATCGACCGTATAGTGGCCGGAATTGTGCGGACGCGGCGCCATTTCGTTGGCGATCAGCGAGCCGTCTTCCAGCACGAAAAACTCGACGCACAGCACGCCGACATAACCGAGTTTCGCGGCAATCGTCAGCGCGGCGTCCTGCGCCTGCGCCACCAGCGCGTCCGATGCATCCGGCGCGGGCACGACGGTCTTCGCCAGAATGCCGTTCACATGCGAATTCTGCGCGAGCGGGAACACGGCGGATTTGCCGTCGCAGCCGCGCGCGATCAGCACCGACACTTCGTACTTCAGCGGCATGCGCTTTTCCAGCACGCACGGCACGCCCGACAGCGACGCATACGCCGTGCGCACTTCATGCGCGTTGCGCACGCTGACCTGCCCCTTGCCGTCGTAACCAAGACGCGCGGTCTTGAGGATGCCCGGCAGCACGGCGGCGAGCGTCTCGTCGTCGAGCTTTTCCAGCGCTTCCGGCGATTCGATCACCACATGCGGCGCGACCGGCACGCCCGATTCCGCGATAAACCGCTTCTCCGCCACGCGATCCTGCGCGATCGCGACGCAACTCGCCGCCGGACTGACGAAGGTGCACGTCGCCAGAAATTCGAGGCTCGCGGACGGTACGTTCTCGAATTCCGTCGATACCGCCGCGCACAGGCGGCCGAGTTCGGTCAGCGCGGCGCGATCGTCGTAGGCGGCGCGGATATGGCGATCGGCGACCGCGACCGCCGGGCTCGTCGCGTCCGGATCGAGCACGGCGACGCGATAGCCCATCGACTGCGCGGCGAAACAGAACATGCGGCCGAGCTGGCCGCCGCCGACCATGCCGAGCCAGGCGCCCGGCAAAATGGGGGAGATCGGGGATTTTTGTGGGTTCATCGTGGGGCTGAGTAGCGAAGTGTGGTCAATCGACGCGTACCGGCGCGATCGGATGCAATCGCGGTGAAACGAAGTGGGAAAGGCCGCTTCGCAGCGGCGCCTTCCCGGATACGTCAAAAACGCCTTAAAGCGGCGGCAGGCTCATATCGTGCGCCGCCTGATTCTGCTTCACACGGAACGCGGCCAGTGCGTCGGCGTACTTCGCGTCCGTCACGCTCAACATCGAAATCGCGAACAAGGCCGCGTTCGCCGCGCCCGCCTCGCCGATCGCAAAGGTCGCGACCGGCACGCCCTTGGGCATCTGCACGATAGAATGCAGCGAATCCACGCCCTTCAGATACTTGCTGACCGCCGGCACGCCGAGCACCGGCACCGTGGTTTTCGCGGCCAGCATGCCCGGCAGATGCGCCGCGCCGCCCGCGCCCGCGATGATCGCGCGCAAACCGCGATCGCGCGCGCTTTCGGCGTAGGCGAACATCTCGTCCGGCATCCGATGCGCCGACACGACTTTCGCCTCGTACGGCACGCCGAATTCCTTGAGGATCGCCACGGCGTTCTTCATCACGTCCCAGTCGGAGCTGGAACCCATCAGCACGCCGACGAGCGGCGCGTCATGCGTATGAACTTCGTTCGTCATCTGTCTTCTACTCAATGCTCAGTCGAGCGTTTGGCCGGTCAAACGCTGCAGCGCTTCCTGATACTTCTCCGACGTCCTGGCGATCACGTCGTCCGGCAGCTTCGGCGCGGGCGGCTCCTTCTTCCACGGCTGGGATTCGAGCCAGTCGCGCACGAACTGCTTGTCGAAGGACGGCGGATTGGTGCCGACCTGATAACCGTCGGCGGGCCAGAAGCGCGACGAATCGGCGGTCAGCACTTCGTCCATCAGATACAGCTCGCCCTTGTTGTCCAGACCGAATTCGAACTTCGTATCCGCGATGATGATGCCGCGCGTCGCCGCATATTCCGCCGCTTCCTTGTACAGCGCGATGGAAATACGCTTGATGGTCCCCGACAGCTCGGTGCCGATGCGTCGCTCCATCTCATCGTAGGTGATGTTTTCGTCGTGATGGCCCATTTCGGCCTTCGCTGCCGGCGTGAAGATCGGCTCGGGCAGCTGTTGCGCGTTCTGCAGGCCCGGCGGCAGTTCGACGCCGCACACGGAACCGCTCGCCTGATAGTCCTTCCAGCCGCTGCCCGCGAGATAACCGCGCACGACCGCTTCGACCAGAATCGGCTCCAGACGCTTGACGACGACCGCGCGGCCCTTGACCTGCTCCGCTTCGTCCGCCGACACGACCGACGCCGGATCGATGCCCGTATTGTGGTTCGGCACGATATGGCCGAGCTTCTCGAACCAGAAATCGGCCATCGTGTTCAGCACGCGGCCCTTGTTCGGAATCGGCTCGCCCATGACGACGTCGAATGCGGAAAGGCGGTCGGTCGTGACGATCAGGAGCTTGTCCTGACCGACGGCGTAGTTGTCGCGGACCTTGCCGCGGCCGAGCAACGGCAGCGATTTGATCGTGGATTCGTATAACGTGGACATCGTCGTGTACCGAAGAAGGGCTGAAATGGTAAGCGCCGCGCGTCGACGCTGCAAGCGCGGCAGAGAAAAGCGAACGGGCTCCGAACCCGGAACCCGTTGATTTTACTTTACAAATCCGCTGAGGCTCAGAACAGTCTCATTTGACGATTTGCGCGAGCTCGCCAGACTTGTACTTTTCGGCGATCTTGTCGAGCGACACCGGCTTGATCTTGCCCGCCATGCCTTCCGCGCCGAACTGCATGAAGCGCTGACGGCAGATTTCCTTCGCGGCATCGCGCGCGGGCTTCAGATAGTCGCGCGGATCGAACTTCGACGGATTTTCGAACATGAAGCGGCGGATTGCGCCGGTGATCGCCAGACGCAGGTCCGTGTCGATATTCAACTTGCGCACGCCGTGCTTGATGCCTTCCTGAATCTCTTCGACCGGCACGCCGTAGGTTTCCTTCATGTCGCCGCCGAATTCGCGGATTTCCGCCAGCAGTTCCTGCGGCACCGACGACGAACCGTGCATCACGAGGTGCGTGTTCGGAATGCGCTGGTGAATTTCCTTGATGCGGTCGATGGCGAGAATATCGCCCGTCGGCTTCTTGGAGAACTTGTACGCGCCGTGCGACGTGCCGATGGCGATCGCCAGTGCGTCGCATTGCGTCTGCTTGACGAAGTCGGCGGCCTGCTCGACGTCGGTCAGCACGACCATGTCGCCGCGCGCAGCATAACCCTTCGAGACGACGACTTCCAGCGCCTGATTCAACGCGAGATCGCGATCCATATTGGTATCGAGATGCAGCGGCGTCACGTTGCGATACAGCGACATCGTGCGTTCGCTCGCGACGCGCGGCGTCAACGCGAAGATCGGCACATGCGTCCAGTGACGCGACATCCACAGCGCCGTCGAGCCGGATTCCGTCAGCGCGACGACTGCCTTCGCGCCCAAATGGAACGCCGTGAACAGCGCGCCCATCGCGATCGACTGGTCGATGCGCGTGAACGTGCGGTCCAGGAAATCGCGATCCAGTTGCGACTCTTCCGATTTCTCCGCTTCCACGCAGACGGCGGCCATCGTCTCGATGGTCGTCACCGGATATTTGCCGGCTGCCGTTTCGGCCGAGAGCATGACGGCGTCGGTGCCGTCGAGCACGGCGTTCGCCACGTCCGACACTTCCGCGCCCGTCGGCACGGGCGCGTGGATCATCGATTCCATCATCTGCGTGGCGGTGATCACGAGCTTGTTCGACTCGCGCGCCATGCGGATCATGCGCTTCTGCAAGGCAGGCACCGCCGCGTTGCCGACTTCCACCGCGAGATCGCCGCGCGCGACCATGATGCCATCCGATGCATCGAGAATGCCTTGCAGCGCCGGAATGGCTTCCGCGCACTCGATCTTCGCGATCATCTTCGGCTTGATGCCATACGGCGCGCCCGCGATATTCGCGAGCTGACGCGCCATCTCCATGTCGGTCGCGTTCTTCGGGAACGACACTGCGACGAAATCCGCGCCGAGCGACATCGCCGTCTTGATGTCCTCCATGTCCTTCTCGGTCAGCGCGGGCGCGGTCAGCCCACCGCCCTGACGGTTGATGCCCTTGTTGTTCGACAGCTCGCCGCCGACCTTCACGACCGTGTGAATCTCTTCGCCGATCACGCGCGTGACGTCGAGCACGATCAGGCCGTCGTTGAGCAGCAGCACGTCGCCCGCGCGCAGATCGCGCGGCAGATCCTTGTAGTCGAGGCCGACGCGATCGTTATTGCCGAGTTCGCAGCCCGCATCGAGGATGAACGTGTTGCCCGCGACGAGCATCGTCTTGTTGTTTTCGAACTTGCCGACGCGAATCTTCGGCCCTTGCAGGTCGGCCATGATGGCGACCTCGCGGCCGACCTGACGCGCGGCCTCGCGCACCCATTCGGCGCGCTGGCGATGGTCGTCGGCGGAGCCGTAGGAGAAATTGAAGCGAACGACGTCGAGCCCGGCCTGCATCATCTGCAGCAGGATGTCCGGACTGCTCGATGCCGGTCCGATGGTTGCAACGATCTTGGTGGCGCGATGCATGTCTTTCCTCGTCTCTGTAGGAACGCCCGTGTTAAGGCTGCGAGCACGTTGCGCTTGCAGTGACGTATTGCTCACTGGTTGCGCGCGTGCCGGTTCGTGCCGGCGTCGCTTTATCGATATCTTTCAGTGCATGGGCGGGCACGCCGCCGATGATGACCGGAGGCGTGGGCGGAATATGGCCTTCGTGACCTTCGCCTACACCTTCGGATGCCGCATGTTCGGGTTGCGCGGCTTCGGCAATCACCAAAGCTGCTTCGGCGGCCGCATCGAGCGCGGCGCCGTTGTCGATCTCGTCGGTTTGCGCGCCGCCGGCTGGCGCGCCCTTCTTTCCTGCTTTCGCCGGATTTCCTCGGGCGGCCAAGTCCTTAAGCCCCCGCGCGCGATTCGAGCACTTCGACCGCGGGCAGCTTCTTGCCTTCCAGGAATTCCAGGAACGCGCCGCCGCCGGTCGAGATGTAGCTCACCTTGTCCGCGATGTCGTACTTCGCGATGGCCGCCAGCGTGTCGCCGCCGCCCGCGATGGAAAACGCCATCGAATTGGCGATGGCTTGCGCGAGCGTCTTCGTGCCATTGCCGAACTGGTCGAATTCGAACACGCCGACCGGGCCGTTCCACACGATGGTGCCCGCCGTGTCGAGTTGCGCCGCGAGCGCCTTCGCCGTGTCCGGGCCGATGTCGAGGATCATGTCGTCGTCGGCGATATCGGCGACGGCCTCGGTCTCGGCCTTGGCCGTCGGCGCGAATTCCTTGGCCGTGACGACATCGCTCGGAATCGGCACCGATGCGCCGCGCGCGCGGGCCGCGTCGATGATTTCCTTCGCTTCGCCGACGAGATCCGCTTCCGCCAGCGATTTGCCGATCTTCAAACCCAACGCCAGCATGAACGTATTGGCGATGCCGCCGCCGACGATCAGCTGATCGACCTTCTCCGCCAGCGACTTCAGAATGGTCAGCTTGGTCGACACCTTCGAACCCGCGACGATCGCGACCAGCGGACGCTTCGGGTTGCCCAGCGCCTTGCCGAGCGCATCGAGTTCGGCGGCCAGCAGCGGACCGGCGCACGCGACCGGCGCGAACTTCGCGATGCCGTGCGTCGTCGCTTCGGCGCGGTGCGAGGTGCCGAATGCGTCGTTTACGTAGATATCGCAGAGCTTCGCCATCTTTTGCGCGAGGCCGTCGTCGTTCTTCTTTTCGCCCTTGTTGACGCGGCAGTTTTCCAGCAGCACGACCTGGCCCGGCTGCACATTCACGCCGTCGACCCAGTCGGACACCAGCGGCACATCGCGGCCGAGCAGTTCCGACAGGCGCTTGGCGACCGGCGCGAGCGAGTCTTCCGGTTTGAACTGGCCTTCGGTCGAACGGCCGAGGTGCGACGTGACCATCACGGCCGCGCCCGCGTCGAGCGCGTCCTTGATGGCCGGGACCGAGGCGCGCACGCGCGTGTCTTCGGTGATATTGCCGGCGTCGTCTTGAGGCACGTTGAGATCCGCGCGGATGAACACACGTTTGCCGGAGACTTTACCTTCGGCGATCAGGTCGGTGAAACGCAGTACTTTCGTCATGGGAGTCAACGTTGAGTAAGGAAAGCGGTTCGGGCGGGACGGGCCGGATGGGCCCGCCGGTTCGGGACGGGGTAGCGCGCGGTCGGTAAAGCGGAAACTCGGGGAATTCGGAAGCGGCGACCGCGCGCGACATCAGGCCGGAGGCGAGGGTCGCGCTAAAGCACCAAAAGCGCGGAAGAAATGCGGAAGAAGCGGATCGAGCGATGAAAGCGACGAAAGCGATGAACCGGCGCAATGTCCCTGCGTACGCGCATCCGGACAGCGCGATGCGGTCTGAGGCGTGCTGGGGAACGCTTGCATGGTGACTGCCGGAGACACTCTCGACCTCGCTCGATTGAGATTGCGACAGGAAAGACTGTCATTTTAACCGATCGGACCGCGCGCTCTTAGCCGTGAATCCTTGATGATGCGTATTTGAGGCGCGCGCTGTCGCCGTTCGATCAGAAAATCAGCCGCAAAATCGTGAAAACGACCATGCCGACGACGATCGTGCCCATCATGCCGCGCGTTTTCAGGTAGTACGCCAGTCCCGCCAGCGACGCCCAGAGCGCGTGATTCGACGGCCACATCGAAAATCCGCTCGACGTTTCCAGCAGATCCGGCACGACGACCGCCGCCAGCGCCGCCGCCGGCGCGTAACGCAGCACGCGCTGAATGCGCGGCGGCAGAACTATGCGCTCGCCGCCCATCAGAAAGAACGCGCGTGTCACCGCTGTGACGATGCCCATGCCGATGATGGTGAGCCAGACGAGAACGGAGTTCATCGGACGGGCCTCGTCGGATCGGGGGTTTCGGCGGATGTGTTGGATGGACCGGCGTCGGGCGGCGCGGCATCGACGACGATACGCGTGGTCGCCCGCTTCGCCTTCTCCGGCGTGCCGCGCCGCTCGGCGATCACATCCGCGACCGTGCCCGCGATCAGCACCGCCAGCGGCAGACCGAAGCGATACGGCAAGTCGAACGCGAGCAGCGCGACGACGCTCGCCACCGCGACCGCCGCCAGCGTCGAGCGCGTCGCGATGGCGGACACGATGATCGGGATCAGCGCGAGCGTGCCGGCGAGTTCGAGGCCCCAGTTATCGGGAATCAGGCGGGTGAGCAGAATGCCGGCCACCGACGACACTTGCCACGAGATCCAGCTCGATGCCGCCAGTCCCCAGAAAAACGCTTCCTTGCCCGGCTGCCAGCCGATCGGGAAATTGCGCCTGGAAAACATCAGATAAATGATGTCGCCGTTGAAATAACCGAGCAGCAGACGCCGCCTGAGCGACAGATACGCGAAATGCGGCGCGAGGCCCGCGCTGAAGATGACGAAACGCAGGTTAACCATCGCCGCTGTCAGCAGCACGGTCCAGAGCGGCAGCTTGGCCGCGAACAGCGGCAGCACGGCGAGTTGCGACGACCCCGCGTAGGCCGCGAACGACATGCCGAACGCCTGCGGCACGGTCAGCACCGACTTGGTCATGGCGATGCCGGTGACGAGCCCCCACGACATCGTCGCCAGGAAAGCGGGAGAAAAAGTGCGCACGCCTTCGAAGAATGCGCGGCGATTGGTGTCGGACAGCCGGTCGAGCATGGACGGTTACGAGCCAATGAGATGCCCGATGCCGGGCGCGGACGGATTGCACGGCATCAGCGAACGCGCAACGCCCCGGAAAAAATCGGCCAAGGAAGAATCCGCCGAAAAATGACCGGCAAAAGGCAAATTATAGCGTCGCGTAAGGCGCGCCAAGATCGGTTTCGCCGCGAAATCACGCTAAAATGACGGTCTTTCGCTGGCTTTCGGACAATTCCTGCCCGCGCGCAGTCGAGCGTCCGGGAACATCGCCGAAACATGCGCCACGCTGCCGGCGGCAGGAAAAATGCACCCGGCGCGCCCGAAATCACTTGAACGAGACAGCTAGGAGAACCGTATGTCAATGGCCGACCGCGACGGCAAGATCTGGATGGATGGCAAGCTGGTCGATTGGCGCGACGCCAATATCCACGTTCTGACCCACACGTTGCATTACGGCATGGGTGTGTTCGAAGGCGTGCGCGCGTACAAGACCGCGCAGGGCACGGCCATTTTCCGCCTGAAGGAGCACACCAAGCGCCTGCTCAACTCGGCGAAGATTTTCCAGATGGACGTTCCGTTCGATGCCGCGACGCTCGAAGCCGCGCAACTCGAAGTCGTGAAGACGAACGCGCTGGAATCCTGCTATATCCGCCCGATCATCTGGGTCGGCTCGGAAAAGCTCGGCGTGTCGGCCAAGGGCAACACCATCCACGTGGCCATCGCGGCGCGGCCGTGGGGCGCGTATCTCGGCGAAGACGGGCTGGCCAAGGGCATTCGCGTGAAGACGTCGTCGTTTACGCGCCATCACGTGAACGTGTCGATGGTGCGCGCGAAGGCGTCCGGCTGGTACGTGAACTCGATTCTCGCCAATCAGGAAGCCGTCACCGACGGTTACGACGAAGCGCTGCTGCTCGACGTCGACGGTTACGTGTCGGAAGGCTCGGGCGAGAACTTCTTCCTCGGTCAACAACGGCAAGATCTATACGCCGGATCTGGCCTCGTGCCTCGACGGCATCACACGCGACACGGTCATCACGCTGGCGCGCGACTTCGGCATTCCGGTCATCGAGAAACGCATCACGCGCGACGAGGTCTATACCTGCGACGAAGCGTTCTTTACCGGCACCGCCGCCGAAGTCACGCCGATCCGCGAACTGGACAACCGCACTATCGGTTCCAGCGCACGAGGCCCGATCACGGAGAAGCTGCAAAGCGCCTTCTTCGATGTCGTCGGCGGCAAGAACGAGAAGTACGCGAGCTGGCTCGCGAAAGTCTGAAGCCGATCGCGGCAGGCCATGACGCTTGCCGCTTTCCCCGCATGCACAACACAAAGAGATAGCAATGAGCGACCTGAAGGAAATGCCGCTGGTGGAACTGCCCGCCAAGGACTTGCCCGCTTTCTGCCCGAACCCGAAGATGCAGCGCTGGAGCGCGCATCCGCGCGTGTTTCTGGACGTGACGCACGGCGAAGCGCGCTGCCCCTATTGCGGCACGCGCTACAAGCTGAAAGACGGCGAAGTCATCAAGGGCGCTCATTGAGCGTGACGCCGGCCCCTCGCGATGTGCCGGACGGCGCATCGCGCGGTGCTTCATCGAGCGGGCCGGAATATCGCGCGCCCCGCTAACACCCCACCCACTCGACGACTCCCCGGCGTCCACGCCGGAAGCCGCGTTCATATTTTGAGATCGGAACCTGTCAGATGCGCCGTGCGCTGGTAATAGCACCGAACTGGATCGGTGACGCATTGATGGCGCAGCCGCTGTTTTCCCTGCTGAGGAAGCTGCATCCGCGCATCGCCATCGACGCGATCGCGCCCTCGTGGGTCGCGCCCGTGCTGGAGCGCATGCCGGAAATCCGCGACGTCTACGCGACCGACCTGGCCCACGGCAAGCTGCAACTGCTGCGCCGCTGGCAACTCGCGAGCGATCTGCGCGATGTCGGCTACGACGCCGCCTACGTGCTGCCCAACTCGATGAAATCCGCGCTGATTTCGTGGATGGCGGGCATCAACCTGCGCATCGGCTACAAGGGCGAAAACCGTTTCGGGCTGCTCAACGTGCGTCACCCGAATCCGCCGAAGACCGATCGTCCGCCGATGACGGCGCACTACGCCGCGCTCGCCTATGCGCCCGGCGCGAAGCTGCCGTTCATCGACCGCCACGCGCAAGCCGCTGCCGCCGCGCAGCCCGACGCGCAGCAGCTGCCGGTGCCACGCCTCGACGCCGATCCGAACGAAGCCGCGCGCGTGTCGGCGCGCTTCAATCTCGATACGCGCACGCCGCTCGTCGTATTCTGCCCCGGCGCGGAATACGGCCCGGCCAAGCGCTGGCCGCCCGAGCATTTCGCGATGCTAGCGCAGTTCGTCGCGCAGTCGTTCCCGTATGCGCGCATCGTCGCGCTCGGCTCGAAGAAGGATGCGCCGATCGCCCAGGCCATCGCGGAACGCGCGCCGAACGTACGCAACCTGTGCGGACAGACATCGCTCGGCGAAGCGTGCGCGCTGATCTCGCGCGCCTCGGCCGTCGTCACCAACGATTCCGGACTGATGCACGTCGCTGCGGCGCTGCGCCGGCCGCTGGTGGCCGTGTACGGCTCGACCGATCCGCGCCACACGCCGCCCTTGTCCGATCTCGCGAGGGTACAATGGCTGCACCTTGAATGCAGTCCGTGTTTCGCCCGCGAATGCCCGCTCGGCCATCTGAACTGCCTGCGCGAGCTTTCCGCCGAACAGGTGTTCGCCGATCTGCGCGGCATGCTGCTGGCGCATCGCTAGCATCGTCCGTTTCGTGCGGTTACGTGCGACGCCGCCCGCCGGCATCCGCATTCATCCGACGGCCTCGGGCCGTGTGTGCGGACGCGGACACGCGAATGTCTCCGAAGGGAGGCATGCTTTGACCCATGACCGATGCGCGGCATCACCGTCAGCAGGCCCCGGTGACGCTTCGCAGCGACAGCCAGAGACCCACGAGCCATGCCACGTTTCGCCCGCCTCTTCGAAGCCGCCGCCGATACGCTGAACGCTTACTATCAGGCGATCGCGGACAACAGCCTCGACAGCATCATGTCGCTGTGGATCGACGAGGAGTTCGCGACCTGCATCTGCGCGGACGGCACGCATCTGCACGGACTGGAGCATATCCGCGCGGGTCTGGCCAAGCAGCTCGAGGCGAACGCCGTGACCATCGAGCCGCTGGATATCCGCGTCTACGACAGTCTCGGGACCGTCGTGTACGCGATCGCCGAGGCGCATCAGCCGGCCAATCCGGTCGATACGCCGCGCATGATCTTCACGACCTACGTGATGGTCCACGAGCGCGGCGAATGGCGCATCGCGCATATCCACGCGAGCGAAATGCCGATGGAAACCGCCGGCCAGTTCGCGGTGAAGATGCGTCACGGTCAGGGTCCGTTGCATTGACGCAATGAAGTATTGAAGCGCTAGAACAAGACGTTTGTCGGGGAGGTGCCATGAAGCGCGATCCGTTGTTGAAACACGATTCGTCGTTCGTGGACAAAGCGCCCGCCGTGGCATTGAAAGATGCCGCGCGCGAGACCGGCCGCGTACTGGGCGACGCCGCGCAATGGCTGTACGCCGCGCCGCGCTGGCTACCGACGGGCCACGCGCAGACCATCATTCCCGCGCTTTACGGACGCAAGCCATCGGTGAGTTACCGGCCCGAGCGCTGGACTACGCCCGATGACGATTTCATCGACCTCGACTGGCTCGCGCACGATTCCGCCGCCGCGCCCGCCGCCGACGCCCCGCTCTTCGTGCTGTTCCACGGCCTCGAAGGCAACTCCGATTCCCACTACGCCCGCACGCTGATGGCCGCCGCTCAGGCACGCGGCTGGCATGGCGTGGTGCCGCATTTTCGCAGCTGCAGCGGGCCGATGAACCTGCTGCCGCGCTTCTATCACCGGGCCGACAGCGCCGAAGCCGACTGGATCCTGCGACGCCTGGCCGAGGTGCATCGCGGGCCGATTTTCGTGGCGGGCGTGTCGCTGGGCGGCAATGTGCTGCTGCATTGGCTGTGCACGCGGGCATCGAGTGTGGCCGATGCATCGATCATCCGCGCGGCGGCGGCGATTTCCGCGCCGCTCGATGTCCACGCCGGCAGCCGCGCGATTTCGCAAGGCTTCGGCATGGTGTATACGCGCAGCTTCCTGAAGTCGCTCAAGACCAAGGCACTCGCCAAGCTCGGTCAGTTTCCCGGCCTGTACGATCGCGACGCCGTGCTCGCCGCCCGCACGCTGTACGAGTTCGACAACGTGGTGACCGCGCCGCTGCACGGCTTCCGCGATACCGACGACTACTGGTCCACCGCGACCATCCGCGCGCATCTGAAGCGCATCGCGTCGCCGACGCTGGTGCTGAACGCGCGCAACGACCCGTTTCTGCCCAAGTTCGCGCTGCCCTCGCCCGCCGAAGTGTCGCCGCGCGTCACGCTCGATCAGCCGAATCACGGCGGCCACGTCGGCTTCATGACCGGGCCGTTTCCGGGCAAGATCGACTGGCTGTCGATGCGCGTGTTCGGCTATTTCGACACGTTTCACGAACGCGATTAGTCATGGATGAAATCGCCAGGCAGGCGCTCGCCAAATGGCCCAACGTCCCCCCGCATTGCACCGGCTGGCTGATGCTCGACCGGCGCGGCCAGTGGCGCATGCGCGACGAGGCGGCGCAGGCGACCGGCGCGCCGGGCACGGCGATCCGGCACGAGGCGCTGCTGGGCTTCATCAACCGCAATTACGAGCGCGACGATGACGGCCAGTGGTTCTTTCAGAACGGGCCGCAGCGCGTGTATGTCGAGTTGGCCTATACGCCGTGGATCGTGCGGCTGTCGGAGATCGACGGCGCGTTGCAGTTGGCGGATCAGACCGGCGCGGCGTTCGAGCCCGCGCACGCGTGGATCGACGACGCGGGCGGCATCCTGTTTTCCGACGATGCCACGCCCGCTCGCGTGGCCGCACTGCACGATCACGATATCGACCTGTTCGCGAATCACGCGACGCTCGACGACGACGCGCGCGGCGGCGTCTTCCACTGGCGCGGCGGCGCGGACCTGAAGCTGCAAGCCATCCGGCGCGATGACGTCGAACAGCGCTTCGGCTTTATCGCGAGCCCGGCTTCGCGCTAACTGTTTTTCTCCTCGTCGCGCTCTTCCTTGTAGCGCGATTCGAATTCCCGCAGACGCGCCGAAATCGTCGACAGATCGTAGAAGCTGGCGGTTTTCACGTCGCGCGCTTCCTTCAACTGGCGAATCGCCGATGGCCACGCGCCGTCGAGCGCGAGTTTCTCCGCCATCGCCTGATGCTGACGCAACGGATCGTTCAGACCCGCGCTGGCCTGCGCGAGATAGAGCCACCAGTCGCGCAAGCCCGGCTCCGCGCGGGTTTCCCGGCGCGCGAGCGTCTGCGCGTCCGCGTAGCGATGCGCGGCGATCAGCGCCTGCAAATGCTCATCGACCGCCGCGTGCGACTCCGGCCAGCGCTTCTGCGCGATGTCGGCCAGGCGGATCGCGTCGTCGTAACGGCCCGCGCGACGCGCGATATCGGCGGCGAGGACATCGAGGCTCGGCGTGCTGCGAGGCGCTTGTGTCGACGGCGGCGGTGGCTTGGCGGCGTTGGGCGCGTGGACGAAGATCGGCGGAAGGGCGACGCCCGATGCCGCGATCGGACTCGATGCCGGTTGATCCGGCGCGATCGGTTTGCCCAGCGTCAGCGTGCCGCGCGCGTCGCTGCCCGCGACGTT
Source organism: Candidatus Burkholderia verschuerenii (assembly GCF_001189365.1). Taxonomy (GTDB): domain Bacteria; phylum Pseudomonadota; class Gammaproteobacteria; order Burkholderiales; family Burkholderiaceae; genus Caballeronia; species Caballeronia verschuerenii. The sequence continues at coordinate 20,156 of NZ_LFJJ01000027.1, read as the reverse complement.
CGATGCGGACGCCTCCGCGATTTGCAGGCTCGCGCGGCTTTCCGCCGATGCGGCTTCGGTTTTGGATTGTGTTTCGCAACCGCTTTTGGCGCTCGCCTGCTGCGCCTTCTGCTCGCTCTTCACCTGCGCGGCCGCCGCCGCCTCGCTCGCCTCTTCGCCCTCGAACAGCTTGCGCGATTTCGCCAGCGCGTCGTTCGCGGCGTCGTAATCACCGATCAGCGATTGCGCGAGCGCGATGCCGTACCAGTTCGCCGCCGGATTGAGCCCGGTCTGATCGGCGATTTCGGACTTCAGCCGGCTCGCGACCTCGCGATAATCGCTCGTGTAATTCACTTGCAGCACGCGGGCGCGGGCACGCACGAACGCATATTCCACCGCCTGACGCGGCTGCCGATACGGCACGCGCCGCGCGCGATCTTCCATGTCGGCGATACGATCGGTCGTCAGCGGATGCGTGCGGACATAGGCGGGCACGCCGTTGTCGCCCATCGTCGAACGATCGAGACGCTCGAAGAACGCGGCCATCGCGTAGGGATCGTAGCCGGCGGCGGTCAGCATCTGGAAGCCGACGCGATCCGCTTCGTGCTCGGCCGCGCGCGAAAAGCGCAAGGTGTTGTCGACGGCGAAGGCCTGCCCGCCCATCGCGATGCCCATGCCGAGATCGCCGCTCCGCGCCATCACGCCCGCGAGCAGGCCGGCGAGCATCGCGGCAAGCGCGGCGTAGCTGTTCTTTTCCTGCGCGCTGATCATCCGCGCGATGTGGCGCTGGAGCACGTGCCCCATTTCATGGCCGATCACCGACGCGAGTTCCGATTCCGTCTGCGTCGTCGCGATCAGCCCCGTATTCACGCCGATAAAACCGCCCGGCATCGAAAACGCGTTGATCTGCGGATCGCGCACGGCGAACAGATCGAAGTCCGGCCGATAGCCGCCGAGATATTGCATCGCCGCCGCCGTCGACAGTTTCGCGGCGATCGAATCGAGATAATCGCGGATCAGCCAGTCGTCGAGATAATCGGGATCGCTGCGGACGTCGCGCATCAGCCGTTCGCCGACTTTGCGTTCCGCCTGCGGCGAGAGCGTGCCGCCGGAGCCGTCGCCGAGGTCGGGAAGCTGCACCGACGCGAGCGGCGCGCGCAGCCCGGACAACGCGCCGGGCCGGTTGGTGATGCGGCTTTCGCGTCCGCCGTAGACGCCGAATACGCCGTCCGCGACATTGCCGGGCACGGCGTCGTCGCCATCTTTCTGATGTGACGATTGCAGCGCGCTGGCGGCGAGCGTGCCGGTGCCAGTGCCCATGCCGATGCCCGTACTGACACCGGCCGACGGCGCGGACGCGCCCGTCTGCGCCAGCGCCGTGGGCGGCACGGCGAGACTCAGACACAGCACGGCGATCAGTGAACGGCTCGGGCGCTTCGGCGGCATGGCGCTGGACCGGCATGGCGAGGCCGGTCGGCTGAAGAACGGAAACGGGCTTATCGTATCAAGTGCCGGCCGCGACGGGTGTCCGCGCGGCTTTCGCGGCACGTTCGCGATAAACGACGCGATTCGGCGCTGGTAAGATGAGCGCCCGTTTGATGCAGAGAAGGAGACGCCATGCCAGTCGAGTCAGGACTCACCCATTTCGATGCCGCCGGCGAAGCGCACATGGTCGACGTCGGCGCGAAGGACGAAACGCGGCGCATCGCGGTGGCGCGCGGTTCCATCGCGATGCTCGAACCCACGCTGGCGCTGATCCGCGAAGGCCGCGCGAAAAAGGGCGACGTGCTCGGCGTGGCGCGCATCGCGGCGATTCAGGGCGCCAAGCGGACGGCGGATCTGATTCCGCTGTGTCATCCGCTGGCGCTGACGTGCGTCGCGGTGGAGTTCGAAATCGACGAGGCGCTGCCCGGCGTGCATTGCGAAGTGCGCGTCGAAACGGTCGGGCGCACCGGCGTGGAAATGGAAGCGCTGACCGCCGTGCAGATCGGATTACTCACGATCTACGATATGTGTAAGGCCGTGGATCGCGGAATGACGATCAACAATGTGAAGGTGCTGGAGAAGCATGGGGGGAAGTCGGGGGATTGGGTGGCGCAGCGTTAAGGCCACCCCCGCGCTCACTCCTCCTCGTCATCCTCATCATCCTCCTGCGCACCCGCCGCCGGCTGCCCGTACAGCTTCACCAGATCCGCCTTGAACGACGCCAGCGGCTTGCCGATCTCGTCGGTCATCTGCATCGTGGAGGCCAGTTGCTTCGGCCAGTCGTGCAGTTCGGTCGCGAAAATCTTCAGGCGCGCCATTGTGTCGAGCGCGTCTTCGCGCTGGCCCGCGAGCGCCTGCAGGACCGCATAACGACGCAGCACGGTTTCGCCCGGCAACAAGGCGATGGCCTTGCGATGCATCGCGAGCTTCATCTCCAGATCCTGCGCGTTCATCGGCAGCAGCGTGGCCGCGCCGTATTCGCCCCACGCGGTGAACAGGAACGACGGATCGTCCCGATACTGTTCCGCCGGACGCGCGCCGTAATACAGCACTTCCGCGCGATTGTAATCGCGCAGCGTCGGATACAGCGCGACCAGTCCGCCCACGACGAGCAGCACATACAGCCCGTATGAAAACGGCCGCGCGACCAGACGGATCGCGCGCGTCTCCAGCAAACCGATGATCAGCATCGCGGGCATCAGGAAGAACATGTACTGCTGCGGATACTCGACGAGCGCGTGCATCATCAGCACGCCCAACAACGACAGCCCGAAAATCCGCGCCGGCGTTTGCGGCGCGCGCAGCACGCGAATCAGCCACAGCACGATGCCGAACACGAGGATCGCCACGCCGAACGCGCCGGTTTTCGCCAGCAGATCGATGAAGATATCGTGCGCGTTGTTCGCGATCTCGACGCCGCCCAGCTCGCGCACCAGATTGAACTGATAGCGCGGAAACTCGCCCCAGCCGACGCCCAGCATCGGATGCGTCTTGAACATGGTCCAGCCGTATTTCCACAGCGCGAGGCGCGGCGCGATCTGATTCGCGTCCTGCATGCGCTCCGCCGCCGATTGCGCCAGCCCGAAGTCGTAGCGCACGTTCGCCCAGCGCACCGCCGCGTTGACCGCGAAGAACACGACCGCCAGCACAACCGGAATGAGCCACGCGCGCAGATCGCGCCGGCCGGGACCGTCGAAGCCATCGGAGGCCACCTTGCGGCCCTGCACGAAGGCCATCCAGAATCCGCCGACGATGATCACCGCCGTCTGCAACCACGGCCCGCGCGATACCGTCAGCGCCAGGCCGAGCGAATACACCGCCGACACCACGATCCACAGCACCACCGGCAAACGACGCGTCTGCACGTAGTACAGCGCGCCCGCCATCGCGAACGCGATCACGGTCGCGAGGTGATTCGCCTGCGCCATATTGCCGAACGGACGCCGCTCGACCAGCACGTTGTACGCGACCACGAACGGCGTGAACTTCACTTCCAGATAGAACAACTGCACGATCTGGCAGAACACCGCGAACAGTCCGCCGACCATCAAGGCCGCCGCGCCGATGCGCAACGCCTTCTCCGACAACCCCGCGCGCACGAGTCCGAAACCCGTGTGCACCGCGATGAACGACGCCAGCAGATACGCGCCGCCGAGCCAGTTCATCGACGGTTGCGCGACCGGCAGCAACACCGTCTGCGCGACGAGCAGCAATCCGAACGCGAGCGGCATCAGCGCGATCGTCGGCGATGCGAACGGCACGCGCGGCTCGGACACGCGCACCAGCAGCGCGACCGTTGCGCCCAGCGCGAGATACAGTCCCAGCGCGCTGAATTCGGCGTAGAAGGTCGGAATCGGGTACGTGTGGTTGACGACACCGAACGGGATCGTCAACGCGAGACACAGGACGGCGAAGCAGAGATAACGCGCGTATTGAGAAGGCATGAAAAGTTGGGAACATCGGTAACCGGCGCACTATACAAAACTTTGCTCGCGCTGTCCGGTAGACGCCGGGAATTGCGACGAAAACCCGGCGTTTTGCACAAAATACTTGAGTCAATACCCGTATTGCGCGGAAGTTCCTTGCCGATCGAAAGCTACGGCGGCGGCGCGGGTTCGCATCGCCGACCGTTAAGCCATTAGACCGTCAAGCGCGACATTCAGGCGGCGCGAGATTGGCCGCGAGCGTCGGCGCATCGGACGGAGCCGGTCCCGCGCCCGGCGCAGGCAGCGACGACGACGCCTTGCCGCCCGCGAAACATTCCCACGTCAACGTGCCCGCCTGGATCGATCCGCGCGCCAGCGCCACGCGCGCGGTCGGTGCATCGGCGTTATCCGGCGCGGACGGCACCAGCACGAGCGTATTCGAACCCGCGGGCGCGGCGCGCGTCGTGAAGGCGACGGTGATCTGCCCCGTGTCGCTGTCGACATGAATCGATTCGACATTACGCGTGCCCGGCGGCGACGCGTATCCGCTCGCGAAATCCGCGCCGCTCGATGCATTCTCCGCCACCGCGAGCCGCGCCGATGCCGCGAGCGCCAAACCCTCGCCCACGCGACTGCGCGCGAGATAGTCCTGATACGCGGGTATCGCATACGCCGCGATCACGCCGACGATCGCCAGCACGATCATCAGTTCGATCAGCGTGAACCCTCGCGCCGCCGTTTCCTGCACGCCCTTGAACCATGCGCGCACGCCGCGCTGCTCGTCAGCCGCGGTTACTTCCAAAGCCACTGTCGTCATTGCCACCTCGATAAGAAAAAGCGCCCGCCGCGCAATGCGGACAGGACGCTTCGATCGTATTGAGGAAGCCGCGATTCCGGCAGTCAGCCGGAAGGCATAGGCAAATTGGACGAAATCAGCTCGTCGCGCGCCGAGCGGCGTTGAGCGCGCGACGCTTGAGCAGCCAGCCGACGCACACGACGAACGCCGCGCCGAGCGCATGCACCAGATAGATCACGAAATCGGTATTCAGCGCCGGCCAGCGGTCGATAAACGGATCGTTGATGATCAGCCCGCCGCCGATCCAGCCGAGCAAACCCGCGCCCAGCAGCACGACGACCGGAAACCTATCGAGCAGCTTCAGCACCAGCGTGCTGCCCCACACGATCAGCGGAATGCTGACGATCAGCCCGAACACGACCAGCACGAAGCGATGCTGCGGATCGGCCGCTTCCGCCGCGCCCGCGACGGCGACGGCGATCACGTTGTCGAGGCTCATCACGGCATCGGCGACGACGATGGTCTTGACCGCCGACCATAGCTTGTCGGAGGCATCGATCTGATGATCGTCGTGATCGGGCTACATCAGCTTCACGCCGATCCACAGCAGCAGCATGCCGCCGACGAACTTGAGAAACGGGATATCGAGCAGCACGACGGCGAACGCGATCAGCAGCACGCGCAGCACGATCGCGCCGAGCGTGCCGAACACGATGCCGCGCGTGCGCTGCCGATCAGGCAGATTGTGGCAGGCGAGCGCAATCACGACGGCATTATCGCCACCGAGCAGGATATCGATGACGATGATCTGAAGCACCGCGCCCCAATGGAGCGTCGCGAAAAATTCGAGCATGGAACGAGAAAGAAAAAAGGCGAGGAAGCCAGCGCTCCCTCGCCTTTGACAAACTTTGATGAAAGGATTCGGTAAGAGTACCAAACCCCGTCGCAAGTTTCCTTTTAGATGACCGACTTCAGCAGGCGGCCCATTTCCGACGGATTCTTCGTGACCTTGATGCCGCACGCGTCCATGATTTCCAGCTTCGCGTCGGCCGTGTCCGCACCGCCCGAGATCAGCGCGCCGGCGTGGCCCATGCGCTTGCCCGGAGGCGCCGTGACGCCCGCGATAAAGCCGACGACCGGCTTCTTCATGTTGTCCTTGATCCAGTACGCAGCGTTCGCTTCGTCCGGGCCGCCGATTTCGCCGATCATGATGACGGCGTCCGTGTCGGGATCGTCATTGAACATCTTCATCATGTCAATGTGCTTCAGACCGTTGATCGGATCGCCGCCGATACCGACCGCCGACGACTGGCCGAGGCCCAGCGCCGTCAGTTGGCCGACTGCTTCATACGTCAGCGTGCCCGAACGCGACACGACGCCGATGCGGCCCTTACGGTGGATGTGACCCGGCATGATGCCGATCTTCAGCTCGTCCGGCGTGATCGTGCCGGGGCAGTTCGGTCCGAGCAGCAGCGTCTTGCGGTTTTCGCGGCGCATGCGGTCCTTGATTTCCAGCATATCGCGAACCGGAATGCCTTCCGTGATGCAGATGGCGAGATCGAGGTCGGCTTCGACAGCTTCCCAGATCGCGGCAGCGGCGCCTGCGGGCGGCACGTAGATGACCGACACGGTCGCGCCGGTTTCGGCCTTCGCTTCCTTGACCGATGCGTAGATGGGAATGCCTTCGAAGTCTTCGCCGGCCTTCTTCGGGTTCACGCCCGCGACGTACGCTTCGCGGCCGTTTGCATATTCACGGCACGCGCGCGTGTGGAACTGGCCGGTCTTGCCGGTGATGCCCTGCGTGATGACCTTCGTGTCTTTGTTGATCAGAATCGACATGTAGTGACCTCTGTTCGTTTGGCGTCGCAACGCGCAAGCGCGCGCCGCCATTCGTATCTGGTGAACGCTCGTTTAAGACAGGAAAGCGCGTGCGCTTACTTGCCTTCGGCTGCCGCGACGACCTTCTGCGCAGCTTCTTCCATGCTGTCGGCCGAGATGATCGGCAGGCCCGAGTCCGCCAGCATCTTCTTGCCTAGGTCTTCGTTCGTGCCCTTCATGCGCACGACGAGCGGCACCTTCAGGTCCACCGCCTTCGACGCCGCCATCACGCCTTCCGCGATCACGTCGCAGCGCATGATGCCGCCGAAGATGTTCACGAGGATCGCCTTCAGGTTCGGGTTCTTCAGCATCAGCTTGAAGGCTTCCGTGACCTTCTCGGTCGTAGCGCCTCCGCCGACGTCGAGGAAGTTGGCCGGTTCGCCGCCGAACAGCTTGATGGTGTCCATCGTCGCCATCGCCAGGCCCGCGCCGTTCACCAGACAGCCGATATTGCCGTCGAGCGAAATGTACGCGAGGTCGAACTTCGAGGCTTCGACTTCAGCCGGATCTTCTTCGTCCAGATCGCGGTAAGCCACGATTTCCGGATGTCGGAACAGCGCGTTCGCGTCGAAGTTGAACTTGGCGTCCAGTGCGATCACCTTGCCGTCGCCGGTCACGATCAGCGGGTTGATTTCCGCGAGCGATGCGTCGGTTTCGTAGAACGCTTTGTACAGGCCTTGCAGGATCGCGCGTGCTTGCGGGATCGATGCGTCGGGGATGCCGATCTTGCGCGAGAGGTCATCGGCGTCCTTGTCTTGCAGGCCGGTCGCCGGTTCGACGGCGAACTTGTGCAGCAGTTCGGGCGTCTTTTCAGCGACTTCCTCGATGTCCATGCCGCCTTCGCTCGACGCCATCACGACGATCTTCTGCGAAACGCGGTCGAGCACGAGGCCGACGTAGAGTTCCTTCTTAATGTCCGCGCCTTCTTCGATCAGGAGACGGTTGACCTTCTGGCCTTCCGGACCGGTCTGGTGCGTGACGAGCTGCATGCCGAGGATCTGGTTCGAGTATTCGCGAACCTGATCGATCGACTTCGCGACCTTCACGCCGCCGCCCTTACCGCGGCCGCCAGCGTGAATTTGCGCCTTGACGACCCAAACCGGGCCGCCGAGCTCTTCCGCGGCCTTGACCGCATCATCCACCGAGAACACGGGTTTGCCGCGCGGGACCGCGACGCCGAATTTCCGCAGGATTTCCTTACCCTGGTACTCGTGAATCTTCATGCGTGATTCCTTCAGTCTGAGAGTTGGAGTGAACTTCGATTTGGATTGGCTTGAACTGCTGACTCCATCGAATCTTTTGGATGCCGGAAGACTTCCGGCCAGGTTGGCGCGATGCGCGCGCTATTTGTCCGGCCTGCTTTGCCGCTCCACGGGTTCGTGGCCGAACCAGCGCGGGAAATGCTCTTCGACAGCCGGACCATCGAAACGCAACGCGTGACAGCGGCCAAGCTGAAACGGCGGCTGCTCGCCGGCCGCTCCGTTTTCGGCGTCCGCTGTCGTGAAAGGACTACCATTCTCCGTATTCCAGACGTCGCCTGCAAAAGCCTGAATGGCCGCGGTCGGCAATACGCCGCACAACTCGGTGATGTGCGTGCAGCCGACGACGCCGCGCAGCACCTGATTGGCTTCGCGACGAAAGCTTCGTAAGAGATTGAGTCCGATGAGCGTGCGATACGCCGAATTCGACTCGGCGCATAGGCGACCATACGGCGCCCACACCGACGACGCTTCGGCGTCGACGATAGTGAGTTCGCGATCGATGGTGATGCGCAGCCAGAGTTGATGGATCGGCAGACCATTTGGCCGAACGCCGGACGCGAGAGGAACATCGCGCGGCTTCTCATCGGTTAGACAGGCTTCGATGTCCCAGAGGGCGTCGTCTCGCTCGAAGGCTTCCAGCCGAATCGCGCGACGGTGGCGCAATTGTCGGGAAACGGGCGAGGAAAGAGGCATGCTGGATCAAAGCCGGAACGGAGAAAACCGTTGAATTTTAGCATATTGGGTATTTCAAGCCCGGGATATCCCTGATCGTGGGAACGGGCGCGATTTCACGGGCTTTGCGGCGATGTGTCGCGGCTCATTCTTCGACGAATTCGTCTGTCCAATCTTCGTCCCCGCCCTTGAGCACTTTGCCGATCGTGCTGCTGGAAAAACCCCGCGCGGCGAGAAAGCGCGCCTGTTTGGCCCGCTCGGCCGGCGATTCCGGCGGCATGCCGAATTTCTTTTCCCACACGGCCTGCGCGCGCGATGTTTCGGTTTGCGCGAGCTTGCCCGCCGTATCGCTGATCAGCGCGTCGCCGACGGCGTGACGTTTGAGTTCGCTGACGATACGCGCACCGCCCATGCGCGATGCCCGCCGATGCACGACGCTTTCGACGAAGCGCTCATTCGATAGCCAGCCTTCGCGTTCGAGATCGTCCAGCACCTTGTCGAGCGCTTCGGGTTCTTCGGCGTATGAGCGGAGCGCAGCTTGCGCGAGAGTTCGGCGCGCGAGTATTCGCGGCGCGAGAGGTAACCGAGTGCGCGTCCCTTGAGCGACGGCTGCGGGCGTCGGGCGTTGCGGGCGTCTTTCGCGGAGGGTTTGCGCTTGCGTTCGCTGGAACGGCTGTAGACCGATTCGCTGGCGTCTTCGGCATCGGCTTCGGTTGAAGTTGAAGTCGGCGCGCATTGCTCGAAGGCCTCGAACGGGTCGGCGTCTTCGAAGGGATCGGGGGTATGAGGCAGTGGCGCCGCGCGGGGTGCGCGTGCATTTTCGGGAGGCTGCGCGTTTGCGGGAGACTTCGGCTGTTCGGCTGCCTGCTTCAGCAGCTTACGAGCATGCTCCAGACGCTTCGAGCGATCGCCAGTATCGGGTGTGTCGGTAGCGGAGCCGGAGCCGACTTCGCTACCTTCATCGTTCGTGCCGCTTGATGCGCGGTTTGAGGCGCGGTTCGAACCAAAGGAACGGGAGAGCCTTCCGCTCTGCCCGCCCACTTTCGATCCGAACCGGCTATTACGCATCGTGATGACGCTTCGATGCTTACTCTTCGTCGGCCGCTTCCGCGCTCACGGCGACGGCATCGCCCAACGCAGCGACACCCAGCGATTCGCGGATCTTGTTTTCGATCTCGCGCGCGATGTCCGGATTTTCGCGCAGGAATTCACGCGCGTTGTCCTTGCCCTGACCGATACGATCGCCGTTGTAGCTGTACCAGGCGCCCGCCTTGTCGACGAGTTTGGCCTGCACGCCGAGGTCGATGATTTCGCCCTGACGCGAAATGCCTTCGCCGTAGAGAATGTCGAAGATGGCTTCGCGGAACGGCGGCGACACCTTGTTCTTCACCACCTTTACGCGCGTTTCGTTGCCGATGACTTCATCGTTCTTCTTGATGGAGCCGATACGGCGAATGTCCAGACGCACCGACGAATAGAACTTCAGCGCGTTACCGCCCGTGGTGGTTTCCGGATTGCCGAACATCACGCCGATCTTCATGCGAATCTGGTTGATGAAGATAACGAGGCAGTTCGTGCGCTTGATGGTGCCGGTCAGCTTGCGCAGCGCCTGCGACATCAGACGCGCTTGCAGACCCGGCAGCGAGTCGCCCATTTCGCCTTCGATTTCCGCCTTCGGCACGAGCGCCGCGACCGAGTCGATGACGATCATGTCGATGGAACCCGAACGCACCAGCGCGTCCGCGATTTCCAGCGCCTGCTCGCCAGTGTCCGGCTGCGAAATGAGCAGTTCCGGAATGTTCACGCCGAGTTTGGACGCGTATTGAACGTCGAGCGCGTGTTCGGCGTCGATAAACGCCGCCGTGCCGCCGACCTTCTGCATTTCCGCGATCACTTGCAGCGTGAGCGTGGTCTTACCCGACGACTCCGGACCGTAGATTTCCACGACACGGCCGCGCGGCAAGCCGCCGACGCCGAGCGCGATATCCAGTCCGAGCGAGCCGGTGGAGACCACTTGAATGTCTTCCACCGCCTCACCTGCGCCGAGCCGCATGATCGACCCTTTGCCGAATTGCTTTTCGATCTGCGAGAGCGCTGCGGCCAAAGCCTTGCTCTTCTCTGCAGTCATGCCAGCCGGGCCTTTCTTGCTTTCTTCCATGAATCGTCCTTTGCTATGATGAACGGCGTCTGAGGCAGTGTTCACGGGCTTTTCCGCTGCTCAATCGAGCCTGGAAAATGTCCCGGTCCACTCACGCAGACACTGTATAAAAAAACAGTAGTTTTTGCAAGCCCGATCGCCGTGGCGCTGCTTTTTTTCCACGCCGCGCGAACCGCGCAAAAACCACGAACACCTGGAGACCGCCGCGCCGGGCACAAGCGGGCCGGCCATGCCGATGCGCTCCCATGCGCACGAAGGCGCACACGATGCGAATCCTCATTGCCGAAGACGACAGCATACTCGCGGACGGCCTCGTTCGATCACTCCGCCAATCGGGATACGCCGTCGACCATGTGAAGCATGGCGTCGAGGCCGATACCGCCCTCTCTTTGCAGCCTTTCGACCTGCTGATTCTCGATCTCGGCCTGCCCCTCATGCCGGGGCTCGAGGTGCTCCAGCGCTTGCGCGCGCGCAATTCGCAGATGCCGGTGCTGATCCTCACCGCGGCCGATTCCGTCGACGAACGCGTGAAGGGTCTCGACCTCGGCGCGGATGACTATATGGCCAAGCCCTTCGCGCTGAACGAGCTCGAAGCGCGCGTGCGGGCACTCACGCGACGCGGCGCGGGCGGCGGTCCGACGGTCGTGAAACACGGCTCGCTGTCGTTCGATCAGGTCGGGCGCATCGCGACGATCGTCGATCAGGTGATCGACCTGTCTGCGCGCGAACTCGGCGTGCTCGAAGTGCTGTTGCAACGCACGGGCCGGCTCGTTTCGAAGGAACAACTCGTCAACCATTTGTGCGAGTGGGGCGAGGAAGTCAGCAACAACGCCATCGAGGTCTACGTGCATCGGCTGCGCAAGAAGATCGAGCCGAGCGGCGCGAAGATCATCACGGTACGCGGACTCGGTTACACGCTGGAGAAAGCGGGCGCGGCCACGAACGGCGCGGCGCAGTCGTCCGGCGAAGCCGCCGCCCATCAATACAAGTAAGCGCATGGCGTCGCCCGCTTCCACCGAATCGCGCGAGTCGTCGAATCGCCCGGAAGCGCGCCGATTCCGACGCGCTGCGCGACGCCCGCTACGCCAATCCGTTCGCGCCGCCAGACGAACTGGAGCCGGATACCGAGACGCATCCGCGCTCGCTGTTCGGCGAGATTCTCGACTGGATGCTCGCGCCGCTGCTCCTGCTCTGGCCGATGAGCATCGCGGTGACGTATCTGGTCGCCAAATCCATCGCGAACGGGCCGTTCGACCGCGCGCTGGAAGCCGATGCCTACGTGATCGCGCGGCAGATTCAGCCGGTCAACGGCGTCGCCGAACTGCGTCTGCCGGACGCCACGCGCGATTTCCTGCGCGCCGACAACGTCGACAGCGTGTTCTTTCAGGTGCTCGGCACGCGCGGCGAACTGGTCGGCGGCGATCGCGACATGCCCTTGCCGCACGAGGACGACCGGCCGCAGGCAGGCATCGTCGAGTTTCGGGACGATGTGCTGCGCGGCAACAATATCCGCGTCGCCTATACGACGGTCGATCTGCCGGGACTCGCGCCCGGACGCGATCCCGAAAGCACGCAGCCGGTGCTCGTACAAGTTGCCGAAACGCTCGACAAGCGCAGCCAGCTCGCCAACGACATCATCAAGGGCGTAATCCTGCCGCAGTTCGTGATCCTGCCGCTCGCGATCATCCTCGTGTGGTTCGGGCTGTCGCGCGGGCTCGCGCCGCTGCACGCGTTGCAGTCGAATATCCGCGCACAGCGGCCGGACGATCTCTCGCCGCTCGCTGGCTTGCGCATGCAGGCGGAATTCGCGCTGCGTCAGGATGTGTCGATGGACGTGCAGCGCTCGCTCGAACAGATCGCGACGAGTTCGGAGCACGCGGCGCGGCTCGTCACGCAATTGCTGGCGCTGGCGCGCGCGGAGAATCGCGCCACGGGACAAATCTTTTCGCGCATCGAACTGACGACGCTCGCGCGATCCGCCGTGCGCGACTGGGTGCAGGCGGCGCTCGCCAAGGGCATGGACCTCGGTTACGAGGAGCCGCCGTATCCGATCGAAGTGGAAGGCAATGTCGTGATGTTGCGTGAAATGCTGTCGAATCTGATCGACAACGCAATCCGCTACACGCCGCGCGGCGGGCGCATCACGGTGCGCGTGCGGACGAAAGAACACGACATCGACACCGTGCATCTGGAAGTGGAAGACACCGGGCTCGGCATTCCGCCCGCCGAGCGCGAGCGCGTGGTCGAGCGGTTCTATCGCATTCTCGGGCGCGAGGGCGACGGCAGCGGTCTGGGCCTTGCTATCGTCAAGGAGATCGTGACGATGCACGGCGGCGCGCTCGCCATCGAGGATCACGTGTATCAGGAAGCGCCGCGACTGGCCGGAACGCTGGTCCGCGTCAGCCTGCAGCGGGTTTATCCTAGCCGGGACAAACCCTAGCGTCAGTTTTGTTCGGATTGCAAATTCGGCTCCGTTGAGCGAAATTCATTATGCGTTAGACGCACGAAGCAGTATGTTGTCCGCTCGATGCTTCAACGTATTCTGACGGCAACAGATTGGCACACGTCAGAACGCCGTAAGTTTTCGTTCCAATAATCGTTCCACCGGTTCGCGCGCGCGAGCCGACGGAGCCGAATATCCAAGACATCAAGGACGAAAAGGAGACGATTCATGGCTACGGTTGAGGGGCGCATTTCCCACGCGCCGATGACAGCGGAGGAACGAAAGGTCATCTTCGCGTCGTCGCTGGGCACGGTCTTCGAGTGGTACGACTTCTATCTGGCGGGATCGCTCGCCATCTACATCAGCAAGACGTTCTTCTCGGGCGTCAATCCGACGGCGGGCTTCATCTTCACCTTGCTCGGCTTCGCGGCGGGCTTCGCGGTGCGTCCGTTCGGCGCGATCGTGTTCGGGCGGCTCGGCGATATGGTCGGGCGCAAGTACACGTTCCTCGTGACCATCGTGATCATGGGTCTGTCGACGTTTCTGATCGGCTTTTTGCCGGGTTACGCGACCATCGGGATTGCCGCGCCGGTCATCTTCATCGCGATGCGGCTGCTTCAGGGTCTCGCGCTCGGCGGCGAGTACGGGGGCGCGGCGACCTATGTCGCGGAGCACGCGCCATCGAACAAGCGCGGCGCGTGGACGGCGTGGATTCAGACCACGGCGACGCTCGGCCTGTTCATCTCGCTGATCGTGATTCTCGCGGTGCGCACCATCACCGGCGAAGAGCAGTTCGGCGCATGGGCGTGGCGCATCCCGTTCCTCGTGTCGATTCTGCTGCTCGCGGTGTCGGTGTGGATTCGGATGAAGCTGCATGAATCGCCGGTGTTCGAGCGCATCAAGTCGGAAGGCAAGACGTCGAAAGTGCCGCTGACCGAAGCGTTCGACGAATGGAAGAACCTGAAGATCGTGCTGCTCGCGCTGTTCGGTCTGACGGCCGGTCAGGCGGTCGTCTGGTGGTACACGGGCCAGTTCTACTCGCTGTTCTTCCTCACGCAGACGCTCAAGGTCGACGGCACCAGCGCGAACATCATGGTCGCCGTGGCGCTGTTGATCGGCACGCCGTTCTTCGTGTTCTTCGGCTCGCTGTCGGATCGCATCGGACGCAAGCCGATCATCATGGCGGGTTGCCTGATCGCGGCATTGAGCTTCTTCCCGCTGTTCAAGGCGCTGGCGCATTACACGAATCCAGCGCTGGAAACCGCGACGCAGAAGTCGCCGATCGTCGTCATCGCCAATCCGGACGAGTGCTCGTTCCAGTTCAATCCGGTCGGCACGTCGAAGTTCCGTCGTCATGCGATATCGCGAAGAGCGCGCTGTCGAAAGCCGGCCTGAACTATGAGAACGTCGCGGCGCCGGCGGGCACGCTGGCGCAGATCAAGGTCGGCGAAACGGTCGTGAACACTTACGACGGCAAGGCCGCCGACGCGAAAGCGCAAAGCGCGACCTTCGACAAGACGCTGGCCGGCACGCTCAAGAGCGCGGGCTATCCGGCGAAGGCCGATCCGGCGCAGATCAACTGGCCGATGGCGATCGTCGTGCTGACCATCCTCGTGATCTTCGTGACGATGGTCTACGGCCCGATCGCGGCGATGCTGGTCGAGATGTTCCCGGCGCGGATCCGCTATACGTCGATGTCGCTGCCGTATCACATCGGCAACGGCTGGTTCGGCGGCTTCCTGCCGGCCACCGCGTTCGCGATCGTCGCAGCCCGGGGCGATATCTACTCGGGGCTGTGGTATCCGATCGTGATCGCGCTGGCGACCTTCGTGATCGGCATGCTGTTCGTGAAGGACACGCGCAAGTCGAACGTGTATCACGAGGACTGAACGGCCGTCCTTCTCCCCTTTCGCGATGATTTTAAGGAAATCGCGCGAAAGGGGTTGACAGGGGCATCGGCGGTCTCCAGAATTTCGCTTCTGTTGGCGAATTAGCTCAGCCGGTTAGAGCGACGGAATCATAATCCGCAGGTCCGGGGTTCGAATCCCTGATTCGCCACCAAATGCAAAAAAGCCCTGATTCGTCAGGGCTTTTTTCTTTTCAGCGCTGCGCTGGGGGTCCAAAGCGGTGGTCCACTCTCAACCGAGTGAGCCCATGCGCCTTGCGTCCCATCTCCGCCGTTCCCGCCACGGCGTTTATTCCTTCCGCCTCGTCCTCCCCGCCTCTCTTCGAGCCGCCCTCGGCCAAACCGAAATCAAGCGCTCGCTCGACACGAAAAGCCCGACGACAGCCCGCCTCTTGGCTTACCATCTATCGGCAAAGATGAGTCCGATCATTGAGGAGGCGAAACGCTTGGCCGCGCATTTTGACCCAGACCGCATTGACGCGGATTCGATCCGAAAACTGATCGTGTGGAAGGCCTCCGCATCGGCGCCGACGGCTCCGTTTCGGCCGACCGCTTGGAAACGACGCCGGGGCGCGAAGCCGAAGAGCTGCGCGAGTTCTCCGGCATGATCGAGCGCGCCCGGGTTCGCGTCGGCCAGCGCATGGCAGGCCAGCCAACCGCGGCGCAACTGGCCGAGCGAGACGAGCTGGCGGCCGCGATCGGACTCGCGCCACGCTCGCTCCTGCCGCCTGTCGACGTCCCTCAGCGCCTTGACGAGGCGATTGCGGCTTGGCTGTCGCATCTCGGCTCGCTTGCTGGCTCGACTCGCAAGGCCTACGCGACTGCGTTGGCGGGTTTCGCGCGAGCCGTCGGCGGCCCGGACGCCATGGTTCATTCAATCGCGAGAGCGCAATGCATCCGCTACGCCGAGGGTCTGTTGGCTCAGACGGCCGGCGGCAAGGCGTTGCATCCGAAGACCGTCCGCGCGCAAATCAACGCTGCCGAACTGTTCATGAAGTGGGCGATTGGCAACGGACGGCACGCCGGACCCAATCCGCTGGAAGGCGTCGCGCGACCGTCGCCCACGCGAACCGACGAAGGCGGTGCTGAGGCCTTCACGCTCGACGAATTGCGCCTCATTTTCGAGCCGGACCGATACAATCGGGTCAAACGACCACACCAATTCTGGGCGCCGCTTATTGCCTTGTTCACGGGCGCCCGGGCGAATGAGATCGCCCAATTGCGACTTCAAGACTTGGAGCCGGTCGACGGCATTCCGTGCTTGCGCATCGTTCACGATCCGCGCGGCGAGAATCCGACGCGCACGAAGAACGCGGACTCCACGCGGACGATTCCGATTCATCCCGAGCTGATTCGCATCGGCCTGCTCGACTACACCGAGGACGTCCGCCACATCGGCGGGTCAAGGTTGTTTCCGCACCTGCCAATGGACTCAATGGGCAAGCGCGAGAAATACATCAGTCGAGACTTCAACGAGAAGCACCTGCCTGAGGTCGGAGTGCATCGACCTCGGCGGAAAGTCTTTCACAGCTTCCGCGACACCGTCGAGACGGCTCTGCACGCCAATGACGCCAACCCCGTTCAAATCGACGAATGGATCGGGCACAAGCCCGAGTCCATGGGCGCTTCTCGCTATAAAGCCAAATACACCCCCGCGCAATTCGCCCAGCTCGCCCTGCCGCGTCTGCGCTACGCGGAGTTAGATCTGTGGCAATTGCGCTATTCGCCTGGCTTGTGGAACGACTGGCTATCCAAGAGTCTGCGTGCCTGAGGGGCAATCCGATGAATCGTTCGCCAATTCAGCGAGACTTTGCGACGGGCCTCGCCAGCGCTCGGCCACCGACCCTATGTGAGCAAAGCGCTAGCTCGGCTTCGCTCACTTGGTTTTTCCGAGTGCCTGAATTTAGATGCGCACAAGCTCTCGAAACGACTCCAGTATGTTGCGCTTGGTGCCTTCTTCATCAACACCCCAAAGGGAGGCCAAAACGGTGATCGCGGCGCCGCATTCTGCTGGCTCCAGTGCGCGGCCGGACGTCGCGCCAAACGGGCCATCCGTCTCTGTCACCACACGATCGGGTGGCATTCTCTCGGCAAGCGCTCGGCCTTTTTGGCCGCGCAACATCGCCGCGCCGACGGAGAACCAACATCCCATTTCAACCGCGCGGGCAAGTTCGCGCTGGGAGCCCGAGAACCAGTGAAGGACGGCAACCCCAAAGCCCGGGTGGCGCTCCAGATTATTCAGCACTTCGCTGGCCCAGATTATTCAGCACTTCGCTGGCCGCGGCGCGGCTATGCAAAGAGAGAATGCGCCCCCCGTGGTCTGCGCAGCTAGAAAGAATGTGTTCGAAGACGTGGACCTGATCATTCCAGCTCGAAACGCAAGCGGGGCGCCCGTCCAAACCAATCTCGCCGACATAACGGGCCTCCGGAAGCAAGCGATCAAAAAGCGCGAGCTCGCCTCTTCGCTCTTTCGCGAGCTGGGGATGAAGCCCCAGCGCTGTCTTGATTCGCGGGCAGCCGGCAGCCAGTTTTGCCGTGCCGCGCCACGCCTTCGGGGTCGTCGTCACCGACAAAACATATTCCTTGCTTGCCGCGATAGTTTTCACCGCCCGGACTGGATCTGGATAGAGATCCAGATGGCAATGCATGTCAACAATGGCGCTCATGCAGGCAACTGCTCGCTCCGCAGATACTGGGCAACCTCCGCCATTCCGCGCGAGACGACATCCGCAAGCGCCTTCTGCTCCGCGGCGTCCTTCGGCAAAGGCCCTGTCTTCGCGATCCAAGATGAAACGTCGCGCGAATCCATCCGTCGAGCCGCGAGAATCATGGCCATGAGATCGTCCGAATCGTTGCCTGCTTTGAGCACTTCGCGAAGATTCTTCGACGAAGCCTTATATTCGGTTTGGTCTTCCCAACCCGCATGATAAAGCGAGGCGCGTCGAATCAGACAGGGAACGCATCTTCCGCATTGAATCCCCGAGCGCTTCCACTTGCCGCAAGACACGGTCCGGCTAACGAAACTGCGCAGAGCGCCTTGGTCTGCGCACTCGGCAATCATCTCCCCTTTGGTCAGCGTTGCATAGGGATTGTGAAGGCGCACGGGAAGGCCAACCGCGTCGAACACTTGCTGAATGAGCAACATGTAATGCGGATGCGTGGTTCTTGTGCTGAGCGCGCCAATGCGTCGATTCGTCAATGGCGAATTAATCGCAATCAAGCCGTTTTCGGGGACATACAGCGGCACGGCTTTCCCTTGCAAATAATTCTTCGAAAGGGTGGCGGCGACCAGTGCGCCCATTGCGAAAAAATTGAAGCTGCGAGTCCGCATCCGAACGTCATTGTTGTGATCCAAGCGTTTTGTCGGATTGGCGTGCAGAGCAAGCCGCGGCGTGGCGCCGCCCGCGCGATTCAGGATCTCCGCCTGGCGACCCGCGTCGTGCGTGTAGGCGTGGCTGATCAACACGCTCCGCTCGCCTTCGGCTCGAAGGTCCAGCATGCCTATAGCGCTGTCAAGACCGCCCCAAAACAAGCAGGCGCTTCGACAATCCGCCAAGACGAGCTTATTGGAAACTCTCGTTCGAGGGGCGGGCAGGGGCCTGCCGCCTTCCACGAACCGCAATGACCACTGGTCGCCGCTAAGGAAGCGCAGCGCCTTCTCAAGCAGCGACTGCGCGGGGCGCCAACGCTCCGGATCAGCCAGCGCCACCACCAAATTTATTTCCCGAGCCCATCCGTCAGCCGCCTCTGAGCGATCAGCGAAAGTGTCGGCGGCCGCGACCGCAAGCGATAGCGATAGCGACAAAAAATCAAACGCCGCGTGATCCAAAGGAGCGGCGATGCGAGAGACCCGGTCGATCACAGATCCGCCGATTGCGCCCATGTCCTTCGCGGCGCTCGCGCCGTAGAGCTGCACCGGAATCCGTCGGTCGTTGGGTGGCGGAAGGTCTGCCGCTTCGGGACGAACGTCGATTTCTATCATGGCTGGTAATTCTCCCATTCACGCCAAACCTCGCGCGTCGCGGCGATTTGAGTCGCTTGCATGCGCTCGTTTGTCATGCCTTGCAACCGGTCTTCAAGCAGGGGGCCTCATATGCTTCTCCGTCACCGCCCTCACCAGCTCGAAAAGCGCCTTTTCGGCCTCCTCCGCCTGTTGTGGCGTGGCGGCCTTGTTGAAAGCTCGATCCGAATCCAGCACGATTTGCTCGAACACGCATTGGGTCGCATAGGCAACCATGACGTCCATCAGAACCTCGTCGGTGATGGCATCGAAGTCGAACGTTTCTTCGCCATCGAGGCAGCTCGAAAGAGCCTCATTCAACGAAGCGCGAATGCGATCGCCATCGCCATTTTCCGGCACCAGCGCTTCCACAATGGCATTGATCGCCTCGCGCGTCGAGCGGCCGGCCAGGTCGCGCAAGTCGATCGGCAGAGCAGCGCTGTCTTTGCGAAATCCGTCCAAGACATCGTATAGACCGCCTGCTGCCTGGGCCATCGCGCCGAAACGCCTCGGCCCGACTGCGGAGCCGCCTGTCGCCCTGCTTGCGTATTCCCCAAGGGCTTTCCGCAGGTCGCCCCCGTCGCCCTTCGAGACGAACCGCCCGAGAGAAGTGCGAAATCCCTTAAACCGATTCGGCGTTGGCTCTGGCCCCGGCCCGCCGCCGTCGACGTCCGCCCAAGGCGGCACCAATGGGCTTTTGTTGTTGGCCCCTCTGCTCGATGTGGATGTTCCCAACTTAATCTCCCTCCTTGAACCACGCCTTCTCCTCGATTGCTGCTTTCATCCATGGCGCGCGCGGGCCGGGAAGGGCAAACAGGAACGCGGTGAGCTCCGCCGCTGCCGCTGCCGCGGCGTCGGCCTCGGCCAGAAGTTGCGCTCCCGTAAAAGCCTCCGGCCTGCTTTTCCAGTCGGCACGTGTCCTAAGCGCGGCGACAAGCTCTCTCATGACGCCAGACGCCTCTCCCGCGGGAATGGATTGAATTGCCGCTTTGGCCGCTGGCGACGCGAGGGTTCGGATGCTGCGCATCGGGATAGGGGCAGGCCTCGCGGCCCGACCCCTCCCACACCACCGTGCGTACGGGTCCGTACACGGCGGTTCGGATCAGTTGATCGGCGCTGGACCGACCGACGGCAGGCCCAGCGAACGGAAG
>NZ_LFJJ01000273.1 GCF_001189365.1 Candidatus Burkholderia verschuerenii | reverse complement strand
CCGTGCAGATAGGCGTGCGGGGCGTAATTGAGCGGAGACCCCGGAACTTCGAGGCGCTGCAAGACGAGAAGGTGTTGAGACTACCTGGTTTGTAATGGGAGAGATGCATTATGAAACTCGGTCGTGCGGCTTTCTTTGGTCACTTTCTTTGCTGCCGCAAAGAAAGTGACCCCTCCGCCGGGGAGGCGGCTACTGAATAACAAGCACAACAAGCACCAAAAAACCTACCCCCGAGTCCCCTGAGAAATCTCCGCGCCAGCATCCCGAGCAAGCCGAGCCGTAATCGGCATAGAAAAAAACGAGAACAACCCAACAACAAAAAACGCCGGCCAAAAATCCGACCATCTCACGACCGCATGACCGTTCAGATACTGCGTGTAACCTGAAGCGTAATCCCGGCCACGGTAACCCCAAGCCCGAGCGAAACCTGCTGCACGAAACTGGCAAGACTGGTCGCCCGCCCGACATCGCGCGTTTCGATCTCCGCGTAAGCCAGCGAGTTGAGACTCGTGAACTGCAACGCGGGAAAAAATCCGCCGAGCAGCACGACGCTCCAGATGACCCACATCGGCGTGCCGGGAAAGAACGTCCCGCACGCCGCAATCGCGATGCCCGACAGCGCCGCGTTGTAGTAAAGCGTCTGCCGGAATTCGAAGCGACGCAGCACGCGCGATGCGAACGAGCGCATGAACATGCCGCCGAACGCCGAGGCGCACGTGATCGCGCCGGACTTGAACGCCGACAGCCCGAGCCCTTCCTGCAACGCGAGCGGCAGAAGAAACGGCACCGCGCCGAGCCCGATGCGGAACATCGAGCCGCCGAGCACGCTGGCCTGAAACGTCGGCACGCGGAAGAAGCGCAGATCGAGCAGCGGACGCAACGCGCGTCGCGCATGCAGCACGTACAGCGCGACCATCAGCGCGCCGGCGGCGACCATCGCGTAAGCGGTGCGCTCCGACACCAGCTCGCCGCCGACCAGCGACAGCCCGAGCAGCAGCAGCACGCCCGCGCCCGCCGAGAGGAAGAAGCCGAACCAGTCGAGCGGCCCCAGATGCTCCTCGCGCGAATTCGCAATGTAGCGGTTGGTCAGATAGATGCCGAAGATGCCGATCGGCACATTGATGAAGAAGATCAGACGCCAGTGCAGATACGTCGTGATGAATCCGCCGAGCAACGGACCGACCGCGGGGCCAAGCATCGCGCGGATGAATTCCGAACGTCGCACGGAACGGAAGATGATGATGCGCCCGACCGGCACCATCATCGCGCCGCCGACGCCCTGGATGAAGCGCGCGACGGTGAACGGCCCGAGCGACGTCGACGCCGCGCACAGCAGCGAGCCGACCACGAAGATGCCGATGGCCGTGCGGAACACGGTGCGCGCGCCGAAGCGGTCCGCGACCCATCCGCAAATCGGAATGAACACGCCGAGTCCGAGCACGTAACTCGTGACGGCAACCTTGAGTGTGACGGGATCGCGACCGAAGGCGCGCGCCATTTCGGGAATCGCCGTGACGATCACGTTCGCGTCGACGCTTTCCATGAACATCGCACACGCGACGATGAGAGGGGCAATGAAAGCTTTGACGGCAAGCGGCATGGCGAATCGCGTTCGGATCTTGGCGGCAAGAGCGGCGATTATGGCACCGATACGGCGCACGCGACGAGCGCTCGCCACGCATTCATCACGCATTCACGCGCGTGACCATTCATGAACGAGGAGTGAAGCAACGATGGACCCGCAAGACCTGCAACGTCTCGTCACGATGACGATGCCCTACGGCAAGTACAAGGATCGCGTGCTCGCGGATCTGCCCGCGCACTATCTCGCGTGGTTCGCGCGTGAGGGTTTTCCACAAGGCAAGCTCGGTCAGCTGCTCGCGCTCATGCACGAGATCGATCACAACAACCTGCGCTCGCTGCTCGATCCGTTACGCGGCCGATGAGCGCATGAAGGCGTGTGTTGAGCGCGAAAGCGGTCATTCGCAGATGCGCGATAGGTTGTGTTTGGCGATTCGTCAAGCACAAGATATTGTGGAAATGTGCGGCATCGAATGCTAAACTTCGGCAACGATATCGAATCGCGCAAGCGGCTTCCGAAGGCATCGGATCAAGCGCTTTCGGAGTCGGTTCCGGTGACGTGACGCAGCATTGATCGCGCTCATCGCATGGCATCGAGATGACGCGCGAAGCACATCGAGTCGCGCTGCAAATCGATGTCGTTTGCATCGCGTCGGCATCACATCGCAGCGATCGCAACACACATGACTCGAAGCGCGATGCGAGTCATCGCAACGACGCTGTCATGCATCGCGCTTCATGCACGTCGAGTCTCGCATGCACGCTCGCGAACATCGCGCGAAGGCTTCGGGGCATCGGCTGCAAAGCCTTGTGGAATAAGGCGCTCAGGGCATCGATGAAACGCGTTCGACGCGCATCGCGCAAGCATCGAACACACACGATGAGGATCGTTCCACACCTGTTCTTCGACTCATCGCATCACGCATCACTCGCGATGCGATGACTCAAGTGTTGTATGCAAGTAGCAACGCCCAAACTAAAACGCGTCAAAACGAGATTTTTCATGAGCAAACTCTTTTATCGCTCATGCAAAGATGGTACAAACCGATCTAAATTGATGGTGAGAATTTATGCTCAACTGGGATGACGAGACCACTGCCGTAGCTCCCTCGAGCGCTTCGCAACACAACCCGTTGCGTCACGCTCAGGATCTGAACGCCGGCACGACTTTCGGAACGCAAGGTGCGGCGCAAGCTGCCCACGCTCATCAAGCTGCTGGCCAGGCAGCCCATCAGACTGCGCAAGCGAACTCGACGAACATCTTCTCCGATGGCTTCGTTCCGCCCGCAGCCGCTACCCCGTCTGCCGGCGCAATCGCCGCGCAGAGCGCTGCGCGCGTCAATGTCGCCGACAAGCGCATCATCAACGGCCAGACCGACGTCAATCAGCTGGTCCCGTTCAAATACAAGTGGGCGTGGGAGAAGTACCTCGCCGGTTGCGCGAATCACTGGATGCCGCAGGAAGTGAACATGTCGCGAGACATCGCCCTGTGGAAAGACCCGAACGGTCTGTCCGACGACGAGCGTCGCATCGTCAAGCGCAACCTGGGCTTCTTCGTCACGGCCGACTCGCTCGCCGCGAACAACATCGTGCTGGGCACGTATCGTCACATCACCGCTCCGGAGTGCCGCCAGTTCCTGCTGCGCCAGGCCTTCGAAGAGGCGATCCACACGCACGCGTACCAGTACATCGTCGAATCGCTCGGCCTCGACGAGAGCGAGATCTTCAACGCCTATCACGAGGTCAAGTCGATCCGTGACAAGGACGAGTTCCTCATTCCGTTCATCCAGACGCTCACGGACCCGGCGTTCGTGACGGGCACGCTGGATGCGGACCAGAAATTGCTGAAGTCGTTGATCGTGTTCGCCTGCATCATGGAAGGGCTGTTCTTCTATGTGGGTTTCACGCAGATTCTGGCGCTGGGTCGTCAGAACAAGATGACGGGCGCGGCGGAACAGTATCAGTACATCCTCCGCGATGAATCGATGCACTGCAATTTCGGCATCGACCTCATCAACCAGATCAAGCTGGAAGAGCCGCAACTGTGGACCGCCGAATTCAAGGCCGAGATCCGCGAGCTCTTCAAGCAGGCGGTCGATCTCGAGTACAAGTACGCCGAAGACACCATGCCGCGGGGAGTGCTGGGTCTGAACGCATCGATGTTCAAGAGCTACTTGCGCTTCATCTGCAATCGGCGTTGCCAGCAGATCGGGCTCGACCCGCTTTTCCCGAACGAGGAAAACCCGTTCCCGTGGATGAGCGAAATGATCGACTTGAAGAAGGAACGCAACTTCTTCGAGACACGCGTGATTGAGTATCAAACCGGCGGCGCGCTCACCTGGGAATAATAAAAATCCAGGACGTGTTGCAGACGAAATCGTTGGGACGGTCAGGCAGCAGCGTGTCGCTCACGCGCGCCTGATCGACAAGGTTTAGGAGAACGGTCGCCTGATGCAAAGTGCGCCTACTGACTTAACGCGCCGTTTAACGGCCCGAACAGAAGACAGGCGAATTGCGATCCCTTCAATGGGATGGGCAAACTTCCCCCCAGAAAATGCCAGCGGCATGCTCGCTGGCTCGATCAAGCGATGGCCGGCGCCGCGAATACGCGGAGCTGACTCAATTTGGCGCGCGGTGCCTTGGGGCACGGCGCGCCTTGCCGTATTCATTAGCGTAAGCGGGCAGGACGCGCGTACGCCGATGAATAATCCGCTTCGTAGTGTGCACCCTGAGAAGGCGACATGTGGGAAGCGGGTTTTGACGAAGGGTGTTGTTTGAACTGACTCTCATCTGAAAACCTGAAGGAGAAAATCATGGCAGTTGCCAAGAAAAAACCCGCAGCGAAGAAGGCTGCAGCAAAGAAAGTCACCGCCAAGAAGGCTGCACCGGCCAAGAAGGTAGCCGCGAAGAAGGTCGCCGTTAAGAAGGTCGCGGCGAAGAAAGTAGCAGCGAAGAAGGTCGCGACGAAGAAGGTTGCAGCGAAGAAAGTCGCAACCAAGAAGGTCGCGGCTAAGAAAGTAGCGACGAAGAAGGTCGCGGCGAAGAAGGTTGCGGCAAAGAAGGTTGCGGCAAAGAAAGTCGCTGCCAAGAAAGCGCCCGCCAAGAAAGCCGCTGCGAAGAAAGTAGCGAAGAAGGCCGCGGCGAAGAAGGCGCCTGCGAAGAAGGCTGCGGCGAAGAAGGCCGCTGCCAAGAAGGCGCCTGCGAAAAAGGCTGCTGCCAAGAAGGCCCCCGCGAAAACTGCCGCTGCTGCTCCTGCCGCTGCCCCCGCTGCAAAGAAAGCTGCAGCGAAAAAGGCTCCGGCCAAGAAGGCCGCTGCTGCGAAGAAGACTACGGCTGCCGCTCCTGCAACGACGGCAACGACCGTATCGGCGCCTGCTCCGGCTCCGGCCGCTGCAGTCAAGACGGCGTTGAACCCGGCAGCGGCATGGCCGTTCCCGACGGGCAGCCGTCCGTAAGTCGCGGAAGTCACGCAGACAGCAGTTCGCAGGACCACGGCACACACCGATGTGCCTTCAGACCGGGTAGGCCTACCCGGCCACACCCGTCGCCGGGGCAACCCGGCGGCGGGTTTTTCGTTGGACGAACGAATGCGTGCTGCGAGCGCTTGCTGCACGCCTTCGACGGACATCGAGCCCAAAGAAAAAGCGCGTGCCTCTTTCGAAGCACGCGCTTTGTTCTGAACTTTGAACGCGCGTCTTGCTCGACGCGACGTTCGTTCAGTGCATCAATGCATTAGGTCCTGTTCACATTTAAGAGCGGCCCGAAGGCAGACACGATGGAGACAAAGGTGAGGTAGCTGTGGGCGAGTTTGTCATATCGAGTGGCGACGCGACGAAAATGCTTGATACGCTTAAAGAA
>NZ_LFJJ01000272.1 GCF_001189365.1 Candidatus Burkholderia verschuerenii | reverse complement strand
TTGTGCTGATACAAGCGCAACCGGCATCAGTGAGATGCTTCGTGCCGTGCTCGAGCCGTATGCGGGGAAACTCGCACGTACGGTTCTTCGGGGGCCGCGTTTCCGAGAGGGAACGTGGCTACCCTCTGATAAGGCTCGGCTCAAAAATCGACGCGAAGATGATCAGCAGATACAACTCGGGCAACGCGCTCCATATCTCGATGAGCCGCTGTCCGGTGATATCCACGCGTCCGCCGAAGTAACCCTGCACCGCGCCCGCCAGCACGCCGAGCACCGTGCCGATCGCCGTCAGCACGAGCGCGAAAATCACCGATACGCGAAAGCCGTAGACGAGCCGCGCGAACACGTCGCGTCCGCGATCGTCGGTGCCGAGCCAGTTCTCGCGCGAAGGCGGCGCGGGATTCGACGCCTTCGAGAAGTAGTTGAGCGTGTCGTAGTAGTAGTGATTCGGCGGATACACCGCGAAATTGCCCGGCGCGCTGAAGCGATCGCGCACGTAGGGATCGAGATAATCCGCGGGTGTCGGGAAATCGCCGCCGAAGGTGGTCTTCGCGTACGTCTTCACGAGCGGAAAGTAGTAGTGCCCTTGATATCGCACGACGATGGGCTTGTCGTTCGACCACATCGGTCCGAGCAAGCTGATGACGAACGCCGTCACGAAAATGACGAGGCTCCAGTAACCCAGGCGATTGCGCTTGAAGCGCAGCCACACGCGCCGCCCCGGCGAGACGGATTTTTCGACGCCCAGCGGCTGCGCATCGCTGCCGTTCGCGCGTCGTTGCGATCGTGATGAAGCGGCTCGGTTCAAGTCAGCGCTCCAGTTGCTCGAATTGAATGCGCGGATCGACCCAGACGTAGCAGAGGTCGGAGATGAGCTTGGTCGCCAGGCCGATCAGCGTGAAAAGATAGAGCGTGCCGAGCACGACGGGATAATCGCGCCGCACGACGGATTCGTACGAAAGCAGCCCGAGGCCATCGAGCGAAAACAGCGTTTCGATCAGCAGGCTGCCCGTAAAAAACGCGCCGATAAACGCGCCCGGAAAGCCGACGATCAGCGGCAACAGCGCATTGCGGAAGATGTGCTTCCACAGCACGCGGCGCTCCGATAAACCCTTCGCGCGCGCGGTCAGCACGTATTGCTTGCGGATTTCATCGAGGAAAGCGTTCTTCGTCAGCATCGTGATGACGGCGAAGCTGCCGACGACCGATGCCACGATCGGCAAGGTGATATGCCACAGATAATTGAGAATCTTGCCGCCGAGCGAAAGCGTCGCCCAGTTGTCGGACGTGAGATTGCGCAGCGGAAACAGTTGCCAGAACGAACCGCCGCCGAACAGCACGAGCAGCAGCACGCCGAGTACGAAGCCGGGAATCGCGAAGCCGATCAGCACGACGAGACTCGTCGCGACATCGAACTTCGAGCCGTTCTTCACCGCCTTCGCGATGCCCAGCGGCACCGATATCAAATACGTGAGCAGAAAGGTCCATAAGCCGATGCTGATCGACACCGGCAGCTTCGTCACGATCAGCGACCACACGCTTTGATGCCGGAAATAGCTATCGCCAAGATCAAAGCGCGCGAACCTGCCGAGCATCAGAAAGTAGCGCTGTAACGGCGGTTTATCGAAGCCGTAGAGCTTCTTGAGTTGCTCGACCTGTTGCGCATCGACGCCCGTATGCGTGCGCAGCCCGAAGCCGCCACCGCCGCCTTCGGTCTGTCCGCGCCGCAGATCGTGCACGGCCTGTTCGACCGGTCCGCCCGGCACGAACTGGATCACGACGAACGTCAGCGTCAGCACGCCGATGAGCGTCGGGATCATCAGCAGGATACGTTTGAGGATGTAGCTCCACATAGCGCGTCACCTCGTCAATGTTTGACCCACCACGTCTCGACGATCCAGCCTTCCGCGCCGTAGTACAGGGGCAGCGTCGCCGGATAGCCCAACGTGTTGCGATACGCCACGCGATGCGTCGCGTCGACGAGTTGCTCGCGCGTCTGCGCCGACACGACCTTTTGCAGGATCGAATCGACGGCCGGCGACTTCACGCCAGCGAGATTGTCGGAGCCCTGCTCGTCGGCCGATTTGCTGCCGAAGCGCGAAATCTGCTCGGTGCCGGGAATCTGCACGTCGGGCATGCGCACGCTGGTCACGTCGAAATCGAAGGCATCGAGGCGCTTTTGAATCAGCGCGAAATCGACGGTACGAAAGTTCATCGTGATGCCGAGCTTCTGCAGATTGCGACCGAACGCCGCCGCGACCGGTTCCATCGATGCCCCGCCGCTCGTGTCGTCGAGAATCTCGAAGACGAACGGCTCGCCCTTGGCATTACGCAACGCGCCATCGCGATAGGTCCAGCCCGCTTGCGCCAACAAGCCGCGCGCCTTGATCAGATTCGCGCGCAAAGAATCGGGCGGATTGGTGTTCGGCTGCGCGGGCATCTCGCCGAATACGGATGGATCGAGTTCCTTCTTCAACGGATTCAGGATCGCGAGTTCGCCCGCGCTCGGCGTGCCCTTCGCCTGCAAATCCGTATTCACGAAGAAACTGTCGATGCGCCGATACTGATTGAAGAACAGTTGCCGGTTGAGCCATTCGAAGTCGAGGGCGAGATCGAGCGCCTGACGCACGCGCACATCCTTGAACAAGGGCTTGCGCGTGTTGATGAAAAAGCCCTGCATGCCCGTGCCGTTATGCTGCGGAAACTCGTGCTTGATGAGTTCGCCGCTGTCGAAGCGCTTGCCGATATCGCGCCTAACCCAGCTACGCGCGATGTATTCGACCAGCACGTCGTACTCGCCCGCCTTGAACGCTTCGAGACGCGCGATCGGATCGCTGTACAGCTTGTAGTCGATATGCGCGAAGTTGTTCGTGCCGACGCGCACCGGCAGCGCATAACCCCAGTAATCGGGATTGCGCTTGTAGGAGATCGTGCGGCCGTTGTCGTAACGATCGATCAGATACGGGCCGCTGCCGATCGGCTTCTGAAACGCGAGTTGATCGAAGGGAACACGCGTGCCGTCCGGCTTCATGCCCCACTTCCGCGAGAACACGGGAATGCCGCCCGCGAGCAGCGGTATTTCGCGCGTCGCGGCCTTGAACTCGAAGCGAATCGTCGATGGATCGACGACCACCGCGCGCGCGATCTGACCGAAGTACACGGAAAATTGCGGCGCGGCGAGCGGGCTCTTCAAAGTCTCGAACGAAAACTTGACGTCTTCGGCCGTGACCGGATCGCCATTGGAAAAGCGCGCTTTCGGATTGATGTGGAAGGTCGTCGACATGCCGTCCGGCGCGACCGAGATATCGTCGGCGAGCAGGCCGTAGCCGGTCGCGACTTCATCGGAACTGCCGATCGTGAGGCTTTCGAACATCAGCGACAAACCCGGTGCGGCATTGCCGCGCAGCGTGAACGGATTGAACTTGTCGAAGCTCGTGAGACGGCTCGGATTGGCGAGCACCAGCGTGCCGTCGCGCGGCGCGTCGGGATTGACGTAATCGAGTGCTTGAATCCGGGCGGATATTTCGGTTGCCCGTATTGCGCGATGGCGTAGACGGCATGCGCGGGACTCGCGAACCATAAGGACGATCCGGTCAGCAATAGCGCGATAAACAAGCGCCAGGCGTGCGATAAGCGGATCGTCTTGCCAGTCGTCATAAGCCTCTTTGCGCTCGATGCGCGTTTGTCGGAACAGACCGCAGGAATTACCGCTTGGTTTCGTTTCGGGCACGCTGCAAGAACGCCTTGACGATGTGAGAGAATTCTACCCAAATTCACGCGCTGGCCGGTTCGTATCAAAACATCTCGAAGCACGCTTCGACGATCACGAAAACAGAGCCGCCGCGCAACGCACGCTGCGCGCGATCAATATCTCCACGCCAAAACGCGCGCAACATCGACTCAAAAGGAGCATTCATGGGCTTTCTCGCTGGAAAACGAATTCTGCTGACGGGCTTGCTGTCGAACCGTTCGATCGCTTACGGCATCGCCGAAGCATGCAAGCGCGAAGGCGCGGAACTGGCGTTCACCTATGTCGGCGAGCGCTTCAAGGAGCGCATCACCGAGTTCGCGAAAGAATTCGGCAGCGACATGATCTATCCGTGCGACGTCGCCGACGACGCGCAGATCGACGCGCTCTTCGCCTCGCTCAAGGAACGCTGGAACACGCTCGACGGCCTCGTGCATTCCATCGGCTTCGCACCGCGCGAAGCGATCGCTGGCGACTTCCTCGACGGCATGTCGCGCGAAAACTTCCGCATCGCGCACGATATCTCCGCGTACAGCTTCCCCGCCCTCGCCAAAGCCGCATTGCCGATGCTGAAAGACGGTTCGTCGCTGCTGACGCTCACCTATCTCGGCGCGGAACGCGCACTGCCGAACTACAACACGATGGGCCTCGCGAAGGCATCGCTGGAAGCGAGCGTGCGTTATATGGCCGCATCGCCGTCGCTCGGCGCGAAGGGCGTTCGCGTGAATGCCATCTCGGCCGGCCCGATCAAGACGCTTGCGGCCAGCGGCATCAAGGGCTTCGGCAAGATTCTGAACTTCGTCGAAGAAAACGCGCCGCTCAAGCGCAATGTGACGATCGAGCAAGTGGGCAATGTCGCGGCCTTCCTGCTGTCGGATCTGTCGGGCGGCGTGAGCGCGGAAGTCGTCCACGTCGATGCCGGTTTCCACGCGGTCGTCGGCGGAATGGGCGGCGAAGCGGAATAAGCTTCATCGCCGTCGATACGAAAAAGCGCCGCTCACATCATATGAGCGGCGCTTTTTTTCGTGCTTGTCGTGCCTATCCGGTGTTTAGTGTCGGCCGTGCGGACCGCCGTGACCGTAGCCGTGTCCCGGTGGCGGACCGTGATGCGGTCCGCGTCCATGTCCGTGATAGCGGTAGTAGTCGTTGCGGTTCCAGTAGCGGCGGCCATCCCAGTATCGGCTGCCGTGCCAGCCGATCACGACCGGCGCGCGCGCATACACCGGAGGCGGCGGTGCGTACACGACCGGCGGCGGTGGCGGCGCATAGACGGGCGTCGGCGCGACATACACCGGCGCGGGCACGCCGAGATTGACGCCGATATGCACGTCCGCGGCCTGCGCCGCGCCACCGGCGACACACGCCGTCAGCGCCAGCGCGCCAGCCAGAAATCGCCCCGAGAGATTCTTTTTCATGCAACTCACCTCGCTTCGTTGCTTATTAATGTGCGACGAAATATAACAAACCAGCCTCAAGCCTATATTTCAGCTTTGTAAGTTTTGACGCGCACCGGCATTACGTCTGGAGAAACCTTACCTTTTGTTACATTGCAGCCACACTTTGCGATGCGTGTATCCCACAACGATCGGCATAGGGGCGGCCAGCAAGCTGGCCGGTCCCCTGCCACACCACCCTGCCACACCACCCTGCCACACCACCCTGCCACACCACCCGGCGTGCGGGTCCGCACCGGGCGGTTCGGGAAGTTGAG
>NZ_LFJJ01000271.1 GCF_001189365.1 Candidatus Burkholderia verschuerenii | reverse complement strand
GTGCTGATACAAGCGCAACCGGCATCAGTGAGATGCTTCGTGCCGTGCTCGAGCCGTATGCGGGGAAACTCGCACGTACGGTTCTTCGGGGGCCGCGTTTCCGAGAGGGAACGTGGCTACCCTCTAGCACGACCTGAACTCCCAAAAGGCCAGAATTTATGTCCGCATACTCAAATTTTCCTGATTTGCCAATCGCATCAGTGACCGAGATACTGAAACGCCACAAATGCCACTTTGTTTATTTAAACCGTGCGAACAACAGCTTGAATTACATTTGCTGGGATTGCGGCCTCGGCTTCGCAAACGGACAGCTATACGCACCATTTAATTAAAGTCGCGTCGCGAGCGAAAAATCTTAGTACGCAAAGTAGCCTTTCCTTAATGCTACGGACTCGTCGGAGGACAATCTCGGTTCCTAGCTTGCAGCCGGCAGCCTTTGCTTTGCACTTTACTCCAGACTCTCAGCTCGAACTTACCAGAAGAGGCCCCTTGGATGATTGGTAAGCTAGAGTTTATGGCCGACACGTGCTCGCGGGTCGGCCTTTTTTTCTCCGTTTGGTCCCTTCCAGCCGAACCATGGTTCTATCGTAAGCGAGCCCCCAAGACCATGTAGTTGTCGACGTTTTGTTTAGCTACTTTGGTATCCGAATATTTTATCTATTCACGAA
This sequence comes from Candidatus Burkholderia verschuerenii, assembly GCF_001189365.1. Classification (GTDB taxonomy): domain Bacteria; phylum Pseudomonadota; class Gammaproteobacteria; order Burkholderiales; family Burkholderiaceae; genus Caballeronia; species Caballeronia verschuerenii. The sequence goes on along the minus strand of NZ_LFJJ01000271.1, from coordinate 4,819 downwards.
TATCAAACTCTTCTTCGTCCACGGATTTTTTACTTTCCTGTCCACCGACGTCGCGACGGGGAGCGAAGACAAACCGTCATTGCAACGACACGGTGACTGCGATGATTTGGGCCCGACCCGATTCACGGATGCGCAAGCGGTGTGCTGCCCAAACGTGGATCCGGCGCACGCTATCGGTCGCTTCAAAACTGCGTCCGCAAGATAGGCGCCACTCCCCGTACGTTGCCTATTTCAACGCCTCGTGCGATTTCTGCGAAGCGAACTCAGTCCGAGCCGGACCGGGATTTAAAGCAACGCAAGACTGATTGTCACGGGGAGATTCTGCGCTCGGTCCGCGATACTCGATCTCTGCGTTCGACCAGAGTTCGGTTTCGGTCCGGCGTATCTGCGCGATCAATGTCCGGATGCAGTCACCGCGCTCATGACCGACAACGATTAGGATTGCAATACATTCTGCTTCTCTGCGTTTTCTCTTTCTTTCTATCGCGGAGAATTTGATCGGTCCGTTCTCAATCACGGAAGACTTCGTATTCGGACGCTTACATGAGGCAATCGAGCTAGCTTGGTAGCACCTTGGACGATCATCAAACTCTACAGCATTGCATCGACTCCACCACGTATTCTCATTAAGGCAGTTCAGTCCGGCGAAGCGTCACCGGACTGAACTGAATTAGCAGCGTTTATTGCTGGAGCGCATGTTTCAACGTCAGCGTGAGCCGTGCGCCTCAATCATTGCCTCTCGAGCTCATCATTCTGGTTCGCTTTCTACTACATGTTGCATTTTGCCTCTCTTATCGAAATGCAACTGCCACCCATCATTTGCATGTGATGCTAGGAGTGAGCCAATCCGCATAATCGAACCAATTGCTGTTGTCGTCAGGGCGCGCAACCAGCCTTAGAACCGCCACGTCCTTAACATCTGCTTTTAACGTCAGTGCTGCCGCACCCGGTTTGACCGCCGCGCTCCTTTTAAGCAATCGTCCATCCCCCCAAACCTCGAACACAGTGTTGCCATGACCGACCGTGCCCGTTTTTCTGTTGAAATAGTCGTCGATGCCCACCTGCGCGGTGAACGACGAGCACGTGCCGTTCAAGCGAAAACCTACCTGGGAAGGAGCGTTTGTGCCAAAGCCCGTGCTGTAGGGAACGCCAGCCACGCTTAGCGGCGTACCGTCTCCTTTTCCCGACTCTCCATTCGACATATTTATCTCAACGGGTCCCCAACTATTCGACGGGTAGATGGGAGAAGCCGCTGTGAGCGGCGAAGTTCCTCGTGGCATGGGAAATTCTTCGCCTTTTACCCTCAGCATTGCAACGCCGTATGCGGGGACCGTTGCCGTGTACTTGCTGGTTGAAGCGCCGATATCGCGTTTCGCCCAAAGATCGCGGACCGTTGCTGCTCCATTCTTCAACGCCAGGTCGGACCACGCAACAGTAATAGCGGCCGCAGTCCCGGTACGATTAAGAAGCGCTACGGCTCGCTCTCCATTGGCGTAAAGCGGCTTACTATAGACCTGAAGACCAGGGGTATCCTCGCGAACAAGCGACGCCTGAATGTTCAACGGGTCCTTACTGACTGCTATGACTTCCGAATTTTTCAGAATGGCCAAAGTAGAAGCGGGCATACTCTGGACGTCTCCACCCAGTATGAGCGGACTACTCATGATGGCCCACATTTCAAAATTCGTTCTGTTTTGGTCATCCGATGGGAGGTTTCCAACCTCCAGCATGTCCATGTCATTCCAGTAACCAGGGATAACGTATCCCGCAAGCGAGTTGGAAGCATCGATCTGCGAAAGCAAAGAGTCGAACGAAGCGTTCACATCGAACGCCACACGTGCTGTGTGAGCGATTTGGTTCACGCTCATCCCCCCAGTACCGGGATAATCGAGATTCACCGAATAAAAGATGTTATGTTTTGTCGCGGCAAGCGCGTCCCGCATGGTAAAGAATGTCAAGCGGTCTGCCGGGCCTGAGCAATGGTCATATTTCAGGTAATCGACACCCCAGTCGGCGAATGTCTGCGCGTCAAGTGCCTCGTGATTTACACTTCCAACTCCTAGCGCCACAGGATAGCCGTTATAGATCACTGCGCACGTCTGCGTATTGCCTGCTTCATAGATTCCCAGTTTCATCCCCTTGCCGTGGACGTAGTGAGCAAGTGCTTTGATGCCACTCGGAAATGTCGTCTGATTGCTCATTAGACGACCTGTTGCATCTCTTCCTCCCATCCAGCAATCGTCCAGGTTTATGTACTTGAAACCTGCATCCCGGAGGCCCGAGGAGACAATTGCGTCAACTTCGGACTTAATAAGCGCCTCCGAGACGTTGCAACGAAAGGTATTCCACGCATTTCAGCCCATTGGAGCAGACCTTGGTGCCCGAAGTCGACCCTTGCCTGCTGAGTCAAACACCTTATAGATAGATGGGAAGGACTTCTCCACAGACGCAGCAACAGCCTCAGGCTCCAGTTCGGACGGTTCGTCGACAACGGTGGCAGACGCCATCGTTGATACCGCTGTCGTTCCTGCTGCCGACTTTGACACGGCCTCAGCGGCTTTCGCCACCGTCGACCCAGTCGATGATGAACCGCCGTCGCAACCTGATAAACCATATAGCAATGCTGCACCGATTATCACCCTGCCAAACTGTCCCAAATGCTTCAACATAACATCGTCTCCTTGTTTCGGCTTTACATTGCCTTAGCTGCTAACAGCTGAAAAACATCTAAAAAGGTTCTATTCAATTATTGAGATATATCAGAAATTCCCACATAATAGAAAGTCTCGGGTTGAGAAATAGATAGCAATCCAAATAAACAAGACTAATTGAATAGCCAGACCTCGCGTCGATGAAATGGCGACGACATGGCGATAGGCGGAAGAACTGGCTAAGGACACGGCGAAGGCCGCGATTAAGATTAGTTCAGCGTGACTAAAAACAGACACACGAAAAGCGAACACATTTAACGGATAACGCACGTTTTCATTTCGACGTCAAAAAGGCGGAGTTCGATTGTCGATCTAAGGAAACCTCAGGTGTAAAGCCAACAAGGTAACGCCGTATCCGCTCGCCGGTGAAGGTTGGAACGTTGCTCATGCACGCCTCCCTGCATCGCCAGACGCCTCGCCATCTGGTCATAAAGCGTCAGTGGCCGGCGTGCGACGCCTGCAGTGGCTGGGCGGCACATGCAGCTTGCTGCCTTCGCTGGCTCGAGCCTCTATGGCCAGGCAGCATCGATGTTCGCCGTCGACCCTCTAGCACGGGATGAACTGCCAGCAGTTCGCCATCCTCGTAGATATGGATCTCGTGAGCCGCCAGACTGTGAACGTCGAGCGTGCGCCTGCGTGTACGGTCCGGCACGCTATACTGTAGTTGCCGCAGACCGAAACCAGCCCCTTACGCGTCGCTCGAGCCGGATTAAGCCATCGAAGATGCCGGCGGGTATGGCCGTGACACAGCGACATTTCAATCTGGCCGTGACACGTAACCGCTCCAGCTAATGGACAAGGTGCAATATGAAACCTACTCCTCTTCCTACGATGAACGCGTGCAAGAAGAAATGAGGTGCCGCAGTGACGCGCTTAGTCCAGCATGGTGTCGCCCGCGCGAGACTCATAGGGATCGGGATCGGCAATCATCGCGCGCGGATTGTCCGGCACGATCAGCTGTGAAACGCCGCCGTAGCAGGTTAGCGCGCCGGCGATACCACTTAGCCAGTCCTACATCTTCTCGGCCAGCCTGGTGCATGCGAATGGATAGCTCGTGCGCCCATAGCGGCCACGAAGATGTGCGCGCGACGCCCTGTGGTCAACGGCAATGTCGGACCGGCGAGGTCGATCGCGAACTTCTCGCCAGCACAATGGATCTGCCGCATGGAGCGCTTCAGCCGTTTCGTGAACGCCTTCTAGTGTTCCCAGAACTGCTTGTAACGGTAGGTCTTCCGATTCGCGAACTCCGGCTGACACTCCCTCCACAACAATGTCAGCGTCACACCCTTGCGGCGCAGCTCTTGATGGATGCGACCGTAGTCGGGCGGCGCATAGGCTGCGGGTCCGGTGGGCTTGCCAAGAAGCCATCGCTCGAGCTCGCCATCGCCCATATCACAGTCGCTCGCCCAATCCAGCTCGGCGGCGCCGGCCAGTCCGACGTACTTCGTGACCACGCCCTTGGAAATGCCAAGCGACGCGGCGATTCGATGATGCGAGCAACCGCCGTCGAACTCAAGTCGCGGAAAACGTCCTTGATCATGCGCATGTTCATCCGGTGCGCGGAGCATGCTCTCTCCGGCAAAAGCCGACGAAGCGTTGCAAAGTCCATCAGGCATCTGCGGGCCCGAGCCTACGTGCCGACCCGACACGCGGATCCTAGAGGTCGGCGGGTTGCGCTTTTACGGATGCGTTAAGCACGAACGTTTGGTTCGCGACCCTTCAATTGATCGATCAAAGCCACTCTCAAAAGCCCATTTACCGACCCGGTGGCAATGCAAGCTCTTCGGGCACCGCATCGAGGCGTCCGACGAACCCCGACATGTGATCATGTATTTGCAAAAAAAACGAATGTTGTCGATCACCACGTTGTAACGGGTGAGGGACTGATCGACGACAAACAAGCTGAGCTCGCGGTTATTCGCCACCTGCCCACACGACGCTCGCGCCGGGGCACGTCGGGAAATGTCGAACCGATTGCGGGATTGCGGTAGGGATGTCCATTACTGAACACCCCCCGCACAGATCCCGGCGTGCCCAATTTAGGCACCGGGCTCCTACCTTGAGTGCTTGACGGCAAAGCGCCGATCAGGCCATGGATGAAGAATGCG
>NZ_LFJJ01000270.1 GCF_001189365.1 Candidatus Burkholderia verschuerenii | reverse complement strand
CTTTAAGCGTATCAAGCATTTTCGTCGCGTCGCCACTCGATATGACAAACTCGCCCACAGCTACCTCACCTTTGTCTCCATCGTGTCTGCCTTCGGGCCGCTCTTAAATGTAAACAGGACCTAGGAAGATCAGGTTGAAGCAGCTATGCACGAGGTTGAGACACATCGAAAAGTAAATCGTGCAATACGCCAGAGTCGAACCGATGCCGGTCAACGAGTCGAACTGCGCGTTGGCCAGAGCAATGCCGAAGCCTTCGTTCAGCAACGTTCCTCCGGCGATGATCCCTGCTCCTCCGAGGAAGAAGCCGATCACCATAAGGATAGGACGAACCGTCATTTCTAGGAGGAAGATGTAGCCGTGAGCGGTTTTGTGGCCGAGGCCGTCACCTTCCCCGCCGAGATGCGTGATTGCCCATAGCGGGGCCGCAATCACGCCTTCGCCGACAACGACGAGCCAGTTCACGGCTGCGCCGAGCCAGATGATGAACGGCACCGCTGGCAGGTAGGTCGACAGACCGAGGCCGAGGAGCAACGCGGCAATGATGATCATCATGATGATCGGCCCGGCACCATCCAGTGCGCCTTTGATGAAACTGATCGCACCACTGGCGTCGGCTGCCCGCGACGCCAAACCTGCGATGCTGAAGCTTTCGCTGGTCTTCTCGAGCCCCTTGGCGGTCAGGTACCCAGCAAGACCGATTTCGGCGACGCCAGTAAGGTGATCGCCCAGGTTTTTCATCTTGATGAGCGGGTTGATTTGGCCGCGCGACTCGCCACTATCGTTGATGTTGGTGATTGCTGCTGTCAACGCTTGCCCTGGCGAGCTAAACAGCTTCGCGATGATGTTACCGCCGTCGTCCTGTCGTTGCGTGCCGAGCGAAGTAGCGTGCGTCGTCGTTGCGCGGCCCTGCTGCGCTTGGTACGCATTGAAGGCCATCGTGTAGACGGTCATCATGCCGGGATCACCGCTGATCGATGCGCCGAATGTCGTTGCCTTACCGGCTACAGCATCGGACAGCTTCGTGTTGGCCGTGGCGAAGGTCTGATACCACTGACCGAGTGTCCACCACCCACCTTCTTTGATGGATGAGCTGAGCTGGCCGGCCAACTCCCCAATGTTGCCCTGTTTCGTAGCGGCCATCGAGTTGACGGTGTTTTCGTACTGCTGTGCCGCTGCCTGAATTGAGACTTCGGTGTCAGGCAGTGCGCTGTTGCCGCTCGTGCTGCGGATCGTCACCGCGTTGACGAACTGTAGCGCGGATTCACTGAGCGATTTTTCCATGCTGGAGAGGGCTTGGAGGTGGGCTCTGCGGACCTCGGCGACATCGATCGTGCTCGAGAACCAGCTCGTCGAGCTCGGCTGCGATTCGAGGTTGGGGTCGACATTGGCACCGCCGCACACGAAGCTCATGTTGGCGAGGACGAACCCGGTATCCGTCGCTTGCGTTTGCACATAGCTGTTTTCGGGAAGGAGAGCCCCCTCGCTAGACCCTGTAGTCAAGCCTGCGTTAATTCCGTGGCGGCACAACTCGATTTCGAAGATCTTATGAGCTAACTCGTTGGTGCTGGGCATGACGGGCTGCAACACCATTCCCTTCCCGTCATTAAACGCCGTGACGGCGGCGTCGACGCCCATGTTTGCCACACCGACACCCATCACCGCTGCAGCCCACAACATCAGCAATTGCGCGAGCGACCAGCCGTTCGCGGTCGGCACGAGGGCGGCCAAGCCCCAAACGAGTCGGATCGGCCCCCACAGCGTGTGCTTCTCGCGGTCGTAGACTGTGCCGTCGTGCGCTGTCTGCGACACCTTACGGAACATCACGTAGCACGCGAAGAGCGCGCCAATGACCAGCAGCGCGCCGTTCGCGACTTGGAAGATGCCGGCGAGGATCGTGTCACTGCCGCCGGCACCGCCAGTCGCAAGGGGATTGTTGACGACGTTCCCGTAGATGGTGACGAGCGCTTGGCGCGATTTGTCGCCAGAGCGCTGCGCTGCCTACGTGATCTCGCCGAGTGTCGTACCTTCGGCGAATGCCGGCATGGACATCCAGCAGCCGACGATCAGCAGCAAAAGCGCACGCGTAATCTTGATGCAGTTCATTGCTGTTCCTCCCGTTGATTGCTCTTGGCTTCCCAGAACCGAATCTCGTGATCAAAGATGTGAGCCCACCAGAACCGCCGTCGGTAGTAGTCGATATACGACCGGTCTGGATGGCGTGCGCGCCACAGAAGTTCGTCGGAGCACCAAGCGAGGACGGTCGCGATGACCAATAGGATCGACCACACAAGTGGTTGAAACAGTCGCTCGGTGACGATACCGAAGAGCGCCCAAAGGGCGAGAAAGAGGAACAACCGCTTCAGCGCCAGTTGCTTGGCGACTTCTTTTTCATCAGGGCTTGGCATTTTTTACTCCTTGTATTTACGCGTTTGCGTATGTACGTACATACGCATGTACTCAATTGCGACGATCCGATGAACCGAGCAGAGGGCGGAGGCGCGCATGGCTATAACTTGGTCCAGACCGCTTGCTCCGAGCCACGTGTGCTGGTCCCGATGTGCGCGGCGGCAATGACTTCAACGCGCTCCAGCTCCGTCAGCGCGGCGCACAAAGCACTTCGGAACTTGCGCAGGGGACTCGTGTATTGAAGCTTCTCCTTGAGCAAATCGAGGCCGTATCGCTGTACCTTGTCGGCAGAAGTAGCGACGAGGCGCTGCAACGTTTTGGCCATGTCTTGGCCTCGCTTGATTGCTAGCCGCTTTTCCCAATCGATGCGCGCGAATTCCTGGTTGCCATACATGGCGACCCATCGAGGGTCGATTACGAATGTGTATTGCTTCCTCGATGCGTCGTATCTGAATCGATCGATCATTCGTATTCCGTCACCATCGGAATCGCCGTCGCCAATGCGGTACTTGTTGACGACGTCGATGATCAATGTGGCCGTGTAGAGCGCCTCCACGGCTCGCCGAAGCCACCGATACTCGGCTCCGCCGATCTGTCGGCCCATCGCTTCGAGTATCGATGCGCTGCGCACATCGAACGGCTCGCCTAATGGGGAGGTCGACGCGATATGCATGAGCTGCATCCAGACGTCGGCCTGGCTTTCGTCGAGTTGGATGCCTCTAAACCTGATCACCACGTCGCGGCGGCTGATTAGGATGTGGTCGTTGAGAAAGCGTCGCTGGTGGGTTTTCGACAGAGGGGCGAACAGGCTGCTTCGGGCGATGTGGTTCGGCATTGCCCGCATCGTCGGTTCTAGGCCGGGCAGGAACATTTGGCGAGGCCGCGAGAGCTCGCGTGCCGCCCGCTCTTGTATTCGCGACCACATGTCAGTGCTCAGGACATTTTGAGCATGGCGCGGTTTGCGGGTCTCTTGCGAGCAGGGCGTATATTCGCGTTGCGAAATGTTCATCGCTTGGCCCCCGCGCTGTAGTCGTAACCTCGACGCTTCGCGTCTTCCTCGATCCAGCCCGAAAAATAGGAGAAGGCGTCAAGGTTGGCAGGGCAGGGCGTCATGGCTCTGCCGTTTTCGCCGGCCTCAAAGCCAGCACGCTATGCTGCGGGATCGATCAGGACGCCGACCTTCATCGCGTCCCCTCGGTCGACGACCGCGATCCGGGTTGGCGTTGCCAAGCCAATTGCTGGGCCTTTGTCGGGCGGCCGCGTGGGGTCGAGCGGCCGGAGGCGGTGGCTCTCGGCTGGCGTCAATCCACGCGAGAACCTCATGTTCGTACCAGCACAGCCGACGGCTATGCGGCATCTTAAAAGGGCGGGGGATGAGATGCAGGTACTTCGCGTTCGTCGCACAAGTACGGATGGTTGTCGGTGCTTTCCCAATCAGCTCGGAAAGCTCTTCGATGAAGATGACGCGCCGGGAGGCGTCATTCTTGAGACGAGCAAAACCATTCATTAGAGATACCTTTTAAAAGGTGCTCCTAGACGGTTCTGCTACAGGTCGGAGACTGGTAGCCGCCAGTGGTTCCGACCGATCCTTGCGCACTCACGATAGAGAATCGAACATCCAAGCCACCACCGAAGCGTTAGGCGCGCATGAATGCCGACATGAGAAGATAGTACAAAAGAAAAAGTCCCGTCAACTGACGGGACATTCTTGGGACAACCAGAAGGGATATTTACTCTAACTCGACATGAACAGTGAGTTAGAAGAGGATCGATAAGTCGTTGATCCTTCTAAGAAAATCTGGTCGGGGTGAGAGGATTCGAACCTCCGGCCTCTACGTCCCGAACGTAGCGCTCTACCAGGCTAAGCTACACCCCGAATTTGGACCTCTGCGTTGCTTTAGTCTCTTTCAAGACTGCCGCGACGTCGAGTAAGAACATAATTTTAGCAGGCTCTCTTTGAAAATGGAATCGGCAAATGAAGAAATCGCATTTGCCGCTGCCTGAGCCTCTTTGCGTGCGCATTCCAGCGTGTGATCCAGCGCGCTGGACGTCGTGATGGCGTGGAAGATCGTGTCGAAACGATCCGTGCCGCCTTGTTCGATCGCTTCGCGTGCGAGCGCCGCCTGTTCCGGCGTGCCGTGCTCCATCAGATAGATGAGCGGCAAGGTCGGCTTGCCTTCGCGCAGATCGTCGCCGGCATTCTTGCCCATCGATTCCGGCGTGCCGGTGTAATCGAGCCAGTCGTCCATGATCTGGAACGCCGTGCCGATGCGCCGGCCGAATTCCGCCGCCGCCGCTTCCGTGCGCGCATCCGACCCCGCCAGCACCGCGCCGAGTTGCGCGGCCGCTTCGAACAGCTTGGCCGTCTTGTAGCGGATCACCTGCATGTAACGCGCTTCGTCGACGTCCGGATCGTGCATGTTCAGCAACTGCAGCACTTCGCCTTCGGAAATGATGTTGGTCGCGACGGAAAGAATCTCCATCACGCGCATCTTGCCGACGCTCACCATCATCTCGAACGAGCGCGAGTAGAGAAAATCGCCGACCAGCACGCTCGCCGCGTTGCCGAACAGCGCGTTGGCGGTCTTGCGGCCGCGACGCAGATCGGATTCGTCCACGACATCGTCGTGCAGCAAGGTTGCCGTGTGGATGAATTCCACCACCGCCGCGAGTTCGTGGCGATGGCCGGTCGTCTCGCCCAAAGCGCCCGAAACCAGCAGCAGCAGCGCCGGACGCAGCCGCTTGCCGCCCGCGCCGATGATGTACTCGGAAATCTGGTTGATGAGCATCACTTCTGATGCCAGGCGCTGCCGAATGATGCGATTGACCTGCTGCATGTCCTCTGCAATCGGGGCGAGCAGCGCGGCGGCGTTGGGAGATGAAGTGGCAGTGGACGACATGATCGGTAATTAGGGTAATGCGGTGGATTATAAGTCGAATCCGACCTGCACCGGCAGTCGGCGCGTCGGAACGCGCGCGCCGTCGTGGTTTGCTAGGCTCTGTTCACATTTGAAGAAATGTGTTTACATCTCATCTTTTGCGTAAGCGATCAAGATGAGTCGAATGTTGCTGACCGATGAGATATGGGGACGACTGGAGTCCATTGTTCCGGGTA
>NZ_LFJJ01000269.1 GCF_001189365.1 Candidatus Burkholderia verschuerenii | reverse complement strand
ACGTACCGTGAAGACGCTCGCTACTGCTGTGCCAAGTCTAAAGTCCTGTGCCGCGGCCGCTCAAGAAGGTGCTTAGGATCGGCAAGCGGCTTTCTTTGGTTACTTTCTTTGCCGCCGCAAAGAAAGTAACCCCACCGCCGGGGAGGCGGCTACTGAATAAACATGAACGACAACGCAAACTCAAACCCAGCTCTTAATCGCCAAACCCTCAGGCACCGACCGGTGCAATTCACAATCAGCAGGCAAAGGACGCGCGCTATCGCTAGAAACAGAGCTAGAAGAAGAAGAAGAAGAAGGCGCACACATCCGCCCAAACTGCGCATGAGAAGGCACAACAGCCGAAGCAGCAGGCAAAGGCACCACCTCCTGCCGCACATACAAAGAAACCGCAGAAGCAACAACCGCCACCAACACCAAAAACTCGCGATTAGCGAAAAATGCCTTCATAAAAATCTCTCCAGTTGCCGACAAAGCTGCGCGCAGCCTCATAGGACCGCACGCTGTAGTGAGTGCATCGTAGCAAGCCACATGCCGCCACATCGCAGGCACAGCGCATGCGCTACCAGAAGGCATGCCGCATCCCGCCGGGAAGCAGCACATTGCATAGGCAAAACACAAGGGAGGTGTTACATGAGCACGAACGTCGTATCGGTACTCAACGATCTGGTCGAAACCTCGAAGGACGGGGAAAAGGGGTTCCTCAAGGCGGCCGAGGACACGCGTGATCCAAGCCTCAAGTTGCTGTTCCAGAACCGCGCCGAAGCCTGTTCGAAGGGCGCGCGCGAACTGCCGGAACTCGTGCAGCGGCTAGGCGGCAAACCCGAAACCGGCGGGTCGGTGACGGGCGCGCTGCATCGCGGCTGGGTCGACGTGAAATCGACCGTTACCGGTCATAGCGATCATGCGGTGCTGGCGGAATGCGAGCGCGGCGAGGATGCCGCGAAGAAGAACTATCGTCAGGCGCTGGACAAGGATCTGCCGGCCGATATCCGCGCGATCGTCGAGCGGCAGTATCAGGGCGTGCTGGAGAATCACGATCGCATCCGCGATCTGCGCGATCAGTACGCGGCGGCGAAGTCGTAGTCGATCGCTCCGCTGAAACGACAACGGCCGCAAACGCGGCCGTTGTTGCGACTGGAGCTGATATCCGTTACTGCGGCTGGCGGCTGGCCCTTGTCGTTGGTGCCCATCGACGAAGCCGCAGCCGCCGCCGATGCGCCCTTCAGCTTGTGCGCCTTGTTCTGCTGATGCAGGTTGGTGCCCTTCTGCTTCTTCGTCGTGGTGGTCGTTGCGTCCGACGCTGCCTGTGCGAAAGCCGTCGTCGTGAAAGCCAGCGCGAGCGCGCCGATCACTGCCATCTTTTTCGTCTTCATGAAGAGCTCCTTTTATGGCGGCCGCGCGAGCGCCACGACGTGCGCCCTGTGCGAACCACCTGTCAGTAACGGCCGTGACCGTACTATCGTTTTGAAGGTCGAAGCTGCTGCGAGTGTTACGGTGAGGCTGATGCGCAAACCCGCGCTCGGGACCCGATCCTTCGCTCAACGAAGTGCGAAAGCTCGAACCCGGCGCGGGCTCCAGACGGTATAAGCCGTCTTAAAACGATTTCAAGCGGCTTACAACCGCGCCCGCCGCGCCTTGACGGCGGGCGAGCTTGCCAACTATGCTATTATTCGCGGCTTACTTGGCGGCAATTTTCAGGCGGTTCTTCACGGATGCAACACCCGACACGTTCTTCACGGTCTCTTCCGCGGCCGTCTTGTCCGCCGACGACGGCACCGTGCCCGTCAGCCACACGACGCCCTGCTTCGTCTTGACGTGGATATGCGTCGAACTCACGTCCTTCGCGCTGAGTAGCTCGGCCTTCACCTTGGCGGTCACCGCGCTGTCGTCGACCTTCTGGCCGACTGACGTATCGGTGCTGCCCGACGACGTGGTCGATGCGGTCTGTGCGTTCACGTTCAACGCGAACACGACACATGCGATACCGCCGGCTGCTTTGAGAAATTGAGTCGTCTTCATGGCTCTTGCTCCTTTTCGATTTTCGTCTGCGCGCCCCATCCATGTCTGGGGATCTGCGGGCGCCCCGTGTGTTGCTCGTTGACGTTCTCATCGATTGATTTGATGTGTCAGCTTACGAGCCCGTCCGCGCCGAATGCGCGGATCGTGCCCTCCTACAGCAACTTGCGTGCCGAACCGGCCATGTGCGCTGCCGAACGCCGCACGCGAGAAGTCAAAAATGCGCCTCGAATCAGGCAATTGCGCCATTTTCGCGAACGAAAAACACGCCCCGCGCGAGGCCCGGCGGCACGATCGGCGCGTAGTTTGAAACACGCGGCGCTTTTGTCTGAGTGAGTGTAAAAAGTGCGCGAAAACGGCCGTGCGAAGCTGCGGGTCGCCCCGCATATGTAAATGAGAAACGTAGACGCGACGTGGCATTGACGCTGGTTGGCATGACCGTTGCTTTACAGTGTTCACGCAACGTCTATCACGCCTAAAACAATCGAGGATTCGCTCGCAATGCCGCCTTCACTCGAACTCCGCACCAAGCAAAGTCTCGCGCTGACGCCGCGTCTTCAGCAGTCGGTGCGCCTGCTGCAACTCTCCTCGCTGGAGTTTCAACAGGAACTGCGCAACGCGCTCGATACCAACCCGTTCCTCGAATACGACGAGTCGCAAACCGAGGACAACGCACTCAGCGCCGATAACGGCAACTCGATGAGCGACACCTCGCTCACCAATGCAGCCGATGGCGCCACCGAAGCCCCACTCGCGTCCGAAACCAGCATGGAAAGCAACCAGAGCGCCGATTCCGGCTCGCGCGACGATTCCATCAGCGAGTTCTCCTCCGACCCGTTCGGCCGCGGCAGCGCGTCGCGCAACAACGGCGACGGCGAAGGCTCCGATCCGGCCGACTGGGTTCGCATCGAACCGTCGCTGCACGAGACGCTGCACGATGCGCTGCGTCTGTATCAACTCAACGAACGCGATCGCGCGATCGCGCAACTGATCATCGAAGCGCTCGATGACGACGGCTACCTTCGCCAGGAACTCGGCGAACTCGCCAACGTCGTCGATATCGAGCCTGCGCTGGACGAAGACGAGCTCTGCATCGCGCTGAGACTCGTGCAGTCGCTCGACAAACCGGGCGTCGGCGCACGCAATCTGTCTGAATGCCTGACGCTGCAACTCGACGCCATGCCCGAAGACACGCCGGGCCGCGATGTCGCGCGCGAAATCGTCGTGCATCATCTCGAACGGCTGGCTCGCCGCGAACAGGCCGAGTTGCAGAAGAAGATCGGTTGCAGCGCGGACGAACTGCGCGTCGCGTGCGCGCTCGTGCGCAAGCTCGATCCGAAACCGGGCGAGAACTACGGCCAGAGCGAAGACAACTACGTCGTGCCGGATGTGATCGTGCGTCAGGCCAAGCGTCAGTGGGTTGTGACGATCAACCCGGCCGTGCTGCCGCGCGCGCAGATTCATCGCATGTACGCGGAATTGTTCGCGCAATCGGCCGGCGCGAGCCGTTCGCCGCTCGCGCAGCAGTTGCAGGAAGCGCGCTGGCTGATCCGCAACGCGCAGCAGCGTTTCACGACGATTCAACGCGTGGCCGAATGCATCGTGTCGCATCAGAAGGCGTTCTTCGACTACGGCGAAATTGCGCTGAAGCCGCTTGTGCTGCGCGATGTCGCCGATGAACTCGGCCTGCACGAATCGACCATCTCGCGCGCGACGGGCAACAAATATATGTCCACGCCGCGCGGCATCTTCGAATTCAAGCACTTCTTCCCGCGCGAACTCAGCACGAAATCGGGCGGTACGTGCTCGGCGGCTGCCGTGCGCGCGCTGCTGAAGGAAATGATCTCGAAGGAAAACACCCGCGATCCGCTGTCCGACGTGAGCCTGGCGAAAATGCTCGCGGATCAGGGCGTGATCGTCGCGCGTCGCACGGTGGCGAAGTATCGCCATCTGATGAAGGTGCCACCGGCGGAATTGCGCCGCGTCGCTTGATGCGTCGTTAAAGCGCAGCAAACAGGCCGCCCCATCAAACGGGCGGCCTGTTTCTTTGTGGATGACGTTTATTCGTCGTCGAGCGTGTCGAGTTCGCTGAACAGGTCGTTCGTCTCGCCCGACGGCAGGCGCGGCTGCAATGCGCCGCTGCGGGCCTGTTCGCGCTGCTCCGGCGACAGCCAGATATCTTCCATCGACTCGATGCCTTCCTCGATCATGCGCGGAAGGAAGAACGACTGCTTGCGCCCCGTGACTTCCGCGAGCACGCGCAATCTCTGTTCGATTGCCGGCTCGACTCTGACGGCCACCACTTTCAGCTTGTTTTCCGCGGTCCTTCGCAACACATGCTCCTATCGATTTCGCTGGCGCCGGAATTCGGGCGCTCGGGCGGTGTATTTACCATGAAGCGCGGACTCGCCGCAACGCCATCGCCCGATCATCGCCAACCCGATTGACGATGCGTACGCTTGCGCGCCGCCGTGGCCGCCAGTTCTGCGCCGAGCAGAAACACCGCCGCCGAGTAGTAGAGCCACATCAGAATGATGACCAGCGAGCCGGCCGCGCCGAACATATTCGCCGTGCCCGCATGTTGCAGATACAGCGAGAACAGCCGCTTGCCGCATTCGAACAGCAACGCGGCGGCGGTCGCGCCGAGCAGCGCGTCGCGCCACATCATGCGCGTGGTCGGCAGAATCTTGAGCAGCACGGTGAACGCGAGCATCAGCATGCCGAGCGAAATCGCGCGGCGCGTCAGCGACGACAGCACGACGAACGGATTGCCGTCGCCGAGCGCCCAGTGACCGAGCACTTCGACGAGCGCATCCAGGACGAGCAGCGCGCCCACCAGCAGCCCCGCGCCGATGACCAGCCCGAACGACATCAGGCGCACGCGCAGCAGCGACACGATGCTCTCTCGCGTGCTGACGGCGGGCGTCGGCCAGATCACGTTCAGCGCGCTGTGCAACGACGAAAACGTCGCCGATGCACCGACCAGCACGCCCGCCAGCGACAGAATCGCCGTGCTGCGCGCGATATCGGCATGCCACGCGTTCGCGACGATCGCCTCCAGCGCGTGCGCCGCGTCTGCGCCAACCACGCCGCTGATTTCATCGAACAGACGGCCCTGCACGGCATCGGCGCCGAAGAAAATGCTCGCCACGGCGATCACGATGACCAGCGTCGGCGCGAGCGAAAACGCCGCGAAAAACGCGATCGCGGCGGAAAACATCAGGCAGTGATCCTGCGACCACTGCGACACGGGATCGACGATCCACGACAGCCAGCCCAGCCGCGACGTGCGTCCGGCGGCGAGCGGCGCCGGCGAGGGTGACGACGGCGAACGGTTGACTTCCTGATTCATCGGGCGAACGGAGGTTGATCAACCGACGATGGTAGCCCCGATGCCCGAACTGCGCGTAAAAAATCGGCATAGGGGCGGCCAGCAAGCTGGCCGGTCCCCTGCCACACCACCCTGCCACACCACCCGGCGTGCGGGTCCGCACCGGGCGGTTCGGGAAGTTGAGGTTATGTGAGGCGAGGCATGC